>JAFSHB010000046.1 GCA_017440525.1 Oscillospiraceae bacterium | reverse complement strand
TGACACACCCGCCCGCAGGCGGGCGTACATAGGCCAACCGCCCGAAGGGCGGCTCTTAGGCCGGAGGAAGGGGAGCCTTTAGGAGGTACTATTTATGGAAAAGATTCAAATGAAAACGCCGCTGGTCGAAATGGACGGCGATGAGATGACTCGCATCCTCTGGAAGATGATCAAGGACACCCTGATCCTTCCCTATGTGGATCTGAAAACAGAATACTACGACCTTGGTCTGCTGCACCGCAACGAGACCAAAGATCAGGTGACGGTGGACGCCGCCAATGCCACGAAGAAGTATGGCGTTGCCGTCAAGTGCGCCACCATCACGCCAAACAAACAGCGCATGGAGGAATACCCCCAGCTCACCGAGATGTGGAAGAGCCCCAACGGCACGATCCGCTCCATCTTAGACGGCACGGTGTTCCGCGCACCGATCCTTATCGATGCGGTGAAGCCTGTGGTCAAAAACTGGAAAAAGCCCATCACCATCGCCCGCCATGCCTACGGCGATGTGTATAAGGCCGTGGATCTCTACACCGAGAAGCCCGGCAGGGCCACCCTCATCTTTGAAGCCGAGGACGGCGAAAAGACGGAGCTTCTCGTGCAGAAGGTGGACGGTCCCGCCGTCTGGCAGGGCGCTCACAACAAGGACAGCTCCATCCGCTCCTTCGCCAGAGCCTGCTTCCAGTACGCTGTGGACACGAAGCAGGATCTGTGGTTCTCCACCAAGGACACCATCGCCAAGGTCTACGACGGCCGCTTCAAGCAGATCTTCGAGGAGGAGTTCATTTCCTACGCTCCCAAATTCGAGGAGCTGGGCATCCGGTATTTCTACACCCTGATCGACGATGCCGTGGCGAGAGTGATCCGCTCCGAGGGCGGCTTCATCTGGGCGTGCAAGAACTATGACGGCGATGTGATGAGCGACATGGTCTCCACGGCCTTCGGCTCTCTTGCCATGATGACCTCTGTGCTGGTCGCCCCCGACGGCACCACGGAATATGAGGCCGCCCACGGCACGGTGACGCGGCACTACTACCGCTGGCAGAAGGGCGAAAAGACCTCCACCAACCCCATGGCGACCATCTTCGCATGGACAGGTGCGCTCCGCAAGCGCGCCCAATTGGACGGTCTTTCCGATCTGGAGGCCTTTGCCGACCGTCTGGAAGCTGCCTGCTTCAAGACCCTCTCCGACGGCATCATGACCAAGGACCTGGTCGGGCTTTGCGAAGAAGGCTTCTCCGCCACCGCCGTGGACAGCGAGACCTTCCTCAAGGAGATCGCGAAAAGGATATGATAACAAAGCTCCAAGCCCCGTAAGGGCTTGGAGCTTTGTTGATCAACAATTATGGTGTCTGCTTCGCGACGATCCAAATAGCGGGCGGGCAATGGCCCAGGCCAGCATCTCTTGCCCTTCGGGCAATTCACCTTCTGCCCGCCCCTACGAACACGAATGCACTGCCGATCATGCCGTAGGGGCGACCATTGGTCGCCCGCGTGCAGGCAGTTACGGCCGTCAGGGGTCTGACGGCCCTACGCACCGCATCTGCAGGGCGGGGAATGGGGCGACTACTGCCTGTGGCAGAGAAAAGGAGCCGAATGAGTGGCCGTGGTCAAAATCAGCAGCGAGGAAACGAGCGTTTGTCAATTTTGGGTACCACAACAGGGCGGACCCTCGGCCGCCGCGTGCAGGCAGTTCGTACAACGAATGTCATCGCGAGGCTCGCCGTGGCGATCCGTATCCTCCTGTGTGGGCTCTTGCGGGATATTTTCCGAAAAATGGTGGATCTCTTTGGAAAAAAACGAAAAAATATGGCAAAAAGCTCTTGCAATTTTCCGTTTCGGGCATTATAATATGGGTAATGTATGTAGACTTGACTGAAGGCTGGGGAAAACTCCCCAGTCTTTCTTGTTGAGTCTGGCTGTAGGAAAGGAGCGAATATCGTGAAGATCACAGATCAGGTCCGTCAGTTCGCAGAGCCTGTGGTGCAGGAAAAGGGCTGTTCCTTGTGGGATGTGGAATATGTCCGCGAGGGCGGCGAATGGTATCTGCGGCTTTATATCGACAAGGTCGGCGGTGTGGATATCTCCGACTGCGAGGCTGTGTCCAGAGCGGTGGACCCCATTTTGGATGAGAAAGACCCCATCCCCGAGAGCTACCATTTCGAGGTCTGCTCCGCCGGATTGGATAGGGCTCTGAAGCGCCCCTCCGACTTCGAGCAGTTCATGGGCTCCCCGGTGCTGGTGAAGCTCTATCAGCCCAAAAACGGCTCCAAGGAGATCAAGGGTGTCCTCAGGGGCTATGACAACGGCGATGTGACCGTTGATGATATCACATTGAAGAAACAGGAAGTCGCCCTCGTGCGGCTGTATGTGGAATTCTAAGGAGGAATTTTTGCAATGAACGCAGAGATCTTTGCCGCACTGGCACAGTTGGAAAAAGAGCGGGGCATCCCCCAGACCTACATGGTGGAGAAGATCACCCAGGCCTTGGTCGCGGCCTACAAGAAGGACAAAGACGGCTACACCGATAATGTGTTCGTCGATGTGCAGGACAATAAGATGAGCATGTATGTCCAGAAGGAAGTGGTCGAGGAGGTATTCAGCCCCGCCACGGAGATCTCTCTGGACGAAGCCAGAAAGATCACGGCCCGCGCCGAGCTGGGCGATCTGGTCAATGTGGATGTGCAGACCAAGGACTTCGGCCGCATCGCCGCCCAGACCGCCAAGCAGGTCATCATCCAGGGCATCCGCGAAGCAGAGCGCGGCATGGTCTTTGAGAGCTTCTCTTCCAAGGAACATGAGATCCTCACCGGTACGGTGCTTCGCATCGAGAACTCCGGCGATATGACCATCCGCATCGGCACCGGCAGCGATAAGACCGATGCCCTTATGAAGGCCTCCGAGCGTGTGGCCGGTGAAGAATTCAAGGAAGGCGATACCATCCGTGTGTATGTGGTGGAGGTCCGCCGCAACAACCGTGGCCCGCAGGTCATCGTCTCCCGCACCCATCCGGGACTTGTCAAGCGCCTGTTCGAACTGAACGTGCCCGAGATCGAGAACGGTCTCGTGGAAGTCAAGTCCATTGCCCGTGAAGCCGGCTCCCGCACCAAGATCGCCGTCTGCGCCACCGAAGAGAACATCGATGCCGTGGGTGCCTGTGTCGGCCCCAGAGGCGGCCGTGTGGGCGCTGTGGTCGATGAGCTCCGCGGTGAGAAGATCGACATCGTGGTCTGGTCCGATGAGCCCGAGCAGTTCGTCGCCTCCGCACTGGCACCTGCCGATGTGGAATCTGTTACGGTCCTGCCCGGCATGGCAAAGGCCTGCCGCGTGATCGTGCCCGACGATCAGCTTTCCCTTGCCATCGGCAAGGAGGGCCAGAATGCCCGTCTGGCGGCTCGCCTGACCGGCTATAAGATCGATATCAAGCCTGTCTCTCAGGCTGATGAGGCTCTGCCCGAAGCAGAAGAAGCACCGGTCGAAGAGTGACCGGTCCCGGAGACAGGAGGTCCCCATGCAGAAAAAGATTCCCATGCGTCAATGTGTCGGCTGCCGGGAGATGAAGCCCAAGAAGGAGCTCATCCGGGTGGTCAAGTCGCCGCAGAGCGAGATCGGTCTTGACTTCCGCGGCAAAGCACCGGGGCGTGGTGCCTACCTGTGTCCGGACGGTGCGTGTTTGAAAAGAGCGATCAAGTCCAAGGCGCTGGAACGGGCCTTTGAGATGGCGATCCCGGCGGAGATCTATGAGGATCTGACCCGAAGGATGGAGGAGGGCGACACAGATGGAGAATAACAGAGCCCTCGGCTATCTTGGTCTTGCCCGTCGGGGCGGCAATATCGCCATCGGGGAAGAACCTGTGGGCGCACAGTGCCGCGCCGGTCACGCAAGGCTCCTGATCCTGGCGAAGGACGCCGCAGACAATACGGTCCGCCGTGCCGCGTCCTTTACGGCAGGCGGCAAGCCCCCTGTGGTGAAGGTCCCCTTTACCAAGGATGAGCTGGGCGATGCCCTTGGCTGCAATGCCTGTGCCATGGCGGCGCTGATCGATGTGGCGCTGGCGCTGGCCTTCGTCAAGGCCCTGCCGGAGCAGGGATCGCACACCGCGCTGATCGAAACGCTGGAAAAGCAGGTCGAGCGCGTAGTCAAGCGCCGCAAGGAAGAAAAGGCGCACCGGAAAAACATTCGAATGGGCAGGAAAAAGCCCAACAGATCGTAGTTCTCTATCAATGGAGGTGGCTATCATATATGAGTAGTCTTGTGAAGTATCGTATCGGTGATATGGCCAAGGATCTCGGTGTCTCTAATAAGGAGATCACCGCTTTGGTCGCGGAATTTTATGAAAAGCCCAAGTCCAGCCAGCAGGTGCTGACGGAGGAGCAGCTCAATGTCCTGTTCGATGTGTTGACCCAGCGCAATCAGATCGATTCCATCGAACAGGTCTTTGCCACGGCAGCAGCCGCACCCAAGGCGGAAGAAGCCCCCAAGGCAGAAGAAAAGAAGGAAGAAAAGACCGACGGAGCCGCCAAGGCCGAAGTGCCTGCGGAAAAGCCCGCAGCCAAGGCTGAGCCGAAGCCCGAAGCCAAGCCTGAGAAGCCCAAGGAGCCTGAGCGCAAGCGGGAGCGCCGCGTGATCGACACCTCTGCCGTCACCGTCAATGCCGACCGCTTTGACGACCGTGTGGATGTGCTGGTCTCCGAGCGCGCCCAGAACTATTCCGGCGGCAAGCAGAAGATCCAGAATAAGAACAAGCAGCAGAACCGCAGCAAGTACGGCGGTAACAAGCGCCGCAATGAGGATCAGGAGAAGATGCGCCGTCTGCAGATGGAGGTCGCCAAGAAGGCACCGCTGGTGGTCAAGATCCCTGATGAGATCACCGTCGGTGAGCTGGCCTCCCGCATGAAAAAGACGGCTGCCGAAGTCATCAAGTACCTGCTGGTGAACCTTGGCATCATGGCCTCCGTCAACCAGACCATCGACTATGACACCGCCGCGCTGGCTGCCGAAGAGCTGGGCTGCAAGGTGGAGAAGGAAGTCATCGTCACCATCGAGGAGCGTCTGATCGACGACCATGAGGACGCCGCGGAGGATCTGCAGACCAGAAGCCCCGTCGT
>JAFSHB010000045.1 GCA_017440525.1 Oscillospiraceae bacterium | reverse complement strand
CCCGCCCTACGGTGGGGGGGCATGCGTAGGGCCCGTCAGACCCCTGACGGCCGCGATCTGCGTAGCAGATGGTATAATATTCGGTGCTGTCAGGTACGAAAAAGCGCCTTTCCTTTTCGGAAAGGCGCTTTTGGTCAATTGAAGAAATCGAACCCGAAGGGGAACTGGTAATAGTAGCCGCCCTGGTATTGCTCGGGCTGCTGGGTCTGGGGCTGCTGCTGTTGCTGACGCTGCTGTTCGTACTCCTCCATGGAAGCATCGATCTCAGCCTGAGAAGGCTTCTCGTCCAGCGTGACGGAGATCTCCATCTCGGCACCGGCGCGGAACACCTTGAGCACGATGGTCTCACCGGCATGATGCTTTTTCAGTTCTGCCAGCAGAGCAGGGTTGTTCTCCACCTCCACACCGTCACAAACGATGATGATATCGCCCACCTTGATGCCGGCCTTCTCCGCACAGCTACCGGGCGAGACCTGCTCCACACGGGGACCGACGGGCAGACTGTAGTAGGAAGCCGTCTGGCTGTCCAGTGTAGCGACCGTCACACCAAGATAAGCCTGCCCCTTCACATAGCCATGCTCGACCAGATCGTAGGCCACCTTCAAGGCTTCATTGATGGGGATCGCGAAGCCAAGGCCCTCGATGGTCGTGCCGGAAGAGGTGGAGCCGGAATACTTGGCAGTGGTGACACCGATCACATTGCCGTCCATATCGAACAGAGGACCGCCGGAGTTGCCGGAGTTGATGGCGGCATTTGTCTGCAGCATATTCTGCGGATTGCCGTCGGTATTGATCTCACGGTCGAGGGCAGACAGGATGCCGTTTGTCATAGTAAAGGTCAATTCGCCCAGAGGATTGCCGATGGCGACCACCTCTTCACCGACCTTCAGCTTGTCGGAATCGCCCACGCTGACGGCAGGCAGACCCTCGGCCTCGATCTTCAGTACCGCGATATCGAAGCTGCTGTCTGAGCCGACCAGCAGTGCCGGGAAGCTGTCACCGTTGAACAGATCCACCGTGATCTTATCCGCACCCTCCACCACATGGCAGTTGGTGATGATATAGCCGTCCTCGGAGAGGATGAACCCGGAGCCTGCGGAGGCAGACACCGCTTCCTGACCAAAGGCATTCATAGTAGCCTCGGTCTGGATGCCTACCACGGAGTTGACCGTCAGCTCATAGACCTGCGCGGCAGAGAGGGTCTTGCCGGTGTCGTTGGTCGAGAGCTTTTCGGGAAGTGCGTGCTTTTCCAGCACATAGCCTTCTTCTGCGACAGGTGCCTCTATCGTCTTATCGGGCTCACGGATACCGGACACGGCGGAGGTCAGAAGAGAACCGCCGATGCTGCCCAAGATCGCCACCACGGCGACCAGAAGGATCAGCTTCCCTGTTTTACCTTCCTTTTTGGGCTTTTTGGGGGGCTGATCGTAGGGACTGTAGGTATAGCGGCGTTCTTCATGAGACTGCTGTGCAGGCTGCTCATCCATGGGCTCAAACCCAAACTCATATCTGTTGTCTTCCATAGAAGGATCGCTCCTTTTGTTAGTCTGTTTGCCGATATCGTAAAGTATATTTATGAAGAAAATATGACAAGTTTCGGAACGAAATTTGAATTTTAGTCGATCATATTGGCAAGGCGGCGAAGAGAGAGACGACGGCGCATATAAGGATGATACAGGAAGCTCTTTGCCACGAACTCACTGCCCTTGCCGACTTCCTCGATGGTGGTCTTGCAGCCCGCCTTCTTCATGGCGGCAAGGCACTCCTCATAGGAGGGAACAGACTGCACGATCTTCACGATCTCGGGCCAAAGCTCGACCAGCTTTTCAGGGTCGATCTCATCGGTGATGGTATCGGGCGAGTTGATCTTGCGGACCTCCTCTGCCAAGGGTCCGTACACGCTGAGGATCTCGTCCCAATCGTTGATCTCCTTGTGGGTGCGGATCGACTCTTTTTTGATCAGCTCATTGTAGAACTTCAGGTTGATCAATGTGGTCACGCCCACATCCTCGCCGTGGTAATTGGGGATCTTGCCTTCCAGCAGTTCCAGACACTCCCAATAATGGGCCATGATATGCTCGGTGCCGCTGGCCGGTCTGGAGGTCTGGGTGAAGGCCATAGCGATGCCCGTCATCAGGAGCGATTCAAACACCGCGCCGGCAGCTTCCTCATCGCTGAGGGTGATCTTATCCGCCATCCGCATCAGGTTATCTGTAGCATATCTGGTGAGACCTGCCACCTTTTCACAATAGTGTTCCCCGGTCACGAGATGTGATACCTGCCAATCGATCAAAGCCACATATTTGCTGACCATATCGCCAAAACCGGCTGACTTCAGCGCCTTGGGAGACTCCGCCAGGATCTTGGTATCGGCGATGATGATCTCAGGGCACTTGGCAGGCGGGCTGGTCTTGAAATTGCCATCGACCAAAGGCGCATTGTAGGACGCAAAGCCATCCATGCTGGGCGCTGTGCCGAACAGGGCCAACGGCTTCTTTTGCCGCGCGCAGGCCATACGGCAGGGGTCGTGGATCGAACCGGTGCCAACAGCCAAAACACCGTCCACACGGTCAAAATAACTTTCCACCAAACGCACATCATCAAATGTGGCGACACGGAGATCCTCATAGATGTACTGCTCGACCTCAAACCCCTGCAGGCTCTCCACGATGCCCTCAGCGGCACGGATGGTATTGCGGTCCGCCACCAGCAGGAGCTTTTGGGGGAAATCGTTTTCCTGCAAGATCCTTCCCACTTCCCGGACGAGACCGCTGCCAACACGGATATCCTTGATATCACAGCGGTGCTGCACACCGCAGTCACACTCCGCAAACGATGCGATCAGTTTCTTAAAATCAGTCATATCCACAGATCCTTTCTGCAACATTTTCTGTGCATAACATATCACAACTTGTACTTTCCCGCAAGTCCCCATGCGTTTTGCAAGTTATTTTTTATTTTCTTGCAAAACAAGCCGTATTATTTTATGATAATGCCATTTTTCTTGCAAAATATGAAATTTTCATTTTTTCTCTTGCAATTTTATGGAATGTCGTGTACACTATATCCATTCTATCCCCGGGAGGCGGTCTTATGATCTCATCCAAGACACATGAATATATGCTTCGGCTCAAGGCCCTCATGGCCGATCAGTACGCGTCTTTGCCCAAGGATCAGATGGATCCCAATGTCCATCGCGGTCTTCGCAATGCAGACGGCACAGGCGTCCTCATCGGTGTGACCAACATCGGCAGCGTGCAGGGCTACTATATGCAGGACGGTACCCGTGTGCCCATGCCCGGCAAGCTGTACTACCGCGGCATCAGTCTGGAGGATATCGTAGAGTCCCACCGCAGGAACAACACCTTCGGCTTTACAGAGGTCGTATTCCTGTTGCTGACAGGTCTGCTCCCCACCAAGGAGCAGCTGGCTGAGTTTGAAGCCATGCTGGCAGAGGCCAGACAGCTCCCCGACGGCTTTATGGAGAGCATGATCCTCCGCAATCCCAGCCCGGATATCATGAACCAGCTCTCCCGCAGCGTGCTTGCACTGTACTCCTACGATGACCGCCCCGACGATCTTTCGGCAGAGAATCTCATGCGCCAGTCCATCGAGCTGGTGGCACGCTTCCCCACCATCGTGGCCCATGCTCACGCAGCCAAGCGCCACTATTTTGACAGCAAGAGCCTCTACATCCACAATCCCAAGCCGCAGCTCAATGTGGCGGAGGACTTCCTGCGGATGCTGAGAAAGGATAAAAAATTCACAGCGGAAGAGGCCCATCTGCTGGATCTGATGCTGATGATCCACGCAGAGCACGGCGGCGGCAACAATTCCACCTTCGTGTGCCGTGCCATGTCCTCCTCACACACGGATACCTACAGCGCCATCGCAGGCGCGATCGGTTCTCTGAAGGGCCCGCTCCACGGCGGCGCCAATGCCAAGGTCATGGAGATGTTCCGCGATGTGCAGGAGCATGTCAAGGATCATAAAGATGAAGATGAGATCTCCCACTATCTGGCAAAGATCCTGCGCGGTCAGGCCAACGACGGCTCCGGCAAGATCTACGGTCTGGGCCATGCCATCTATACCGAATCCGATCCCAGATGTGAGCTGCTCAAGAAATACTCCATGGAAGTGGCGGAGAAGTCCGGACGCAAGGACGAGATGGAGCTGATGATGCGCATCGAAAAGTGCGGCAAGCCCCTGATCACCAAGCTGAAGAATCTGGATATCCCGATCTGCGCCAATGTGGATATGTATTCCGGTCTGATCTACGATTTCCTGAAGATCCCGCCTGAGCTGTTCACGCCCCTGTTCGCCATCGCCAGAGTCTCCGGCTGGTGTGCCAACCGTATGGAAGAGGCCCTGACCTGCAACCGCATCCACCGCCCCGCTTACCGCGCGGCTGTCCTGCGTGTGCCTTACACCCCCATCGATCAAAGATGACACGAAAGCCTGCCGCACAGCGGCAGGCTTTTACTTGCTCTTAACGGAAAAACAGGCTATAATAGGCAAAAAGGAGGTGTGGGCATGAATATCTTTTCCCCGATCACCACATTGCAGGGCATCGGTCCGACCCGTGCGAAACAACTGGAGAAGCTGGAGATCCGCACGATCTACGATCTGATCGCATACTTCCCCCGCACCTATGAAGACAGGACGAAGATGGTGGACATCCGCGATCTGGAGACGGATACGCCCGCCTGCTTTGAAGCCATGGTGGTGCGTGCGCCCCACACCGCGCACATCCGCAAGGGTCTGAGCATCACGAAGCTGACAGTTGCCGATATGACTGCCAAGCTGGATCTGGTCTACTTCAACCAACCTTATGCGGCAGATCAGCTGAGATATGGCGAGAGCTATGTGTTTTACGGTGCGCTCTCCGGCGACTATGCCCGCTTCCAGATGCAGAATCCGGTCTTTGAACTGCCGGACCGTCCCGGCACAAGGACACGGCGCATCATGCCGATCTACGCCCTGACCGCAGGCATCACCAACGCCCTGCTGGTCAAGTGCATCCATCAGGCTTTGGATGCCTGCCTCGGTGAGATGCCGGAGCTGCTGCCGGAGCGCATCCGTCAGAAATATGACCTTTGCTCTGCCCGTGAAGCCTATGCCAACATCCACGAGCCGAAAGACCACGAGGCACTGGACAGAGCCAGAAAGCGGCTGATCTTTGAGGAGTTCTTCCTGTTTGCCGCCGGGCTTCGGCTCATGCGGAGCAGACGCACTCAGGTGCAGACCGTACCTTACAGAGACCTGTCGCTGCAAGCATTTTATGACGCCCTCCCCTTCACCTTGACCGGCGCACAGCAGCGCTCTATCTGCCAGATCGCAGAAGATCTCGCCAAAGGCACGCCCATGAACAGGCTCCTGCAGGGCGATGTGGGCAGCGGCAAGACCATGGTAGCGGCAGCCGCAGCCTATCTTGCCGCAAAGAACGGACGACAGGCCGCGCTGATGGCACCTACTGAGATCCTGGCTGAGCAGCATCACAGGTCTCTTTCCGCCCTGTTCGAGCGCTTCGGCATCCGCAGCGCTCTGCTGACAGGCTCGACCCCTGCCGCAGAGAAGCGGCAGATCAAAGAAGCGCTCTCCTCCGGTGCGCTGCCCTTTGTAGTCGGCACCCATGCACTTTTGACGGAAGATGTTACCTTCCGTGAGCTGGATCTGGTGATCGCGGACGAACAGCACCGCTTCGGTGTGGCGCAAAGAGCCGCGCTTTCCGAAAAAGGGCGCAGCCCGCATCTGCTGGTCATGTCTGCCACACCGATCCCAAGGACGCTGGCCCTGATGGTCTACGGCGATCTGGATATCTCCATCCTCGATGAGCTCCCGCCCGGGAGACAGGTCATCGACACCTTCCTCGTGGGCGAGAGCATGCGTGCAAGGATCAACGCCTTTATCCGCAAGCACGCCGCAGCCGGGAATCAGATCTATGTGGTCTGCCCTGCCGTGGAGGAAAGTGAGTTCGACAGCATCCGTTCCGCCGAGGTATGGGCCCAGAGCCTGCAGCAGGCCGTATTCCCGGATCTGCGGGTAGGTCTGCTCCACGGCAAACTGAAGGCCGCCGAGAAGGAACGGGTCATGGGTGCGTTCTCCCGCCACGAACTGGATATCCTTGTAGCGACCACTGTGATCGAAGTCGGTGTGGATGTGCCAAACGCCACCCTGATGGTGATCGAGAATGCCGACCGTTTCGGTCTGAGCCAGCTCCATCAGCTCCGCGGCCGAGTGGGCCGCGGCAAAGATAAGAGCTATTGCGTGCTTTTCTCCTCCAACAAAAATCAACAGACGCTGGAACGGCTCAAGGCCCTGTGCAAGACCAACGACGGCTTCAAGATCGCCGAGGAGGATCTGGCCCTGCGTGGTCCCGGCGACTTCTTCGGCAGCCGTCAGCACGGTCTGCCCCAGTTCAAGGCTGCCGATCTTTCTCTGGACATGGCGCTTTTGAACGAAGCAAAGACCGCCGCAGAGCAGGTACTGGCAGACCCCAACTATGTCCTCGACCCGACCTTCCCTGCCATGCAGACGCGGATCGCCGCCATGTTCAGCAAGGACGGGAACACCTTCAATTAGTCTATCACCACATAGGCCGAGGCCGCATAGCCTACCAGCCCCCGCAGGCCCACGGAATACCAGTTCCCCTCCTCACCGTAGATCGTCAGTTGTTCGCCGTTCTCTGCCTGTGTCAGCACCGTAGAATCAAGGCTCGGCAGATCGCGGATATTGAGCCTGCCCCACTGGACGGTCACGCGTCCTGTTCGGATCGGCTGCGGTGTCTGGAACGGCACGCCGAAATATTCCGTCACTGCCAGCACGATCTGGGAGGCGATATTGGGCAGCTCCGTTTCGATCCACACGGCATCCTCACGGTTGTCGTGATACCCCAGCTCCGCAAGTACCGCCGGTGCATTGGTACGGCTGACCTCTCCAAGGCTCCTTGTGGCGATCGCCTGCACCTTATCCGGCAGCGGATAGATCGGCTTCAGATTATCCACCAGGATCTGTGCCATCCTGAGTGAGTCAGCGCTCCCCGGGTAATAGTAGATCTCGATGCCCCGGTTCATCCCCTCCCGTCCGGGTCCCGATGCATTGGAGTGCAGAGCCAGATGGAAGTCATAGTCCCCCGCATTGGACTGGCGGATGGCCGCCGCCGCATTGGCCGCAGGATCGTTTCGCACGAAGTCGATCCCCGAGGCCAGAAGATAGGGCTCCATCTCATCGGCCAGTCTGTTCATCCAGTATTCTTCGTTGCCCGTTGTCACATAGGGGTTGAATTCCTGTGTGGATGGGCTCAAATATAAAATAGGCATTTGCATCCCCGCCTTTCTCTGTATGTCTATGCGGAAAGGTCGGTATTTACAACAGGGAGCCTCTTATGATATGATATCCTTTAGATAAAAAAGGAGCAGTTACAGTATGCAGTATATCGTGCTGGACATGGAATGGAATCAGGCGTGGCCCGGTTCTTACTCTGCCAAGCGCGCCCCCGAAAAATTTCGGGGCGAGGTCATCCAGATCGGTGCCGTCCGTGTGACGGACCGCCAGATCGTGGGCGATGAGTTCCAGGTCCTGATCAAGCCCAAGGTATTTCGCAAATTGAATAAAAAAGTCAGCTCCCTGACCGGTATCAAGGATTCCCAGCTGGCAGAGTTCGGCGTTCCCTTTCCCGAAGCCATCGAACGCTTCCGTGAGTGGTGCGGTGACGATTGTGTGTTCCTCACATGGGGCTTCGATGATATCGGTATCCTGAAGGAGAACATGGCGCTGCATGGGCTCGACAGCACATGGGTCGATCGCTGGTACAATGCCCAGATGATCTTCAACAGCCAGACCGACGGCTCCAGCGCCCAGAAAGCGCTCAAGACTGCCATGCAGATGGCCGGTGTGGAAGCCACCCGCCCTGCCCATGATGCGCTGGGCGATGCCTACCACACGGCGATCCTCTGCACCAGATTGGATCTGCCCCGCGGCATGGCAGAGTACGGACGCTCAGTGGAAGCACATGAAAACGGCTTCCACGGCGCACAGATCCCCGGCTGCATCAACCGTCGGGTGTTCCACGGCCTCAAAGACAAGGAGGATGCCCTGACCCTGCTCGGCGGGGAAGAGAACCTCTGTCCCAAGTGTCAGATCCAGATGGCCCACGGAAAATGGGTCAGCGATCAGAACCGGCGCTACAGCACGCTGTCGGTGTGCCCCGAGCATGGAAAGTTCCTTCTCCGGGTCAAGCTGGTCGCCGAGGAGGACGCTGTCAAGGCGATCCGCATGGTCTATGAAGGCGACTCCGATGCCGCCAAGAGCTTTGAAACCGTGAAAGCGACTGTCCGCAGGCGCAAACGCGCACCCCACAGCCGCGCAAAATAACAGTGTGTCGATATGATCTCGACACACTGTTATTTTCATTTTCATCATTTTGCTGTGAAAAAAGGCGGATGTCAAGGGATATTCCGCCATTTTCCCTCTTGTACTTTTCTTTGAGATAGGTTACAATATAGAAACAAAAATATGCCCGATCACAAGGAGGTATCTTTATGATCCGTCTTAGCAACGACCGTGGACTGATCGCAGTAGACACCGATGTCTATACCAATATCGCCGGCCGCGCCGCTACCAATTGTTTTGGTGTCAAGGGCATGGCTGTACGCTCCATGACCGATGGTCTGGTCCATCTGCTGCGCAGAGAGGCTATGAGCAAGGGCGTCAAGGTCCGTTTCTGCGATGATGGCACCATCATCATAGACCTGCATATCATCGTTGACCGCGGCGTCAACATCTCCGCCATCGGCGAAGCTATCACTTCCGAAGTCAAGTATAATGTTGAGCGATCCACCAGCACGACTGTCAAGGCTGTCAATGTCTATGTGGATTCCATTTCCGCAGACTGATCTGCGACCATTGGGAGGTAACTGACATTGAGACAGACGATCGACGGCGCGGTCTATAAAAGAATGATCCTTTCCGCCGCCGCTTCTATTGAGATCAACAAGCAGCAGATCAATGATCTGAATGTATTCCCTGTTCCCGACGGCGACACCGGCACCAATATGTCCATGACTCTGAACACTGCCGCTGTGGAGCTTCGCAAGCAGGGCGACATCACCCTGACCAAGGCCGCTGATGTGACCGCGTCTGCACTGCTCCGCGGTGCCCGCGGCAACTCCGGCGTCATCCTTTCCCTGCTCTTCCGCGGCTTCTCCAAATCCCTCAAAGGCAAAGAAGAGACCGACGGCGTCGGCTTTGCCGCCGCCCTCAACGCCGGTGTGGAGGCCGCCTACAAGGCCGTTATGAAGCCTGCCGAGGGTACGATCCTGACCGTCTCCCGTCTGGCAGGTGCAGGCGCCGAAAAGGCCGCCGAAAAGGATCCCTGCGCCGAAGCCACCCTGATCCGCACCATCGAAGTGGGCAAGGAAGCACTGGCCAACACCATCGAGCAGAACCCTGTCCTGAAGAAGGCCGGTGTGGTCGATGCCGGCGGCATGGGCTTCATCGCCATCCTCGAAGGTATGCTGGCTGCCATGCAGGATCAGGATATCACAGCACCTGAAAGCGGCACACAGGCTTCCAATTCCGCCGACTTCGCCGCCCTGACCGATGAAGACATCACCTTCACCTTCGACACGGTGTTCATCGTCCGCAAGACCTCTGCCAGGTCCATCGAGCCGTTCCGCGCTTATCTCAACTCCATCGGCGACAGCCTTGTCATCGGTGAGGATGATGAAGCATTCAAGGTCCATGTCCATACGGATATCCCCGGAAATGCGCTGACCGAGGCTCAGAAGTACGGCACGCTGGAGCTTGCCAAGATCGAAAATATGCGTACACAGTTCGAAGATATGGCAGCAGGCCGCGCACCCCAAAGCACCGACGACCTTGATGCCGAGGAAGCCGCAGAGCCTGCAGTGGCCGAGCCCGAAAAAAAGTACGGCATCGTTTCCGTGTGTGCCGGCAGCGGTCTCGCCGCTGTGTTCCGCGACCTTGGTGTGGACGGCATCATCGAGGGCGGACAGACCATGAACCCCTCCACGGAGGACATCCTCAAGCAGATCGACCGCACGCCTGCAGAGATCGTGTATGTCCTGCCCAATAACAAGAACATCATCATGGCTGCGGAGCAGACCATCCCCCTGAGCAAAAAGAAGGTCATCGTCATCCCCTCCAAGACCGTTCCGCAGGGCATCACCGCCCTTCTGAACTTCGACCCCGAGGGAGAGGAGGAGACCAATACCACCGCCATGACCGCTTCGCTCGCCGGTGTCACCACCATGCAGATCACCTACGCCGCCAGAAATTCCGACTTCGACGGCCGCGATATCCGCGAAGGCGACTACCTCGGCCTCTACAACGGCGCCCTGCTGGATACCACCCCCGATGTGGCGCAGCTCCTGGCTCAGATGGCCGAGAAAACTGCGGAGGATGGCAAGGGATTCGTCAATATCTTCTATGGGGAAGACATCACCGAGGAGCAGGCCATGCAGGCGCAGGCCATCTTCTCTGAGTTCTGCCCCGACGCCGAGATCAACCTTTTGAGCGGCGGCCAGCCCGTCTATTACTATCTGATCTCCGCAGAATAAAAAGCAAAAAAACTCCCGAAATGCTCAGCATTTCGGGAGTTTTTTTGCTTTTACGACCGTTCGGCATCCATAGCTTCACAGCAGGCACGCAGGACCTGTCCCGCGATCGGCGCACAGGTGGCACTGCCGGAGCCACCGTTCTCCACGATGACGATGAACGCCAGAGGATAGTTGGCATCCCGGATAAAGCCGGAGAAGGTGGCATGGGGCGTCTCATCGGGACCGACCTCCGCTGTGCCGGATTTGGCACAGACATACAGGTCCGGGAACTGCCACTGCCCGTACATGGTCACCACATTGTTTCGCATATACTCCGTCAGGATCCGGCAGGTCTCCTCCGAGAGCCCAACGGAACGGCTCTTCGTTTTTGCTTGATAAGTCCCTGTAACAGACTTCATTAGATAGGGCTCTGCCCCCTCGCCGCCGCCGGCGATCGCACCCATGACCGACAGGAACTGGCAGGGATTCACCATGTCCGTGTACTGGCCGATGCCGGACCAGGCAAGCTCACTGTCTGCCGCAGAGGTAAGATCGAAGTGGCCCGCAGGCGTAACGATACCGTCAAATCGCAGGCTGTCGGTGATCCCCAGCTTTTTCGCATAACGAGCCATCACATCCTTGCCCAACTCCACCGAGAGCTGAGCAAAGGCCACATTGCAGGAATTGGCCAGCGCCTGCTGGAGGGTCTGGGTGTAGTGGGTGCCGTTGCATTTGATGGTATCCGCACCGATCTGACAGGAGCCTTCACAGTAGAAGTTCCTCGTCATAGCATCCGGCAGTTCTTCCAGCGCTGCGGCGGTGGTCACGATCTTGAAGATCGAACCGGGCACATAGGTGGTCTGAAAAAAACGATTGACGAACACGCCCTCATAAGCACCGGTGCTATCGCTCTGCACATCGGGCATATCATCGGGATCGTAGGTCGGTGCCGTGACCGCACACAGGATCTCACCGGTCTCATAGTTATAGACACCGATCGTGCCTCTGCGCCCCAGCAGCGCTGCCTGCGCTACCTTCTGTGCCTTGGCTGAGATCGTGAGCCTCGCCTGCTTTGGCACATCCAGCACACGGTGCAGGCCCGTGAGCTTGGAAAAGCCGATCATCTCATCGGTGTAGGCGCTGAGGACCGGCGCGGAGATATACCCATAGCGATCGCCGAGGATATGCATCGTCGCCCGGCGAAGCTCCGGATCGGCAGTATACGCTCTGCCGGAGGTTGCATCCAAAGGCACCTCTCCATGCCTGTCGGTGATGACACCGGTGGACATATTGCCGCCGGAATAGACATGGGGCGAGCCCGGGAACACCACCCATTCATCGGCGGATACGGCATAGCGGATGAGGAAGATCGTCATCCCCAGAAGGATCACAGCAAGGAGCGGCAGCAGGAGCATGGCGCGCCGTGACATTCGTTTCATTCAGGATCCTCCTCTCTTAAGGCCCTGCCGGAGGGCAGCTTCACCGCAAAGCTGGCATTTTGCCTCGTATCTGCCGCCTTGATAAAGGCCATGAGCCCCCAATAGGCGATCATACTGCTGCCGCCGTTGGAGACGAAGGGGAAGGTCACACCGGTCAAGGGCAGCAGATCCACCGTGCCAAATACATTGAGGGTCATCTGCAGCAGCAGGATGACCACAGCGGCAACAGCTCCGATCGAATAGAAGCTGCTGCGGCCAAGATCCGCCGAGCGCAGGACGAATACTGCCAGCAAAACGACTGCCAACACCATGATCACCGCCATGATGAGGCCCCACTCCTCTGCCACGAAGGCAAAGATCAGATCCGTATCGGACGCCCCCACATATTTGAGCCAGCCGCGTCCCGCACCAAGACCAAACGCTCCGCCGGATGCGATGCACATCATCGCTCTCGTCTGCTGATAGCCGGTGGTGAGGGCATTCTCCCACACATTGCCCCAGGCCGAGAAGCGGTCGAGGATATGGGGAACGAAACGCACCGCCATCACACCGCCCATGGCAGTGGCCGCTACGATCAGGGCGATCGTGGCGAAATTGCCGGAGCGCATAAAGGCGATCACAAGGAAGGCCGCAAAGAAGATCAGCGCCGTGCCAAAATCGTTCATCAAAACGAGACAGCCGCAGATCGCGGCAGAATAGGCGATGAACAGGAACATATTTCGCTTGGTCATCACTCTTTGCAGGGTGGATGCGCCCACGAACAGGAAGCACAGCTTCACAAGTTCAGAGGGCTGGAAGGACACACCGCCGATAAAGATCCAGTTCTTGGCACCGTACTGCTCCACACCGAACACAAGGTTGAAGGCCAAAAGCGCCAGAGATCCGAACGCCGCCACATAGCGCAGCTTCTTTGCCCGCTCCAGATCCCGCAGGGCCCAGCAGACGACAAAGAATACGAAGATGCCTGCCGCAAGGCAGATCAGCTGCTTACGCAGCTCCTCCGGTGTGTCGGAGGCGATCACACAAAGGCCCAGCGTCGTAAGGAAGAGCACGATGATCTCGATCTCAAAGCCGGAACGGCGCAGGAGCTTATTGAACACGAACAGCGCCCACTGCAGCACGATCAGGATAAAGAACGCAGGGAAGATCTGCTCCGCCCCACTTTCCAGCGACAGCATAAAGGCCGCCATGACCTGAAACACCGTCAGCCAGAACAGGGTCACACCGAGATGCATCCCGAGCCCGGCCTTGGTACGGGAGGACGCCTGCAGGACCTCCTCCCGGCGGGTGATAGGCTCAAAGGTGAGATCTACACCGCCAAGCCCGATCTTATCGCCTGCGGCTACCACCTCCATGGAAGTCGGTGCGCCGTTGAGCGTGATGCCGCCCTTGGAGCCCACATCGGAGATCGACCAGCTCCCATCATCGTATCGGGTCAACACCGCATGGGTCCGGGAGATGGTGGGATAGTTCACGGTCACATCACAGCTCCTGGATCTGCCGATGAGCGTCTCCCAGTGGTTCACAGGGTGACGAGTCCCGTCAGGCGCCACGATCCATGCCCAGATCTCCGGTTCTTTTTCATAGGTCAGAAGCGAGATGGCACATCTGCCAACGATCAAAATGGCAAGCACAGGGAAGATATACCGCATAGCGGCATTGATCAGATCGATAAAGTCCAGCTGTGCAAAAGCCGCAAAAAAGTTTTCCATAGTTATGCTTCCTCTTGGGTCTCCCCGAGATCTTCTACTTTTTGGATAGTCTGGTAGACATCGGTCTGCACAGGCTTATTTTTCTCTTTGAGCTTGAAGGTGATGAACTCGCCGATCAGCATATAGGCCACAGCGAACACCGGCACACCAAGCACCATCCCGGCAAAGCCAAAGAGACCGCCCGCCACCGTGATGGAAGCAAGGATCCAGAAACCGGAGACACCGATCGTGTCGCCCAGGATCCTGGGGCCGATCACATTGCCGTCGAGCTGCTGCAGGACAAGGACGAACAGCGCAAAGTACAGAGCCTTCAGGGGGTCCACCAGCAAGATCAGGAATGTGCTGGGGATCGCGCCGATAAAGGGGCCAAAGAACGGGATGACATTGGTCACACCGACCACCGTGGCGATCAGCTCGGGATAAGGCAGCTTCAAAATACGCATACCGATGTAACACAAAACGCCGATGATCAGACTGTCCAGTATCTTTCCGATGATGAAACCGGAGAACACCTTATGGATCCTGCGTCCGACGCCAAAGACCCTGTCTGCCGTCTCTTCCTTGCAGATCGCCACTACGACTTTTTTGCTCTGAGACAAAAACAGGTCTCTGGAATAGAGCATATACACCGCCGCAAAAACACCGATCAGCACATTCAAAAGCGTGCGAACGACTGAGACGATAGAGGAGGTCAACCCGGTCAAGATCGTCTCGATGCCGGGCAGCAGACCGTTGGTCGCCCAATTGCGGATCATGTCAAAGCCCTCTCTGATCAGCGGGTCGATATAGGTCTGAAGCCCCAGATCATCTGCAAGGAATTCGGTGAGCCAGCCATCGATGGTAGTATAGTAGCTGGAAAAATTGTTGACGATGCCCACGATGCTGTCATAAAGCTGGGGCAGGAGCAGCGCACAGAACTCATAGACGATCACCAGCATCGCCAGAAGTGCAAAGGTCACACCGATCACACGGCTGCGGCGCTTCGCCTTGTCCTGCGGCAGCTTTTTCGCCAGCATGGGATAGATCCGCTTCTCCATAAAGTTCATCAGCGGATTCATCAGATAGGCCAGCACCAGACCGATCAGCATGGGAGAGAGCACCCGCTGCACTGTCTTGAGGAACTGTCCCACCGCGCCCAGATTGAGCACCACCGCAAGCAGGATGAGACTGATCGTGACCACGCTCAGCAGCATGATGCCCAAATTAAAATATTGATGTTCTTTCCATTTTTTCATAGCCCTGCTCCTATCCTCTCCCGCAGGAGTTTGATCTCTTTTTCATAGCCGTCCAGTTCATTGGGCGTCTCCAGCACCATAGGCCTGCCCTGCAGGGCAGGATGGGTCGCGATCCGTATCACAGCCTCCAGCCCGATATGACCCTGGCCCAGTTTTTCATGGCGGTCCTTTCGCGCACCACATGGATTCATGCTGTCATTGATATGCAGTGCCTTGAGCCTGTCCAGACCGATGACGGCATCAAAGGCCGTGAGCACACCGTCAAGGTCGTTCACGATATCATAGCCGGCATCGTGGACATGGCAGGTATCGAGACACACGCCGAGCTTCTCCGGATGCCGTACACGGTCCAGGATCTCACGAAGCTCCTCGAAGCTGCCGCCGATCTCACTGCCCTTGCCTGCCATGGTCTCCAGCAGCACTGTGGTGCCGCACTGTTCCGGGATGACCGCATCCAGCGTCTTTGCGGTCAGCTCGATGCCTTTTTCTGTGCCTTGCCCCACATGGGAGCCGGGATGAAAATTATAGAAGTTGCCCGGGATGTGCTCCAGCCGCAGGAGGTCGTCCGTCATGGTCTGCAAGGCAAACTCCCGCGTCCGCTCCTCCATGGAGCAGGGATTGATCGTGTAGGGCGCATGGGCGATGACAGGTCCCAGCACACCGGCTGTCTGCACAGCCGCCAGCTTTGCGGCATCCTGTTCATCCATGGGCTTGGCCTTGCCGCCCCGTGGATTTCTTGTAAAAAACTGAAAGGTATCGGCATCGATACGCCGTGCCGTCTCCGCCATGGCAAAAAAGCCCTTGGAAGAAGACAGATGACAGCCAAAATACACCATGGTATATCACCTCATCATATATTCTAGCACAAAATGCACCAAGATACAAATTAAGGAATTGTAAAGTTGACTTTTGATACCGGATGCACTATAATGTGCATTTGTGTGGAGGTGTGTGGATTTGTTTGCAAACGAGAGACAATATGAGATATTATCTCTGCTTCGCGCCGACGGCGCGGTATCTGCTGCGGATCTTGCCGCAAGGTTCGGTGTTTCAGTCGAGACCGTACGGCGCGATCTTCTGCAATTGGAAAAGCAGGGCCATGTCCAGCGTGTCCATGGCGGTGCTGTCCTTCCCGGGAAGCTGGTCCCCATATCCCGGCTGGATCAGCGTGTGGAAGAAAACCGATCCGGAAAGCTGGAGCTGAGCGAGACCGCTGCACAGCTCGTGGACAACGGCGATGTGATCTATATCGACAGCGGCGCCACTGCCCACTATTTCGCCGGTGTCCTGAAAAAGCGGCTGCGGAAGCTGACCGTCATCACCCACTCTCAGGATGTGTTCGATATCCTGCACGACTGTGACGGCTTCGAGCTGATTCTGTGCGGCGGTCATTACATGAAAGAAGAGCGCGTCTTTTACGGCTATCTCGCACAGGAGAGCCTCAAGCAGCTGTATGCCGACAAAGCCTTCCTTTTCGCCTCCGCTGTCTCGATCCAGGGCGGTGTATGTGATTTTTCGCAGGAATTGGTCGGGCTGCAAAAGCAGATCATGTCCCAGTGCGGTCAGGTCTATCTGTTGGCAGACAGCCAGAAATTTGAACGGCGCGGCCTGTATCGGCTCTGCGGAGCAGACAGCTTCCGCGGTATCGTCACAGACACCGGACTGTCCCTCCCCCTGCGAAAGCTCTACACCGAAAAAGGCATAAATATCATCATTGGAGAATAGAGATATGATCAATGGAAAAAAGCAAGTCGGTCGTTTCGTGTTCCTTTGCGCGCTGATCTACTTTATCAGTTATGTGACACGGACCAATTACGGTGCGGTGCTCTCTGAGATGGTCTCATCCACCGGCCTGAGCAAATCTGAGCTTTCGGTCGCTTTGACCGGCAGCTTCATCACCTACGGCGCAGGTCAGCTGGTCAGCGGCTACATGGGCGATCACATCCATCCGAAAAAGCTCCTGGCAGCAGGTCTTTTGGCTACCAGTATCCTGAATCTGCTGATCCCCATCTGCCCCTCCGCCTCCATGATGGCGGTGGTCTGGTGTATCAACGGCTTTGCCCAGTCCTTTATGTGGCCCCCGCTGGTCAAGACCATGCTGATGCTCCTCTCCTATGAGGACTATGAAGCAAAGATCGTCAATGTAGGCTACGGCAGCTCCGGCGGCACGATCTTCGTATATCTGGCCGCACCTTTGTGCATCCTGATCTCCGGCTGGAAGCTGATGTTCATCGTCAGCGGTGTCATCGGGCTGATCGGTCTCGTGATCTGGCAGAAAAAATGCCCCAGCTTCACCCTGACCTATCCCGAGCGAAAAATGACAGACACCCGCAAGCAAAAAAACACCAGGCTCGTAACGCCCCTTCTGATCGTTGCGGTGATCGGCATCCTGCTGCAGGGCATCCTCCGCGACGGTGTGGCTACCTATATGCCCTCCTTTATCGCAGAGACCTACCACTTGAGCAATGAGATCTCCATCCTCACCGGTGTGCTGCTGCCCATTTTCAGTCTGGTCAGCTGTAAGCTTGCCGCAAAGATCCATCGCTCCCATATCCCGAATCTGCTCACATTCGCGACTATCCTGTTTTTGATCTGCACCGGTATGGCAGTGCCCCTGTACTTCTTCTATGAAAAGGCCCCCGCCCTGTCCGTCGCCCTTTTGGTCATCCTCAATGCCTGCACCCACGGTGTCAATCTGATGCTGATCTCGTATCTGCCTGCCAAGCTGGCAGACCGCGAGCATCTTTCCACCATGGCAGGTCTTACCAATTCCTTCGCCTATATCGGCAGTGCCGTTTCCACCTATCTGATCCCGCTGGCTGCGGAAGGCTACGGCTGGAACGCGACCCTGCTCATCTGGGCCATCTCCGCATTGCTCGGCGTAATCGTATGTGCCGCAGGCATCCCGATGTATCACAAGAAGCTGAAAAAGAGTGCTGTCTAGACAGCACTCTTTTTCTTATAATTGAGCTCTATGATCGACAATGCCATGATCCCGAGTGCGGCCGCGATGGCATAGAACAGCACATAGCTGCCGGTCACATCAGCCAGGATGCCCACGATGGGGCTGAAGGTCAACGATCCCAGCGTATAGCACATCTGGTATTCCCGTACCCTGTTTTCAAAATCCTCCACAGAGCAGAGGTCTTCGGCGTAGACTGTGAGCCCGATGGTGGAGTATGCAAGGCCGAGACCATAGCAGATCATGGAGAGCATGGCCAGCTTATAGTTATTGCCGCAGATACAGCAGAGGATAAGGCCTGCCGTGGAGATGAACATGAATACGATGTTCGTCTTTCGGGTGCCGAAGTGATCGACTGCGCCGCCGTAGAGGAACTTGCTGATCATCAGCGCCGTACCCACTGCGGAGATGACACCGGCCACCTCGTAGGAGGACAGACCCAAATTGGAGAAATGCATCCCGAGGAACTGGAATGCCGCATTGCCGCTGACACCGATACACAATGCCGCCACATGCATCCATGTGAAGCGGAAGCTGTGCTTACGCTCCTTTTTGATCACCCTTCGGTGTTCCACCCCTTCGGGCCAATTGCGGATGATGCAAAAGCAGCACACCGCACCGCAGATCAGCATGATACCATGGAACAGCAGCGTCGTCTGGACACCGTAGTTCTCACTGATCGCCGTGATCAGAGGCGAGCCAAAGATGACCGCCAAGCCGGTGCAGGCCGTACAGATGCCCAAGGCGATGGGCTCATGGAGGCGAAACCATCTGTGCAGCAGCACAGACACAGGATACATACCGCCGAGGCCATAGCCAAGACCGGCAAACAAAGCGCCCAAAAGCAGCTGCACATAACTCTGCGCCGTGGCGTATAAGAGCATGCCGCCGGCGGAGAACAAAAACGCCAGGCTGATGCCGAACCGAAGCTCGATCTTCTCATAGACCTTTCCCACACAGAAGAGCGTGGCAAAGGCGACACAATTTCGCATCAGCAGGATATTGGCGCTTTCCGTATTGGAGAGCCCACATTGCCGGAGCAGATACGGCAGATACACGGAGAATGAATTGATGCTGAGACCGACGATACAAAGCTGTAATATGCACGCACCGATACACATCCGCCACGCGCCCTTGGGATTATGCATGATGATCTCTCCCCACGGTTTTCTTTTCAGCCTACATTATTATAATGTGTCGCCGACAAAAGTCAACAAAAAAGCCGTTCCGTCCGCAAATATTGGTGTTGCTGCTTTCTGCTCGGGCCACACAGCTCTCAACAAAGTCGGTGCCTGCACCGGGCGACCAATGGTCGCCCCTACGACATAGAAGAAAGTGCGCAGCTGTTGTAGGGGCGGGCAGTGCCCGCCCATGAACTGTCTGCACGCGGGCCGACACGCGGGTCGGCCCCTACGAATATCGTACGATGGTGCATAGCTCCAAAGGCTCCCCTTATATACTAGGCAGCGAAGCTGACTGAGAGGATAAATACTTTCGGGCGACCGAAGGTCGCCCCTACGAACGGTGTTCGATGGTGCGCTGTAGGGGCGAACTGCGTTCGCCCGCCATAATTATCAATTGAAAAGAGCAGGCTCCCGAGGGATCCTGCTCTTTGTGTTGGGTCTTATCGGTCGGTCAGATAGTTGTAGGCAGAAGTTGCGAACTTCATGATGTTGGCATACAGGCCGTAGGTATCGGTGCTGTTGCTCTCTGCACGCGCCACATAGCTCTCAACGGAGTCGATGCCTGTACCGTAAACGGTACCGTCAGCATCATAGAGCGTGACAGTGACCAGCTGCTTGGCATCTGCCAGCACCACATCATCCACCACGATCTTATAGATATCGCCGGAAGAGCCGTAGGCTTCGAACTCACTGCCTTCCACGCGGACTTCCTTGTTGATGCCCTGGTAGTCGGCGAAAGTCACCATTGCATACATAGAAGCAATGTCCTTGCCCTTCAGACCCATAAAATAGGTGTTCAGCAGGATGCTGTCCTCCAGACTGAGGTTCGCGCCATAGACAGTCTCATCCTTGACCTGCTTGTTGGTACAATCGACCTTGGCAGTCGCCAGAGCCTGCTGCTCTTCCGTCAGGGCATTGTTGGCAAGATCCGATGCATTGTACTTGAAGTGGTTCTGCGCCGCCGCACCGTAGTTCAGCATATCCACCATCAGCGCACGGACATAGTCTGTTGTCGAGTTTGCTGCCAGCGCACGGCCGGCGTAGTCACGAACAGAGGATGTGTAGGCATGGTTGTAGACATTGCCATCGGCATCCACGATCTCGATCGCCAGCGGATCCGCCATCTCCTTGGCAGCGATACGGACACTGACCTTGTGATAAATACTGCCCATTGCACCCCAATCGGACTGCGCCACATCGGTCACGCGGGTGGTGCCGTCGGCCAATGTCTGGGTGATGATCGCAGTGTAGCCCTCCCCTGTCAGGTCGGACTTATTGAACATGAAGTTCACTTCCAGCTCGTTGCCAAGGGTCATGTTGGAGCCTGCGATCGCGATCGGTATGACCGCCCCGCAGTCATCACATATACGGTTCGAATCGGCATCTACGCATTCGCCATCTTCTGTAGAGATATGCTTACCGCACTCACCACAGAATTCACTGACCAGATGCGTCATATCGCCGTTGCCCGCATAGGTGCGCTCCCGGTCCTCATGGCTGCAGATCTGATATTCATAAACGATCTCTTCTCCGAACACACCATTTTCTTTTGCTACAGCACGAAGTGTCGTATCTTCATACAATGTGATCGGAGAACAGTAGCGGTAGCCATTTACTTCCGGATCGGAGCCGTCTGTGGTGTAATAGATCTCGATCCCACTTTCATGATACAGCTCCACGAGCTCCCCTTCTCCATAGCCGCCGGATCCCAAATTGGCGATCGGCGGTGCGACATCAGGCATGGTGTAGCTCAGCTCCAGGATATCACTGGGCTCACAGCCATACTGGGTCGCCATGACCTTGACCGTCATGGTCTTATCGATCTCGATGGGTGATGTGTACAATGTAGAATAGTCCGGCGTGGGATCCGTTCCGTCTGTTGTATAATAGATCGCAGTCAGTTCGTTGGGCGCCGTCAAGGTCAGGAGCTGACCTTCCTCGTAAGCTCCGCTCTCCACATCGTAGTCAGGCAGGATCGCTTTCTGTCTGTCAGGCAGTTCAGAAGCCTCTGTGACCGCCTCATCCTCACAAATGATCTGCATCGCTCCATTTGCGATGCTGACACAGTATGTCAATGCAGGATCCAAATTTTCAGCGGCTACGCTGATCTCTTCATTGCCCACCACAGCGGAGGCCGCAATGGCATCATCACCGGAAACATACACGCAGCAGCCCTCTTCATAGGTGCTGATCTTTCCGGCAGCTTCGCCGCTGACGGTGATGCTGTCAAAGGCATAGCCATAGGCCTCATTGGCAGGCATATAAGAGACAGACCACTCTGCCATCTGTTCGCCGTGATCGATATTGGCATAGTTATCGCCGGACACAGATTCTGTCATCACATTGCGTACATCAAAGGTACACGCCGCACCGCCAGCCATGGACACTTCGACCGCATCAGAATCACTGTAGATCAGCGTCTTGGACACAGTTCCATCACCGGAGATCGTGTAAGTGCCGTCCTGTGCATTGACACGGTGTGTGCCGCTGTTGATATAATTTTCTTCGTGATAGGACGCGCCTTCGATCTCGTTGCTCTGCTCCACTCCGGCTTCTACGACCATAGACTGACCGGCTGTGTTCTCCATTTTGAAAGATTCGCTGCCCTGCAAAATAGTGATCATTGCTTCTTCATCCAGAGAGACCTGTGCAAAGCCATTTGAACTGCTAGCCGCAGCAATTAGCGCACTATACGGAATGTAGCTTATCTTTGAAGCCCAAACATTTGAATTGAACGCCGGTTCATATTCACTTGCTGTATAATCCCACTCGCCGGTATATGTCCCTACCTCATTTTTATACAAAACAATAAACTTATTGAGTGCTCCCGAATCCCCACTATGGAAATTGCAATCGTAAACCCATATTTTTGAGCAAGACTGTCCATTGTATGTAGTATTCAAATCACATCCATAGGACAACAGCGCATGACCGAATTTGTAGTTAAAGATGCAGATGTAAACAGGCTCTCTTGTTGCATTAGCCGCCAGTTGTCCAATATTATACTTGTCCTCAACAGTATATGCTTTCGCCTCATTATCCTTTAACGCATTCTGAAAAGGCTCAAGATGCTGGCACAGATACATATACCAAATAAAATTTTTCAATTTTTGATTGCCGTCAAACTTCAATCCACGAATATTGGTAGCGCCGTAGTCAGAGTAACTGCGAATACCATTATAGAAGAGCAGAGAACTTCCAACAAGTCCTGCACACACTCCTCCCGTTCCCTTCTTTGTGTCAAATGTATATTCTCTGGTACCTTTTGTTTCTCCATACACCAACTGATAAGCACCAATCGAAATTTGTTCAGTGGGATGAGGGAAATTATAGGCTAAATCTGTAAACGAAGCCACTTTTGCACTTGAATCAGTAACAGAAATTACGATTTGGCTTTGCTGATACTTTTCCCCTTTTTCCCACATTGCATAAATTGCAGCAGACCCGGCAGCTCTTGCCGTGACCATACCATTACCATCTACTGTTGCAACAGACTCGTTGGATGAGCCCCATGTCAATTTTTGATTGATGGCATAGGCTGGTTGAACTTCTACCTTCAATTTCTGCTGCTGTCCAACGACCATGATACCGTCACCGGACACTTTCAAAGAAGTCAGATCCACATCACCGCCCTGATTCAAAAAGTAAATGCGGCTGCTTGAAGGAAATCCTGCGTTTTTTATATTGGAAACTGTATGCAACTGTTCTTCCGATCCTTTATAATAAATACGAGGAGCCCCGCCCCCATTAACAGATCCATAAAACGCCAAATTGCCAATACTAGTCAGTCCAATGCCAAGGTTAACGGTATGCAGTTTATTATACGAAAATGCTCTTGCCCCGATGGTCTCAACGCTGTCCGGCAATGTGACCTTCTCAATGACATTCACATAAAACGCCCACTTGCCAATACTGGTCACACCCTCTTCCACGATAACTTCCCTGATACCCATATAAAAAGGGCTATCATCGCCGCTTGTGGAATAGTTTTTCATCGCGCCACTGCCGCTGATGATCAAAGTGCGGTCTTTTGTGAGGACCCAGCGAAGGTTTCTTCCTCCGTTTTCCGCACCGCAGTAGCCGGACGCAAGTACATTGGAGCTGTTGCTCACCGCCGCAGCATTTGCAAAGCCTGTAAAGAATGAGAGCAGCAGACAGACCAGCAATAGGACAGAAACTAATTTTTTCATAATGACATTCCTTTCTTTTCAAAGATGCTTCATGTCTTGTTACAAGACATGAAGCGTGATATCACGCTTCGAAAATTTTATGGACATTTCTCAAAAGAGTCCCTCTCTGTTTGGAGAGGGACTCTTGATGTTATATAGCAGCTTACAGGCCGGCCTGTGCAGCGACTTCGGCAGCGAAATCGTCAACACGCTTCTCGATGCCTTCGCCCTTTTCGAAGCGGATAGCATCGACGAACTTGACGGAACCGCCCAGAGCCTTGGCTGCGGAAGCGATATACTCTTCCACGCTCATGCCGCCGTCCTTAACGAAGGCCTGCTGCAGGAGGCAGTTCTCTTCGTAGAACTTGTTGATCTTGCCGGCAGCGATCTTTTCCTTGACCTGCTGGGGCTTGGAAGCCATCTTGGGGTCGTTGTCCATCTGTGCGACGAGGATCTTCTTCTCTTCGTCCAGAACATCAGCAGTGACCAGGCTCTTATCCCAGAAGCGGGGGTTCAGAGCAGCGATCTGCATGGCAACATCCTTACCGATCTCGGTAGCGTCGATGCCGCCCTCAACAGCCAGATTGACCAGAACGCCGATACGGCCACCAGCGTGGACATAAGCGACAGAGGTGTTCTCAGTGAAGCGGGCAAAACGGCGGACCTGGATGTTCTCGCCGATGACCATGACCTTCTCGGGGATCATCTCACCAACGGTCATCTCGGAGCCGGGGTACTTGACATTCTTCAGAGCCTCGACATCCGCTGCGTCAGAAGCGGCAACAGCGGCGGCGATGTCCTTGACGAACTCAACGAACATGGGAGCCTTGGAAGCGAAGTCGGTCTCGGCATTGACTTCCACGATGACGCCCTTGCCATCGATGACATCAGCATAAGCCATGCCTTCGGCAGCGATACGGTCAGCCTTCTTGGCGGCCTTAGCCAGGCCCTTTTCACGCAGGTACTCGATAGCCTTATCGATATTGCCGTCGGACTCAGCCAGAGCCTTCTTGCAGTCCATCATACCAACATTGGTCATCTCACGCAGTTTCTTAACATCTGCAGCAGTAAAAGCCATAGTAGGTTCCTCCTATCGTTATCTAAAGGTAAAGTCTAAATTATTCAGCGGTCTCTTCAGCGGGAGCTTCCACAACTTCTTCACCCTGCTTGCCTTCGGTCACGGCATTGGCCATGGTGGCGGCGATCAGGCGGATGGCGCGGATAGCGTCGTCATTGCCGGGGATGACATAATCGACTTCGTCGGGATCGCAGTTGGTATCGACGATAGCGACGACGGGGATATGCAGCTTGCGAGCCTCAGCGATAGCGTTGCGCTCCTTGCGGGGATCAACGATGAACAGAGCGCCGGGGAGCTTCTTCATCTCCTTGACGCCGCCCAGATACTTCTCGAGCTTTGCGATCTCGCCCTGATGCTTGATGACTTCCTT
>JAFSHB010000007.1 GCA_017440525.1 Oscillospiraceae bacterium | reverse complement strand
TTTAAACTGGCCCGCCGTTCGGGAGCGCAGGGTGGAAAGTTCTTTGCAGCAAGCCCTGTCATAGTGTTGGTTCGAGCATCCGGGCCCGGTCAATGGTCATGTGTGATCATTTATGCGCCGACTGATGCCGCGGCGCGCAAGCCGCTGCCGTCTGCGCACCTTTGCGTAAACGGTGAGACCGATGGCTGCCGAGACCAATACAGCGCCGGCGATCAGATATTTGGTCATATCATTGCCGGAGGTCTTGACAGAGAGCCACAGGCTGTCCATCAACTGGCTGGTCTCGATGGGGAGCGCAAGGAAGCTCTCGCTGTTGGAAAGGGTCTCCTCGGTGGGGTAGGCGACATCACTGGATGCAAGATCGGGGTCCATATACGCCTTGGCTGCTGAGATCGGTGCCGTGTAGCAGATATAATCCAGATTGGCGGCGCAGATCTCCGGGTCACAAAGGAAGTTGATGAATGCCTCTGCACCGGCTTTGTTCCCGCAGCCCTTAGGGATGCAGGCGGCATCGATGAAAGCATTGAAGCCCTCTTCGGGGAAGTAGAATGCAAGATCCGGATTCTCCTCGACCATATACAGATAGTCGCCTGCATAATAAGGGGCGATCCAAGCCTCCTCGCGGGTCATCTTGGCATAGATCTGATCCATAACATATCCCTGCAGAATGGGTTTTTGTTCAGTCAGCTTGTTGGCACAGTTGCGGAGCTCCTGCGGATCGGTGGTGTTCAGACTGTAGCCCAGCAGCGACTCTGCGATCGCAAAGGCATCGCGGCAATTGTCGAACATCAAGATCTTACCGGCATATTTGCTGTTCCAGAGCAGGTTCCAGCTGCCGATGTCAGCTTCATCTACATATTTTGTGTTGTAGATCACGCCGACAGTGCCCACTGTGTAGGGGACAGAGTACAGATTCTCGGGATCGTAGGGGCGATATTTGTAGATGTCATCCACATTCTTGAAATTGGGCACATTCTCAAGATCGATCGGCTCCAGCATATCCTCGTTGATCAAACGACCGATCATATAATCGGAGGGGATGATCACATCGTAGGTGGAGCCGCCGGTCTTCAGTTTGGTGTATAAGCTTTCGTTGCTGTCAAAAGTCAAATAATTGACCTTGATGCCGGTACGAGCTTCAAATTCTGCGATGACATCCAAAGAGCCGTCCGTTCCATCTGAGATGTTCTGTCCCCAGTTATAGACGGTGATCTCATTTTCGGCAGCCGCAGCCTGCAAGGGGAGACAGGACAGGAGCGTCAAAAAGAGCAATGTGAAGATAAGAAACTTTTTCATGTCCGAGCACCCCGCTTTCTCATCTTGCGGTCGGCGTCGCGGCCCTGAAGCAGATTCATGACGACCATCAGGACCAAGATCGCAAGGAACATCAATGTGAACAGTGCATAGACCTTGGGATGGATCGGCTTTTTGGTGTAGTTATAGATCTCCACGGGCAAGGTGATGAAGCTGGAGCCTGTGACGAAATAACTGATCACGAAATCGTCCAAACTCATGGTGAATGCCATCATGAAGCCGGAGATCACGCCGGGCATGATGTCGTGCAGGATGACTTTGAAGAAAGCCTGTGCGGGCGTACAGCCAAGATCCATGGCGGCATCCTCGAGGTCGGGGTCCATCTGGGCCAGCTTGGGCAGCACAGACAAAATGACATAGGGCAAATTGAATGTGATATGGGCGATCAAAAGCGTCCAGAAGCCGAGGATGGAGTTGATCTTCATAACGACACCGACGAATGCGAACAGCAGTGCCAGAGAGACACCGGTGACGATATCCGGGTTCGTCATGGGGATGTTGGTCAGGGTCATGACAGCACTTCTGAGCCGCCCGCGGGCATTGTGCAGGCCCACAGCCGCCATAGTGCCGAGCACAGTAGCGATCAGACTGGACAGGACTGCGATCAGGAATGAATTTCCAAGCAGTGCCAGCAGGGCAGAATCGTGGAAAAGCTCGCTGTAGCGAGACAGCGTAAAGCCCTTGAACAACGCGATATCTGTGCCTGAATTGAAAGAGGCGACAGCCAGCACGATCATGGGCAGGTACAGGAAGATGAAAACAAGGATCGTGAAAATGCGAGTGAATCTTTTCATGGCGTCACGACTCCTTCCTCATCATCGTCGGAGAAGCGGTTCATAAAGCCGATGCAGACAAAGATCAAGATCATCATCACAAGGCTAAGAGCGGCTCCCAGATTGGGATTATAGGCTGTTTTGAACTGGCTCTCGATGACATCACCGATCATGGTGGTGCCGGTGCTGCCGAGCTTCTGAGAGATATAGAAGGTGGATACGGCAGGAACGAACACCATGGTGATGCCGGAGACGATACCGGGAACAGACAAAGGGAGGATCACCTTGGTGAACACCTGCGTACTGTCACAGCCGAGATCCTGTGCGGCCTCGACCAACCGGTGATCGATCTTCATCATGACTGTGTAGAGCGGCGTGATCATGTACGGCAGGTAGTTATATACCATACCGAGGATCACGGCACCGTTGGTACGGATCAAAGGCAGGGGCTCAAGTCCCAGAGCAGTGACCACGGAGTTGATGATACCGGTGTCCTCCAGCATGGCGACCCAGGCCAGTGTACGAAGAAGGAAGCTCATACACATGGGCAGCATCACCAGCATGGAGAGGAAGCGCTGTCTTTTTACGGGAGCTTGTGCGATGGTGTAGGCGACAGGGTATCCGATCAGAAGGCAGATCCCTGCAGAGATCAGCGACAGGAAGATCGACCGCAGGAAGATCGGGAGATAAACGCCCAGATCGCTGAGATTTTCAAGGGTGAAACGGCCTGTGGCGGCATCGGTGAAAGCGAAATATACCACGACACCCAGGGGAATCAGGGTGAATACCAGCATCCATGCCACATAGGGCACCAGTAAACGCTTACTCTTCATCGGCAGTATCCTCCGCGATCTCATCATATTCGGCGCTGTAGGAACTGTAGTCGCCGAAGAGACCGGAGTACTCACTCTTCTTCATCACATGGATGTCTTCCGGATTCAGACGGATCCAGACACGCTTTCCGACTGGCTGATAGTCGGTGGTCTGGATCAGCCACTTGAAACCCTTGAAGTCCACGATGATATCATACTGCATACCCTTGAAGGTGATATTGGTGACGGTACCGCGGAGATGCCCCTCTGCTGCGTCCACGAAATCGATGTCCTCGGGACGGATGACGACATCGACAGGCTCATTGGGCGCAAAGCCCTTGTCCAGACACTTGAATTTGCGGCCGAAGAATTCCACCAGATAGTCCTCGATCATCACACCGTCGAGGATGTTGCTCTCTCCGATGAAGTCAGCGACAAAGGCGTTCTTTGGCTCGTTATAGATATCCTCAGGTCTGCCGATCTGCTGGATGTGGCCCTTGTCCATGACGACGACGGTGTCAGACATGGAGAGCGCTTCTTCCTGATCGTGGGTGACATAGATAAAGGTGATGTCTGTGGCCTGCTGGATGCGCTTGAGTTCGTTCTGCATATCCTTACGCAGGCGCAGATCCAATGCGCCGAGGGGCTCATCCAGAAGCAGGACCTTGGGCTTGTTGACCAGAGCTCTTGCAATGGCGACGCGCTGCTGCTGACCGCCGGAGAGCTGAGTGATCTTTCTGTTCTCAAAACCACGCAGACTGACGATGTCCAGCATCTCTTCCACTCTGCGGTCCACTTCGAGCTCATCGAGCTTGGCGATGCGCAGACCGAAGGCGATGTTGTCGTAAACATCCAGATGCGGGAACAGCGCATACTTCTGGAACACGGTATTGATCTTTCTTTTATAGGAGGGCACATCGTTGATCTTCTGCCCGTCAAATAACACATCGCCGGAGGTGGGCGTCAAGAAACCGCCGATGATCCGCAGGGTCGTGGTCTTTCCGCAGCCGCTGGGACCTAGCAATGTGAGAAATTCGTGATCGTTGATATAAAGGTTGATGTTGTCGAGGATCTTCTCCCCATCAAATTCCATGGTCAGATCCGTTAAACGGATCAACTCTTTTGCCATGTATCCTCCCCCATTTCAATGCATTTTGGTCATGTGAAAACATACCACTCTGAATATAAAGGTAAAGTTACCTAAAGTCAATCACAATGTCTGAGATTTCGCCATTGTTTTTAAAAATACTCCTCCGCGAAATCGACCCGATCTACCTGGAAAGACTTTCCATGGAGATACTGCAGGATGCCGCCGTCTGTTTGGAAGTCGAACAGGAGCTTGTAGGAGTAGAGCGCCTGATAAGTCCTGTCATAGCGTTTGTCCAGCTTGCCGTATTTTCCGTCACCCAGCAGGGGATGACCGGCGAATGCCATCTGGGCTCTGATCTGATGGGTGCGGCCGGTGATGAGCTCGCATTCCACGAGGCTCAGACCATTCTTTGTTTTCAGCGTCCTATAATTGGTGATGCAGGTCTTGGAGCCGACCTTGCTCTCTTTTGTCACATAGACTCTGTTTTTTGCCGCATCCTTAAATAAATAGCCCTTCAGTGTGCCGTCAGCAGGTCTTGGTGTCCCATGGACGATGCAGAGGTATCGCTTGTCCAGCTCACGGTCTTTGATCTTCTGGTTGAGGATGCGAAGGGACTCCGCGTTCTTTGCGGCGATCACGATACCGCCGGTATTGCGGTCGATGCGGTTGCATAGGGCAGGCGTGAAGCTGTTCTCTTCTCTGGGACGCCACTCACGCTTCGCGTACAGGTAAGCCTGGATATGATCGATCAGTGTCTTGCCGTATTCCGCACCGTCATGGGGATGTACTGCCTGACCGGGTTTTTTATCCACCAGCAGGATATTCTCATCTTCGTAGACGATATTGAGCTTTGGCACGGCGACCGTGAGGTAAGCGTTATCCTGCTTAGGCTCTTCAAAGAACTCGTCATTGATATAAAGCTGCAAAACATCACCTGCCTGCAGACGCGTATCACGAGGTGCGCCCTTACCATTGACTTTGATGCGCTTGAGTCTGATATATTTTTGCAAAAGGGAAGCGGGCAGGAGCGGAACGGTCTTAGATATGAAACGATCCAGCCTTTGACCTGCGTCATTTTTCCCTACGGTAAATTCTTTCATAAAGATCCCCTTTCTTTTTTGATGAGATCTGCTATATTATATAGTATTCTGTGAAAAATCTCAATTCATAAAAAATTGCTGTATTTTGTGTAAAAAGTATTTGACAACAGCAGGATGTTCTTATATAATAGCAGTCGCACGATTATGGATCGGAGGGTGCTATGCTGTTAGGATTGTCGAAGATCATTGGCTGCCCCGGCAGTGTAGTCCACTTTGAAACAGATCTTGATCTGAGCCAGATGGAGTTTGGCGGGAACACCCCGCTGACCGAGCCTGTCCACGCTGTTGGGCAGGTGCGAAACACAGCAGGTGTTCTGGTCATGACAGGCGAACTCACGACACGTCTGCATGGCGATTGCGACCGCTGCGCGAAGCCTGTTGAACGGGACTTTGCGGTTCCTCTTGAGGCTGTGCTCGTCACGAAGTCGGAGGATGAAGACCATGATGATACATGGACTTTTGAGCTCGATGGTGATAAAGCAGATCTTGATGAGATCCTGACGACCGCTGTTGTCCTGAATATGGACAGCAAGTTGCTGTGTGATGAGGACTGTAAGGGATTGTGTTCCAAATGCGGTGCCGATCTCAATGAAGGTCCTTGCAGCTGTAAGCATGAGCTGGATCCCCGGCTGGCTGTACTGCAAAAGCTTTTAAATAAGTAGTATTTATGCCCTGTGGCATTTCAACCAAGGAGGTGTACCAAAATGGCAGTACCCAAGAGAAAAGTTTCCAAGGCTAGAAGAGATAAGAGACGTAACTCCCACTGGAAGCTGGCGATCCCCGGTGTCGTCGCTTGCCCCAAGTGCGGTGAGCCCCGTCTGCCCCACAGAGCCTGCAAGGCTTGCGGCACCTACAATGGCCGTGAAGTTGTCGCAGTCGAGGCAGAGTAATTTACGCAAAAGAATGAGAAGAGGGCATTGCGCTCTCTTCTTTTCTTTTTGTTTCGACACAAAGTTGTTGCTTTTTCTTTCGTGAGATAATAAAATCTAAAGTGATGAGCAGATCACGAAGGATGAAAATATCGCCAAGGAGGTGTCTGCATGGCAAAACCTGTCGTGGCCATCGTAGGCCGCCCCAATGTGGGCAAATCCATGCTGTTCAATAAATTGACTGGATGCCGTATGGCTATCGTTGAGGATACCCCCGGTGTCACCCGAGACCGTATCTATGGTACTTGTGAGTGGAACGGAAGGGAATTCACTTTGGTGGATACGGGCGGCATCGAACCGAGCACGGATAGCGAGATGCTGCAGTTCATGCGCCGTCAGGCTGAGATCGCGATCGAGACCGCTGATGTGATCGTTATGGTAACGGATGTGACCGTGGGCATGACTGCGGCAGATGATGAGGTCGCGACTATGCTCAAGCGGGCCAAAAAGCCTGTGATCGTAGCTGTCAATAAGTGCGACCGGGTCGGCGGTGTGGATCCCATGTTCTATGAGTTCTACAGTCTTGGTCTGGGAGATCCTATCGAAGTATCTGCGATCCACGGTCACGGTACCGGCGATCTGCTGGATGCCTGTGTAGAGAATTTCCCGGAGCCCGGTGATGAGGAAGAAGAGGAAGACCGCATCAAGGTGGCGATCATCGGTAAGCCCAATGTGGGCAAATCCAGTCTGCTCAATCGGATCCTCGGTGTTGAGCGTGTGATCGTTTCCAATGTGGCCGGAACGACCCGCGATGCTATCGACAGCAATTTTGAAAATCAGTTCGGTAAGTATTGCTTTATCGATACGGCCGGTATGCGCCGCAAGTCCAAGGTCGATGATGCGATCGAAAAGTACTCCAATCTGCGGTCTATCTCTGCGATCGACCGTGCGGATGTGTGCCTGATCCTGATCGATGCCAACGAGGGCGTCACAGAGCAGGATACCAAGATCGCGGGCCTGGCGCACGAAGCCGGGAAGGCTTGTATCATCGTGGTCAACAAATGGGATGCGGTCGAAAAAGAGACCAATACCATGGATAAGATGACCGATGAGATCCGCCGCGACCTGAGCTATATGTCCTATGCACCTGTGCTGTTCATCTCTGCGCTGACCGGTCAGCGTGTGGACAAGCTGTATCAGCTGATCAATGAGGTCGCCGATCAGAGCGCCATGCGTATCACTACCGGTATGCTCAATAATATCCTGGAGGATGCGACGGCTCGTGTGCAGCCGCCCAGTGATAAGGGCAGACGCCTGAAGATCTATTACATGACCCAGATCGGTGTGAAGCCGCCTCATTTTGTGGCTTTCTGCAACGATGCGAGATTGTTCCATTTCTCGTATCAGAGGTATCTGGAAAATCAGCTTCGTACAGTCTTTGGTCTTATGGGCATCCCCATCAAGCTAACGATCCGGCAAAAGGGAGATAAGGAGTAATATATGCAGGTGGTCTATTGGCTCGCAGTCGTTGTGGCAAGTTATTTTCTGGGCAATATCAATGGAGCGCTCCTTATTTCCAGAGCGCTCATGAAGGATGATGTGCGTACGCATGGCAGCGGCAATGCGGGCTTGACGAATTTCTTTCGTACCTACGGCGGCGTGCAGTCTCTGCTCGTGATCGTCATCGATGTGCTGAAATGCGCGCTTGCGTGTCTGGTCGCCCGGTGGCTTTTGCCGCAGCATGGTCTGTTTGCGGCAATGGTCGCGGGAGCGGTGTGCATATTCGGTCACAGCTACCCGGTACTGGAAGGCTTCAGAGGCGGCAAGGGGATCATGAGTGGCTTTGCCATGGCGTTGATGACAGATGTGCGCGTGGCGATGCTGATCCTTGCTGTATTCGTCCTGACGGTCGTGCTGACGCGCTATGTCTCTCTGGGCTCTGTTCTGGCTGCAGCCGCATTTGCCGTTGGTTACCTGGTATTCCATTGGAGCGACGCCCCTGTCTGTGTCGTTGCGGTCCTGACGGCTGCTTTTGTGATCTTCCGCCATAGAGGCAATATCTTGCGTCTGTGTAAAGGTACAGAGTCAAAACTGACATTTCATAAAAAGTGATGATATGGAACGACCGCAGCTTCGAGATCTTGTGTCGGAGCTGCGGTCGTTTTATAAATTATAAAAGAGCGAACAAAAAACAGCCTCGGAGGACCGAAGCTGTCGTTTGCGTCGATGTATCGTCTTGATCAGATGGCGCGTTCCACCTTGTTGGAACGAAGGCATCTCGTACAGACATGCACATGGCGAGGAGTACCGTCAACAATAGCCTTAACGCGCTTGACGTTGGGCTTGACAGGTCTGTTGGAACGTCTGTGGGAGTGAGAGACATTGATACCGAAAGTCACGCCCTTGCCGCAGATATCGCACTTTGCCACTTGCTGCACCTCCTTGCCGTTAGAGATTTTTTCAATGCGCCCTAAACGCGCCCTAACATCATAGCAGATATCAACAAAAAAAGCAAGGATAATTTTTCGTAAAAGTAAAAAATTTTTCAAAGGTTGTCAACGGTAGGAAAAGATGGTATGATCTATGAGAGGTGAGCGTGTTGAAACGAATCTACAGTGTGCTTCTGTCTGAGGTCGTACGCGAGTTTGGGCTGGTCCCCGTGTACAGGTCTACGGATTTTGAAAAGATATGTATCACGGTCGATGATGTCAGCCGTCCCGGTCTGGCACTTGCAGGATACTTCGATCATTTTGAGCCTATGCGCCTTCAGGTGCTGGGCAATGTGGAGACCAGCTATCTGCAAAAGCTGAGCAGCGAGCAGCGTGCGATCATCTTCGACCATCTGTTCTCCTATCAGATCCCTGCGCTGATCATCGCACGCGATCTGGTCGTCCTGCCGGAGTGTATGGAGATGGCGCAGAAGCATAATATCACGATCTTGCGCAGCAATGAGACCACATCGTATATCATCTCCAGCTTGATCACATCACTGAAGGCGTCTCTGGCACCCAGAGTCACACGGCATGGTGTCCTTGTGGAGATCTACGGCGAAGGCATCCTGATCATGGGTGACAGCGGTATCGGCAAGAGCGAGACCGCCATCGAGCTGGTCAAGCGCGGCCACCGTCTCGTTGCGGACGATGCGGTCGATATCAAAAAGATCTCATCTTCGGAATTGGTGGGCAGTGCGCCGCCCGTTTTGCGCCATTATATCGAGCTTCGCGGCATCGGCGTGATCAATGTGGCGAAGCTGTTTGGTATGGGTGCTGTCAAGGACATCGTCGGTATCGATCTGATCATCAATATCGTCCCCTGGCAGGATGGTGAGGCTTATGACCGCCTGGGTCTTGAATCCAAATATGATGATATCCTCGGTGTAAAAGTCCCGTCCATCACAGTTCCTGTCACGCCTGGCCGTAATCTTGCCGTTATTTTTGAGGTGGCGGCCAGAAATAATCGTCAAAAGCGTATGGGTTATAATGCTGCTGAAGAATTTACGGAGCAGCTCAACAAGTATTTCCTGGAATCCAGCGAAGGCGCTGTGTTCTGATCGTTACCGCAAGATGCTGTTCCCGTGGCAGTATCTTGCGGTTTTTCCATAAAAGGGAAGATACATAAGATCTTGTATATAATAATTATATAATAATATAGTGGGGATGCAGCGATCTTTTAGTTTTCTTTTTTCGAAGATCATGATAAAATAATAAAAATGACAAACACCCGGAGGCGTTTATGACATTTGTTGAGTGCTTGCGGTCGGCGTGGCCCGACCTTTCTATCGTAGAAAATGCCCCTATGGCTAAGTTCACCTCCTTTCACATCGGCGGTCCGGCGACGATCGCACTGCCCGGGAGCTGTGAAGAGCTGATAGTGGTCTACCGGTTTTGTATAGCGCATGACCATAGACCACACATCCTTGGTGCCGGTACCAATGTCCTTGCACCTGATGAAGGGCTCGCGAGGCTCGTGATCTGTACCAGAGATCTGACTGCCGTGCGGGATCTGGGCGATGGCATGCTGGAAGCCGAATGCGGGATCTCCATGGCGCGACTTGCCTGTTATGCACGGGAGCGCTCCTTATCCGGATTGGAATTTGCCGCAGGGATCCCCGGAACGGTCGGCGGCGGTGTGTACATGAATGCCGGTGCCTACGGCGGTGAGATGGCACAGGTCGTGGTGAAGACACAGGCGCTCCTGCCGGATGGCAGTCTTTGTGAGTTCGAGGGCAGCGCACATGATTTTTCCTACAGGCACAGTGTGTTTGAAGAAAAAGAGGCGGTCATCTTAAAGACCCAGATCAAACTGCACGCAGCAGACAAGGCTTCCATCACGGAGAGGATGCGAGATCTGGCGCGTAAGCGAAGCACATCCCAGCCGTTGGATATGCCTTCTGCAGGAAGTACCTTCAAGCGGCCTGCCGATGGATACGCCGCGGCGCTGATCGACGCTGCGGGCCTGAAAGGAAAGGGTGTCGGAAGGGCGGCTGTATCCGAGAAGCATGCTGGCTTTGTCATCAATCTCGGCGGCGCGACTGCACAGGATGTGACTGCTACTATGCGATATATCCAGGAGCGTGTATATGAAGCATCCGGGATCATGCTGGAGCCGGAAGTTCGAATTTGGTAGGTGAGAAGTATGCAGTTCGTTATCGTGTCTGGTCTTTCCGGCGCGGGAAAGAGTAAAACGGCGTCTTTTTTGGAGGATCTGGGCTTTTATTGTGTTGATAATATGCCGGCTGATCTGATCCCTCAATTTGCCGGGCTGTGCCTTGCCACAAAGGGGCGCTATGAGCGCGTGGCGCTGGTCACGGATGTGCGCGGCAGCTTGACATTTGAGGGGCTGTTCAAAGCGCTGGATGAGCTTGACCGGATGAAGCTGGAATTTACGATCTTGTTCGTAGAAGCTGATACCGATGTCATCATCAAGCGGTATAAAGAGACACGGCGCAAACATCCTCTGACGAAGGATGGTACGGCGCTGCCTGCTGCAGTGGAGCGGGAACGGGGGCTTTTGGGCCCGATACGCAACCGTGCCAACGCGATCATCGATACATCCAATCTGTCTACAGCTAAGCTTCGCGGCGAGGTGATCGATCTTGTTGCCGGGGATCTGCGTGACCGCGCCATGAGCGTGAATGTGATGTCTTTTGGCTTTAAGTATGGTATCCCTGTGGAGGCCGATCTGGTGTTCGATGTCCGATTTTTGCCGAACCCCTATTATATAGAAGGGTTGAAGCATAAAACAGGTGCAGATGCTGAGGTGAAAGAATTTGTTTTTTCCTATCAGCAGACAAAGGATTTCCTTCAGAAGCTGGAAGATCTGCTGGCGTTTTGCCTCCCTCACTATGTAGATGAAGGCAAGACTAGCTTAGTGATCGGGATAGGCTGTACCGGGGGAAAGCACAGATCTGTCTGCATGGCGCAGGCCATCGGTGATGCCGTGTCCAAGCGCGGATATGTGACAACGGTGAGCCATCGCGACATGGCAAGGAAATAGAGCGCGTAGATAGAGGTGTAGTATGTCCTTTTGTTCCAATGTCAAGGCTGAGCTTGCGCGTCAGCCTATCCATACCTGCTGTGCCATTGCGGAAGCCTATGGCATTTTGCTGTTTTGCAATACCTTTACGCCCGGATGCATCAAGATCGTCACAGAGAGCAGGGATCTGGCGCAGCGCTTGCCGAGACTTTTTAAAAAAGCATTCGATATCGAGTTTGATCAGCTTCCGAATCAGGAGCAGGGAAAAGCGATCTTTACGATCGACTGTCCCCGGAAGCTCTCTGCCATATACGAGACATTTGGGTTGGATGTGCAGGCAACGGTGAGCCTTCATGTCAATTTGAGCGTACTGGAGGAGGACCATTGCAAGATCTCCTTTGTGCGCGGCGCATTCATGGCAGGCGGTTCCGTCACCGACCCGGAAAAGCGTTACCATCTGGAATTTGCTACTTCCCACCATTATGTAGGGCGGGAAGTCTACAGCCTGCTCATGGAGCTCGGCTTTTACCCCAAGGATACCACAAGAGGCGGCAACAGCATCCTGTATTTTAAGCAGAGCGACCACATCGAGGATGTCCTTACCACGCTGGGCGCACCTGTGTGCGCTATGCAGATCATGGAAGCCAAGGTGGAAAAGGAATTCAGGAATAAGATCAATCGATGGGTCAATTGCGAGACAGCCAATGTGGGAAAGACGGTAAATGCGGCGCAGGAACAGCTGGCAGCGATCAGGAAGCTGGAAAAAATGGACCTGTACGAGCAGCTGCCGCAAAAGCTGAGAGAGACTGCCGAACTGAGAAAAGCGTATCCTGAGGCATCGCTTTTGGAACTTGCACAGATGCAGGATCCGCCGCTGACGAAGTCGGCGATCAATCACAGGATGCGAAAGATCTTGGAGTTATCCAGGGGCTGAGAGCCCGATAGGAGGATCGGATATGGGTTTTGTTCATCTTCATGTCCATACAGAGTATAGCCTGCTGGACGGTGCATGCCGCATCAAGGGCATCATGGACCGTGTCAAGGAATTGGGGCAGGATGCCATTGCGATCACGGACCATGGTGTCATGTACGGCGTGATCGATTTTTACCGCGCTGCCAAGAAAGCCGGCATCAAGCCGATCATCGGCTGTGAGGTGTATGTCGCGCCCAGAACACGGCATGACCGTGTCCATGGAACAGATAATGAGAGCAACCATCTGGTGCTGCTTTGCAAAAATGAGACAGGCTATCGTAACTTGAGCTATATGGTCTCGCAGGCTTTCGTAGAGGGATTTTACGGAAAGCCGCGCGTGGATATGGAGCTGCTCGAAGCGCATCATGAAGGTCTGATCGCGCTGTCTGCCTGTGTAGCGGGCAAGATCCCGCAGCAGATCCTTTCCGGAGATATCGAGAGTGCAAAAGCTACGGCTCTGCAGTATGCAGCATTGTTCGGTGAGGACGATTTTTATTTGGAACTGCAAGACCATGGCCTTGCGGAACAGCAGCAGATCAACCAAGGCATCCTGAAGATCGCGCGGGAGACGGGGATCCCTCTCGTCGTATCCAATGACGCGCATTATCTCAGGCGGGAAGACAGCCGTATGCAGGATGTTTTGATGTGCATCCAGATGGGAAAGACTGTCGATGACCCCAACCGCATGAAGTTCGAGACGGACGAATTTTATCTGAAGTCTGAGGCGGAGCTTCGTGCGCTGTTCCCGCAGCAAACAGAAGCCTTTGAGAATACGGTCAAGATCGCGGAACGGTGTGATCTGGAATTTACTTTCGGCAAATACCATCTGCCGGAATTCAAGCTGCCGGAGGGCTACGATTCCCTCTCTTATCTGAAAGAGCTCTGCAGCAAGGGCTTCGAGGAGCGCTATGGCGACCGTCATCCTGAGTATCGCAAGCAGTTGGAATATGAGATCGATATGATCGAAAAGATGGGCTTTACGGACTATTTCCTGATCGTTTCCGATTTTGTGCGCTACGCCAAAAGTGTGGATATCCCGGTCGGTCCCGGCCGCGGGAGCGCGGCTGGCTCCATGGTCTCCTATACATTGTATATCACGGATCTCGATCCGATGAAATACAGCCTTTACTTTGAACGCTTCCTGAATCCGGAACGCATCTCCATGCCTGATATCGATATGGACTTTGGCGATACACGCCGTGGAGAAGTGGTGGAATATGTACGCCGCAAGTATGGTGAGGACCATGTGGCCCAGATCGCGACCTTTGGTACCATGGCGGCACGCGGTGCGATCCGCGATGTGGGACGCGCACTGAATTTTACCTATGCGGAGACGGATATCGTTGCGAAACAGGTCCCCACGATGCCGCTGCATATCACGCTGGAAGAAGCGCTGAAGATCTCTCCGAAGCTCAAGGAGATGTATGATGGCGATGCGCGGGTCAGGGAACTGATCGATACGGCAAAGGCGCTGGAAGGCATGCCGCGCAATACATCGACCCATGCGGCCGGTGTCGTGATCACAAAGCGTCCTGTTTACGACTATGTACCTTTAAGTACCAATGATGATACGATCGTGACCCAGTACACCATGACGACGCTGGAAGAACTGGGGCTTCTGAAGATGGACTTCCTTGGTCTGAGAAACCTGACGGTCATTCAGGATGCTGTCGAGGATATCAGAGTGAAAGAGCCGTCATTCGATATGGCACATATCCCGGACGACGATCCGCAGACCTTTGCCATGCTTGCCGAAGGCAAGACCTCTGGTGTGTTCCAGATGGAATCTGCCGGTATGACAGGTGTCTGTGTCAGTATGAAGCCTCAGTCTATCGAGGATATCACTGCGATCGTGGCCCTCTACCGTCCCGGTCCAATGGATTCTATCCCGAAATTCATCCAAAGCAAGCTGCATCCGGAGACGATCACCTATAAGCATCCTTCGCTGGAGCCGATCCTGGCAGTCACCTACGGCTGTATCGTCTATCAGGAGCAGGTCATCGAGATCTTCCGCCGACTGGGCGGCTTTAGCCTCGGACAGGCTGATAATATGCGCCGTGCGATCTCCAAGAAAAAGCAGGATGTGATCGTTTCTGAAAGAAAGGCGTTTATTTTCGGCGATCCTGCCAGAGGGATCCCGGGCGCGATCGCCAATGGCGTTCCGGAAAAAGCGGCGCAGGCGATCTACGATGAGATCCTGGATTTTGCGAACTATGCGTTCAACAAGGCGCACGCGGTATGCTACGCAAAGGTCGCATATGATACAGCATATTTGAAGTGCCATTATCCCAAGGAGTATATGGCAGCTCTGATGACCTCGGTCCTCGATGATTCTGTCAAGGTCGCGGGGTATATCGCAGAGTGTAAAGAATTGGGGCTGGCGGTATTGCCGCCTGATATCAATGCATCTACAGACCAATTCAAGGTCGTGGAGGACGGCATCCGCTTTGGTCTCGTTGCTGTCAAAAATATCGGACGCGGCTTTATCCGAAATGTCGTTGCCGAGCGTGAGGCTGGAGGCAGCTACCGGGATCTGGAGGATCTTTGCAGCCGGATGGGGCAGGAGCTCAATAAGCGTGCCATGGAGAACCTGATCAAGTGCGGGGCCTGCGACTGCTTCGGTATGAAGCGCAGTCAGCTGCTGTATCTGTATGAGCAGGTCATGGATTCTGTTGCAGAGAACCGCAGAAAAAATGTCGAAGGACAGGTCGGTCTTTTTGACATCGGTGCAGCGGAAACATCGGTCAGCCACATCAAAGCTCCTGACCTTGCGGAACTGACGAAGCAGGAGCTCATGGCGATGGAGAAGGAAGTGACCGGTCTTTATCTTTCCGGTCATCCTATGGATGAGTACCGTTCCGGCCTGCGAAAGGCGGGGATCGCTGCGGTCGGCGATGTCCTGGAGAGCTTTGAGAATGGCACAGGTGCGTTCCGCGATGAGCAGCGGATCCGAATCGCAGGTGTGGTGCAGCAGGTGAAAATGAAGACCACCAGGAACAATACCATGATGGCCTATGTGACTTTGGAAGATGACACGGCTGCCATGGAGCTTTTGGTGTTCTCCAATGCGTTCAACCAGTATGGAGCATATCTTGCTGAAAATAGCACCGTCGTGGTCATGGGCAAGCTTTCTGTGAGAGATGAAAAAGCGCCCCAAATGATCGTAGATCAGGTGTGGTCCATGGAGCAATTCACGCTCCAGGCGCCGGCGGAGCCTGTAAAGGCGGAAAAACTCTATCTGAAGTTCCCGAATGAAACGGGCAGAGCGTTTCAAAGAGTGCGCCCTGTACTCAATATGTTCCCGGGGCAAATGCCTGTGGTATTATATTTTGAAGATACGAAGATACGCCGCCAGACCCACTGCGTGCCGGATAAGGATCTCTTGCAGGAGCTTCGCGATATCTTGGGCGAAGGAAATGTAGTGCTGAAATGAAAATTTACAAAAGGACTACAAATCGGAAAGAAAATGTGATATAATCCTAATTTGGATGATCAGAGGAGGTGGATGCCCATGAGATGGAACAAAATATCGACTGTACTTGTAGTGTGCATCCTGCTCACTCTGGTGCTGAGCGCTTGTTCGGCCAATGTGTCCGATGATCTGTATGCGCTGCCAAAGCAGTCCGAGGCCTATTACGATCTGCAGTATGCGATCGATCAGGTCATGACACCGGGGGCATCGTATGCCGGACCGCTCACAGGCTCCAATCAGCAGTCAGTCCAGCTGGTGGATCTTGATGGCGACAGCGATGATGAAGCCGTGGTGTTTTTAAAAACGATGGGGGAACTGCCGCTGAAAGCCTATGTGTTCGACCGGACGGAAGACAGCTACACCAATATCGCGGTGATCGAAGGGGAAGGCAGCGGTTTTGACGCTGTGGAATATGTCCAGCTCGATGGTACACCGGGGTATGAGATCCTTTTGGGACGGCGTTTGAGCGATCAGATCCTTCGGTCTTTGACGGCGTATTCATGCCGCAACGGTGAGATGACGGCGCTGATGACCTGTACATACTCTGAGTTCAAGGTCGTCGATCTTGATGCGGACGAACGCAAGGATGTGTTCGTCCTCCGGCTGGAGGCAGAAGAGCGGGCCGGTATCGCGGAGCTCTACCGCTGGCACGATGACCGCATGGAACGCGAACAGGAAGCCAGTATGTCCGTCGGGGCGAAGCAGATCAAGCGTATCATCACCGGCTGCCTGGAAGGCGGTGCGCCGGCGGTGTTCGTCGCCAGTACCTATGAAGAAGATACGATCATCACGGATATTTTTGCAGTACGGGAAGATGCGCTGCGCAATATCGCCACGGGCGGAGAGCTTGGTGTCAGTGCCCAGACCGTGCGCAGCTATAATGTATATGCATCGGATATCGATGCCGACGGTGTGATCGAATTACCGCTGCCACTCGCCTTGCCGAGCCATGCGGCCGGGGAAGAGACGCAGTGGATCATTGAGTGGTACAGCCTGACGATAGATGGCCGTGCCAAGATCAAGATGACGACCTATCATAATTATCCGGCGGGGTGGTACCTGACACTGCCGGAGCATTGGTGCGATCAGATCACAGTATCCAGACAGACCCTGCAGGATGGGATCTCCGCAGTGAAGATCTCGCAGTGGCGCGGATACGATGAAGAGCCGGATGAGATCGTGACGATCTATGCCATCACGGGTGAAAAGAGAGCGCAGTTGGCATCCGAGGCAGGCAGATCTCTGCTTGCGGAAAAGGGAGAGGTCGCCTACGCGGCTTCTTTGGGATCGTCCAAGTGGGCAGAAGAGCTTACACAAGAAGAATTGAACGCCATGTTCCATTTCATCTATATGGACTGGAACTCTGGCGAAACATAAGTGAGGAGAGCGTTCATGAAAAAAGTTTTGATCTTGGAGGACGAAGTCAGCATACGCAGCTTTGTCGTTATCAATCTCAAACGAGCAGGTTATGAGGCCATTGAAGCCGGTACCGGCATGGAGGCCCTTGAGCAGTTGAAGAACAACCCCGATGTCGGCGTTGCGATCTTGGATATCATGCTGCCCGATATCGATGGTTTTGAGGTCTGCCGCAATATCCGCGCAACAGATAAGCAGATCGGTATCATCATGCTGACTGCCCGCAGCCAGGAAATGGATAAGGTCACAGGTCTGATGACCGGTGCTGACGACTACATCACCAAGCCTTTCAGTCCTGCGGAGCTGACTGCCCGTATCGATGCGCTGTTCCGCCGTGTTGGTGCGGATGCTGCGCCGGATTCTGTCGAGATCGAGCAGGGGCCGTTCATCCTCAATACCCGCAATCGAACTTTGGACAAGGCCGGCCGCCGCATCAAGCTGACGCAGGTGGAGTATGCCATCATGAAGTTGTTCATGCAAAATCCCGGAAGAGCTTTGTCCAGAGAAGATATCCTTGCCGCTGTGTGGGGGCGGGATTATGACGGCGAATTGAAGATCGTGGATGTCAATATCAGACGCCTTCGCATCAAGATCGAGGACGATACCGCCAACCCCACCTACATCACCACTGTCTGGGGCTTTGGCTATAAGTGGGGCGCTTGAGCCTCGCCCATATCCGCGCAAAGGAAGTGATGACGATCAAAAAGTTTCGCAAGCCCACCGGCATAGAACGCCGTTGGATGTTCAATAGTGTGGCGCTGGTGATCGCATTGGTGATCGTCTTTGTTGCGGTATTTTCTGTGTCATTTGCGGCCTATTCCTATTCCAACCTTCGGGTCGGACTGGAGGAGAAGGCGGGCACGACTACTGATTTTTTCCGCAGTTACATCAACCAGAGCTATCGTGAGTATTACCAATCCTGTATCCGTTTTGCTCAGAATTTCGAGGAGAAGGATCGGTTGGAACTACAGTTCATCTCCACGAATGGGAAGATCGTTGCGTCCTCCTTCGGCCAGTGGGCCGGAGAGGCACCAAAGACCCCTGATGTGGCAGAGGCGATCGCCGTCCGTGAGATGACGACATACCGCGGCAGGAATCCCTATACCGGTGAGCGCATCATGGCAGTATCCAGTCCCATGGTCTACTCCAATGGTGAGCTGATCGGCGTTTTGCGCTATGTTACGAGCATGCGGAATGTGGACAAGCAGATAGGGATGTCTGTGTGTATCGCAGTCCTGATCGGTATTTTTGTCATATCTTTCGTGCTCTACAGCAGCCGTTTCTTCATCCGCTCTATCCTGGATCCCGTTGCTGAGATCACCGTCACAGCAAAACGGATCGCGGCCGGTTCCTACGGCGCAACGATCCAGAAGCATCAGGATGACGAGATCGGCGAGCTTGCAGATACCATCAATGAGATGTCGGCAAAGATCAGTCAGACAGAGAAGATGCAGACGGAATTCATCTCGTCTGTATCCCATGAACTGAGGACACCGCTGACTGCCATCACCGGTTGGGGCGAGACCTTGTTGGCTTCGGAGACTATGGATCCTGAGGAGACGCGCCGCGGCATGGCGATCATTCTTCGCGAGGCCAGACGGCTGACCGGTATGGTGGAGGAACTGCTGGAATTCACAAGGATCCAGGATGGCAGATTCACACTAAACATGGAGATGACGCCGATCTTGTCCGAATTTGAGGATACGGTCTTTATGTATGGAAGCCGCCTTCGTCAGGAAGGCATTGAGCTGGAATATTTGGAGAATGACGATGATATCCCTGAGATCATGTGCGATCGGTCCAGACTGCGTCAGGTATTCCTGAATATCCTGGATAATGCCGCGAAGCATGGTGGAGAGGGGAAGAGGATCACGGCGTCTATCAGCCGAAGAGATGATCAGGTCGTTGTACAGATCAGAGACTTCGGCCCCGGTATCCCGGAGGACGAATTGCCTCATATCAAGCTGAAATTTTATAAGGGCAGCTCCAAGGCCAGAGGCAATGGGATCGGTCTTGCTGTGTGTGAGGAGATCGTTACCATGCACGGCGGCGAGCTGATCCTTGAAAATGCGGAAGGCGGCGGAGCTATGGCTACTGTGCTGCTTCCGATCGGAGAAGTTTAAATGAAACAAAAACAGGAAAATAATGAAAAATTCAAGACGATGATCGGTGGACAGGCATTGATCGAAGGAATCATGATGCGCGGTCCGGAAAAGCAGTCTATCGTCGTGCGCGGCCCGGAGGGCATCGTTGTCAAAACGGAGCCGCTGAAGCTCGGGAACCGCAGCCCTCTAGCGAAGCTGCCGCTGGTGCGCGGTGTCATAGCTTTTGGAGCCAGCATGGTCAATGGTGTCAAGGCACTGTTGTATTCCGCAGAATTCTATCCGGAGGAAGAAAATGCGGAGCCATCCCGGTTCGAGGTTTGGCTCGAAAAGAAACTAGGGTCAGAAAAACTGGAGCAGGCGGTCATTTATTTCTCCGCCGTGCTTGGTATCTTGATGTCGGTGGGACTGTTTATCCTTTTGCCCACCTTCATCTCCGGTCTGATCCCTGCGCTGCATGGCAACTATTTTTTGAGAAATCTGATAGAAGGACTGCTCAAGATCGTCCTGTTTATGGGATATATCATCTTAGTGTCCCAAATGAAGGACATGAAAAGAGTATTCTCATATCATGGAGCGGAACACAAGACCATTCGCTGTTATGAGGCAAAGCTCCCTCTGACGGTGGAGAATGTCCGTGTGCAGACAAGGATGCATCCCAGATGCGGCACCAGCTTCTTGCTGGTAGTCGTTTGTATCAGCATCCTCTGCGGCGCGTTGATTCGTGTAGATAATACATTTGCCCGTATGGGGATCCATCTGCTCCTGCTGCTGCCGATCGTAGGTATCAGCTACGAGTTCAACAGGCTCGTTGGGCGTCATGATAATTGCTTGACGCACATTTTGACTGCACCCGGGCAGTGGATGCAGAGATTTACGACGAATGAACCTGACGACGGTATGATCGAAGTTGCCATCAAGGCACTGGAGGAGGTCCTGCCGGAAGAAGAGGGCAGCGACGAATGGTGATCGGCACCTTTGGTGAGGCGTACCGTCATGTCAGGCTGTTGCTCTCTGCGTCAGAGGAGCAGCGTGCCTCCTTTGCCGCGAGGGAATTGCTGTCGTTGGCATCCGGGCATGATGCGGCTGTCTTGATGAGCATGTCCTACGATCCGATCCCGAAGGGCGTTCTGGAGCGTTATCTGCGTGATGCCGAGCGTGTCGCGCGTGGAGAACCATTGGCCTATGTGCTTGGGAGCTGGAGCTTTTACGGTCTGGATCTTACGGTCACACCGGATGTGCTGATCCCGCGGGATGATACTATGGTCGTCACAGAGCTGGTGCTGTCATATGCTTCGTCTGCTGGCAGTCATCCGAAGATCCTGGATCTTTGCACAGGGTCTGGCTGTATCGGTCTTGCGGTCGCGTTCGACCTGCCGCAGGCTGAGGTAGTTCTTTGTGATGTTTCGGAGAACGCCCTCCGTATCGCAAAGAAGAATGTCGCAGATCTGAGCCTGCTGGACCGTGTCATCTGCCTGCAGGCAGATGTATTGCAGCCCCCTGCGGCGGAATTGGGGATGTTCGATATGATCGTCTCAAATCCTCCCTACATCACCGGGGAGGAGATGAAGGAGCTTGACCGATCGGTCCTGGATCATGAGCCACATCTTGCGCTTTATGGCGGCGAAGATGGTCTGGTGTTTTATCGCGCTATCATCGACAACTATTCGAAAGTTTTGAAGGATGGCGGATATCTTGCCTTCGAATTCGGTCTTGGGCAGGATGATGCTGTATGCCGCCTTCTGGCGGAAAACGGATACGATGTAATGGAAACGAAAAAGGATACCGGCGATATCGTGAGAGCGGTCATCGCGCGGAAGAAAGAGAGGACAAACGCATATGGCAATGGATAAGAAGAGAGAAGCTGCACCGGCTTCCAATGACAAGAGAAAGGCACTGGATACTGCCATCGCACAGATCGAGAAGAATTTTGGCAAGGGTACGGTCATGCGTCTTGGAGATAAGCCCGAGATGCAGGTCGATGCGATCCCCACCGGCTCTCTGGCACTGGATGCCGCGCTTGGTATCGGCGGTGTGCCTAAGGGTCGTATCATCGAGATCTACGGACCTGAATCCTCCGGTAAGACGACGCTGGCTCTGCACATCGTTGCTTCCGCGCAGAAAATGGGCGGTGAAGTCGCTTTCGTGGATGCGGAGCATGCACTGGACCCTGCTTATGCCGCCGCGATCGGTGTCGATATCGATAATATGCTGGTCTCTCAGCCGGATACCGGTGAGCAGGCGCTTGAGATCACGGATGCACTCGTGCGTTCCGGCGCTGTGGATGTGGTAGTCGTGGACTCTGTGGCGGCTCTGACGCCCCGAGCTGAGATCGAAGGCGAGATGGGCGATACCTTCGTTGGTCTGCAGGCTCGTCTCATGTCTCAGGCTTTGAGAAAACTGGCGGGCAATATCTCCCGCACCAATTGTGTAGTCATCTTTATCAACCAGCTTCGTATGAAGATCGGTGTGATGTACGGCAATCCTGAGACTACCACCGGCGGCAATGCGTTGAAGTTCTATGCTTCTGTACGCATCGATATCCGCCGTACAGAGGCAATCAAGAATGGCTCCGAGGTCGTGGGCAACCGCACCCGCGCTAAGATCGTGAAGAACAAGGTCGCGCCTCCTTTCAAAGAAGCGATCTTCGACATCATGTATGGCGAAGGTATCTCCAAGTGGGGCGAGCTGGTCGATCTGGCTGTCCAGCTGGACATCGTCCAAAAGAGCGGCAGCTGGTTCTCCATGGGGGATGAGCGGATCGGTCAGGGTCGCGACAGCGTCAAGGCCTATCTGATGGAGAATCCCGATATTGCCGAACAGGTGGAGGCACAGGTGCGCGAGAACCTGTATAAGCTCGTTGGCGGCAAGCCTAGGACTGCTCCCGCAAAGCCTGCTGATAGGCCTGTCAGCGTGGAAGCAGATGACTTCGATGATAACGATTGAACGACTCGAGCCGATGGCGCAACGAGAGCATTGGTTTAAGATCTGTCTGTCGGACGGAACTGTGATAAAGACACAGGACTATGTGATCGCAGACCTTGGGCTCTTTAAAGGGCTGTCCCTTGATGAGGATGAGCTTCGCCGACTGCAAGCGGCGGTCGGACTGGCTTCTGCGAAGAACAGGGCGGTCCGCATCGCGGCTGCGTCTGCTGTGAGCAAAAAGGAATTGCAGCGCCGTTTGACACAAAAAGGGGAGAGCAGCGAGGACGCGGATGCAGCAGTACGCTGGCTCTCCGATCTGGATCTCCTCGATGACCGCAAGACAGCGGAGCAATTGGTGCGTATCGCTGTGAACAAGGGGTATGGGAGAACTCGTATCAAGCAGATATTATTTGAAAAGCGTATCCCGCAGGAGTATTGGGAAGAAGCGCTGTCGCTGGTGCCTGAGATGGATGATGCTGTCGATCAGTTTCTTGCGCGCCGTCTAAAGGGGCGGGAGCCCGATGAAAAGGAACTGAAGCGTACGGTCGATGCACTGATGCGGCGCGGTCACAGCTGGCAGGATATCCGAGCCGGGCTTCGCAGATACTCCGCGACTTTGGACATAGATCAGGAGGAAGGATATGAGTGAATGTATAGGCATGGTGTCTCTTGGCTGTGCGAAGAATCAGGTGAATGCCGAGCAGATGCTCTATCTGCTGCAGCAGGCCGGATTTGATATCTCTGTCAGCCCCGATGGGTGCGATCTTGCTATCGTCAATACCTGCGGTTTTATCGAGAGCGCAAAGCAGGAAGCCATCGACAATATCCTTGCTCTGGGACAGCTGAAGGCGGAAGGCCGCCTTGGGAAGATCCTGGTCACAGGCTGTCTGGCGCAGAGATATCAGGAAGAGATCGTCAGGGAGATGCCGGAAGTGGACGGCGTTTTAGGTACAGGCAGTTACTACGATGTCGTAGCGGCTGTCAAGAAGGTCCTTGCCGGCACCAAAGTCAGTCAGTTTGATGATATCGATGCTCCCATCGATGAGACGGCCCGTATCCTGACCACGCCGGATCACTATGCATATTTGAAGATCGCAGAGGGCTGTGACAATCATTGTGCCTACTGCATCATTCCTGCACTGCGTGGCCGCTACCGCAGCAGAGAGCTGGATGATGTCTTGTATGAGGCAAGATGCCTTGCGCAGGATGGCGTGAAAGAGATCATCGTTGTCGCGCAGGATATCAGCCGTTATGGTATCGATCTGGATGATCATGAGCTCCTTCTTCCAAAGCTGATGCGGGAGCTGTGTAAGATCGATGGCATCCACTGGGTGCGCCTCCACTATCTCTATCCCGATGTTTTGACGGATGAGATGATCGATGTGATCGCATCCGAGCCGAAGATCGTGAAGTATCTGGATATCCCGATCCAGCATATCAACAGCAAGATCTTGAAGAAGATGAACAGGCGCGGCGATAAAGCCTTTTTGGAGGCCATGTTCCGCAAGCTCCGTGAAAGGATCCCGGGTGTCGTTCTGCGTACCAGCCTGATCACAGGTCTTCCCGGCGAGGGCGAAGAGGAGTTCGAGGAGCTGTGTGATTTCCTGCGGGAGTTCAAGCTCGAGCGTGTTGGTGCGTTCGTATTCTCTCCGGAGGAAGGCACTCTGGCAGCCACGATGGAATATCCTCCTGAGGAGATCGCACGCCAGCGTGCCGAGCGTTTGACTGAGATCCAATCCCGCATCATGGATGCATACAACGAGACATTGATGGGTACCACCATGGAGGTCCTGTGCGAAGGCTACGACCCGGACGAGGACGCTTATTTCGGCAGAAGCTATGCGGACAGTCCTGATATCGACGGCAAGGTCTGGTTTGCATCTGAGCGTACTGTGAAGGTGGGCGAGTTCGTCGATGTGATGATCCATGATGTGTATGACGGTGAACTGATCGGTACGATCGAGGAGGATGCCTGATGACGACCGCAAGTAAGATCACATTGGCCCGTGTCGCGCTGATCCCGGTGTTCATGGTGTTGATGCTCACAGGACACGATCTTTTGGCACTGGTCGTCTTTATCGCTGCGAGCCTGACGGACTTCGTTGATGGCTATATTGCAAGACACTATGATCAGACCAGCGACTTTGGAAAGTTTTTAGACCCCTTGGCGGATAAGCTTTTGGTGACGGCTGCGATGCTGATCTTTATCCAGTGGGGCAGGATGCCTGCCTGGATGGTCATGCTCGTGCTGTCGCGTGAATTCGCCGTATCCGGTCTGCGTATGATCGCGGCCAGCGGCGGAAAGGTCCTTGCGGCCGGATGGAGCGGAAAGGTGAAGACCTTTGCGACCATGGTCGGTCTGTGTGTGATGATCGTGTTCAACAGTAGTGTGATCGATGCGGCCGTGATCTTGGTGATCACGGTGACGACACTGTATTCCGGGGTGGAGTATTTTGTGAAGAATTGGAATGTGATCAAGCCTTGACACCGACTTCACGGGATGCTAATATACTATAAAGAATTTCATATCGCGTTGACCGAAAAGAGTACCATCCGGTATGGAGATGTCAGAGAGTGCCTGTCGTTGGCTGTGAGCAGGCGTGATCTTCTGGTGGGAAAGTGCGTTCGTGAGCGAGGGGAGACCCCGTTGGCCGCGTCAAGGCTAAAGTGAGAAATCAGAGTGGAACCGCGAGTTTTTACCCGCCTCTTGAGTCGTTCAAGGGGCGGTCTCTTTTTGGAGGGAGCCTATGCATATTCTGGAAGATATCCGTGCATACCAAAAAAACGATCCTGCCGCAAGGAGCGCTGTCGAGATATTCCTTTTGTATAACGGCCTTCATGCGACGATCTACTACCGCATCGCCCATTGGCTGCATCTGCACCGTTGTTGCTTTCTGGCCCGCTGGCTCAGTCAGGTGGCCAAATTCTTCACCGGGATAGAGATCCATCCGGGGGCGACGATCGGAAGGAGATTGGTCATCGACCATGGCACCGGCATCGTGATCGGTGAGACCGCTGAGATCGGTGACGACTGTCTGCTCTATCAAAATGTGACCTTGGGCGGCACCGGTAAAGATGTTGGAAAACGCCATCCGACCCTTGGCAACAATGTGATGGTCGGTTCCGGCGCGAAGGTGCTTGGACCGTTCAGAGTTGGCGACAATGCCCGCATCGCGGCCAATTCTGTAGTCTTGCGCGAAGTGCCTGCGAATGCGACTGTCGTTGGTGTTCCCGGCCGCGTGGTGAAGATCAGCGGCGAGAAGCTCGATCACATCCATACGCCGGATCCGGTCATGCTGGAGATAGAACAGCTGAGGGAAAAGGTCCGTGTATTGGAAGAAAAACTTGAAAATTTGACATAGGAGGAGACCATATGTATCTATATAATTCTGCAACGAGAAAGAGAGAAGAATTCATCCCCAATGACCCCGAGCTGGTCAAAATGTACACCTGCGGCCCTACGGTCTATCATTTTGCGCACATCGGCAATCTGCGCTCCTATATCATGGAGGATATCCTGGAGAAGGCGCTGCGTTATGCCGGCTACAATGTCAAGCGTGTCATGAATATCACCGATGTGGGCCATCTGGCCTCCGATGCTGATACCGGCGAGGATAAAATGCTCAAAGGCGCCAAGCGTGAGAACAAGACGGTCATGGAGATCGCGAAGTTCTACACAGATGCATTCTTTGAGGATTGCAGCAAGCTGAATATCAAGCGCCCCGATGTTGTGGAGCCTGCTACCAACTGCATCGCGGAATATATCAAGATCATTGAGGGCTTGCTTGAGAAGGGCTTTGCCTATGAAGCGGGCGGCAATATCTACTTCGATGCTTCCAAGCTCGATAAGTACTATATCTTCAACGATCACGACGAGGAAGATCTGGCGGTCGGTGTTCGTGAAGGCGTGGAAGAGGATACCAACAAGCGCAATAAGAATGACTTTGTGCTTTGGTTCACCAAGTCCAAGTTTGAAGATCAGGCCCTCAAGTGGGATTCTCCTTGGGGCGTCGGTTATCCCGGCTGGCATATCGAGTGCTCCGGTATCTCGATGAAGCATCTGGGTGAGGATCTGGATATCCACTGCGGCGGCATCGATAATGCCTTCCCACATCACACCAATGAGATCGCGCAGTCAGAATCCTTCCTTGGTCACAAGTGGTGCAACTACTGGATGCATGTCCATCATTTGAACACCAATGATGGCAAGATGTCTAAGTCCAAGGGCGAGTTCCTGACGGTGTCTCTGCTGGAGAGCAAGGGCTATGATCCTCTGGTCTACCGTCTGTTCTGCCTGCAGTCCCATTACCGCAAGAATCTGGTGTTCTCCTTTGAGAATCTGGACAACGCAGTCGTGACCTATCAGAAGATGATCTCCAAGATCGCGGCGCTCAAGCCCAATGCGGAAGAGCCCGTGGATCAGGCTGCTTTCGATGTGCTCAAGGAGAAGTTCCTGACAGCACTCGGCAACGATCTCAATACCTCTCTTGCGATCACGGCAGTCTACGATGTCCTCAAGTACAAGACGACCGATCAGACGAAACTGGCAGTGCTTGCCGACTTTGACAAGGTCCTTGGTCTTGATCTGATCGAGAAAGCCGCCAGGAAGCGCAGGGAACTTGAAGCTGCGCCTAAGGCCGGTCAGTTTACAGTCATCAGCGAGGCCGGGGAGCAGGATGAGGCAGTCGAGGCTTTGATTCTTGCCCGTCAGGATGCCAAGAAGGCCAAAAACTTTGCGGAAGCAGACCGTATCCGTGATGAGCTCAAGGCTATGGGTATCGAAGTGACGGATATCGCCGGTGGTGCAAAGTGGAAGCGCGTATAAAATTTTGATCTTGAAGCCTCCGCAAATTGATTTTGCGGAGGCTTTCTGCTATGATAGGGGAGTGAATGGGAGGTGTGCAGCCTGTGAATCATAAAGAAGTCCTGTCTGCGGCTATGGATATCGGGGAGAATATGCTCAAGAGCGGTGCTGAGGTGTATCGTGTCGAGGATTGCATCCGCCGTATCTGTCATGCCTATGGTGCAAGCAGCGTAGATGTGTTTTGTATCACATCCAGTATGCTGCTGTCTGCGGATTTTCCGGAGGAACACCGTATCTCTCAGACCAGGCGTATCGAGACCTACACCACAGATCTGGAACGGATCGATCGGCTCAATCAGCTCTCACGCCGTATGTGTTCCGAGCGTCTGGATTATGCGACCTTCAAGAAAGCGCTTTCCGAGATCCTTGCGGCCAAGCGCTACAGTTATTTGAGTGAAATGGCGGCATTTGCGCTGATCGCAGGGGCCTTTACCGTGTTCTTTGGCGGCTCTTGGCAGGATGCTCTGCTCTCTGCTGTGATCGGTATGGTATTGAAAGCGACTGTGTATTTCTCTTCTGTTGTGAATTTCAATCGAGTTTTGTCTAATCTTATAGCATCCTTCACCATGAGCGTGCTCGCATTTCTGGCTGTACGCATGGGACTGGCCAGATCGGCGGAGATGATCGTGATCGGCAATATCATGCTGCTGATACCCGGCGTATTGCTGACGAATTCTATCCGTGATATGATCAGCGGCGATACGATGACCGGTATCCTGCGGTTTGCCGAGGCGATCATTCTGGCTCTTGCGATCGCAGGTGGCTATATCCTTGCATTTTATACAGTAGGAGGCGGCGCCGTGTGAATGATATGATCCAAATTTTGATGGGGATGCTGGGCGCGTTTGGCTTCTCGATCCTATTCAATATGCGGGGATGGAAGCTTTTGTTGGCCGCGTTGGGCGGAGGCTTGTCTTGGGCGTTGTATCTCGTGCTGGAGCCTCTTTTCCCCGGTGAGTTTACCAGATACTTTATCAGCGCATTTTTTGTTGCGGTGTATGCGGAGGTCCTGGCAAGGCTGCTCAAAACTCCTGCGACGACATTTCTGATTTCCTGCATCATCCCGCATATCCCCGGCGGTGCGCTGTACCACACGATGCGCTATGCACTCCTTAAAGAATGGGCGGCGTGCTTCCAGCAGGCCTTCCATACGGTGATGCTGGCATTGGGTCTTGCACTTGGGATCGTTGCGGTCCTTTCCGGCCTCAATGTGGCTGAAGTCGTGAAACGGTCGATCGCGAAGAAAAAAGGAGCTTGAAGTATGAAATTGATGATCTTGGATGGGAACAGCATCATCAACCGTGCGTTTTACGGTATCCGTCCGTTGACGACAAGGGATGGGCTGTTCACCAATGCCATATTCGGTTTTTTGAATATCCTGCATAAGCTGGAGCAGGAGGAGAAGCCGGATTCTCTCTGTGTGGCTTTCGATCTTCATGGCCCGACCTTCCGTCATTTACAGTATGACGGGTATAAGGCGACCCGGCATGGGATGCCGGAGGAACTGGCGATGCAGATGCCTGTTATGAAACAGGTGCTGTCTGCCATGAATATCCCGATCTATGAGTGCCAGGGCTGGGAAGCGGATGATGTGATAGGTACGGTCGGCCGCATCTGCTGTGCTTCCGGCTGGGACTGCGTCATCGTGACCGGAGACCGCGACAGTCTGCAGCTCGTGAATGACTGTGTCAGCGTGAAGCTCGTGACAACGAAGGCGGGACAGACACAGACGACACTCTATACACCGCAGGCATTTGAGGCCGAGTATGGTTTTACGCCCCCTCATATGGTCGATCTGAAGGCTTTGATGGGCGACAGCTCTGATAATATCCCCGGTGTGGCTGGCATTGGTCCCAAAACGGCGACCGATCTGCTGCTGCGGTTTGGTTCTCTGGATGGAGTCTATGCCAATATCGAGGATAGCGCCATCCGCGAGAGCGTTAGGAAAAAACTGATTGAGGGAAAAGATAATGCCGCGCTCTCCTATGACCTTGCGACGATTCGTTGTGAGGCACCGATCGAGTTTCGTCCGGAGGATGCCCTGCGAAGACCTGCTGATAAAGAGCGTTTGCGGGAGCTGTTCATTCGTTTGGAATTCGTGCGCCTGATGGACCGTTACGGCCTGCAGGATGTGGAGACACCTGAGACGACGCAGATGCAGATCGTTCGCGCGGAAACACTGCCGTCCGGTAATGTGCCGTGTGCTGTCGTGTTCTCGGAAGATGGCACATCGGTCGGTGTCGCTTGGGAAAACGGTGCGTGCAGTGCAGAGCGGGAAGCTGTCCGCGCACTGTGTGAAGGTGATGCGGAGAAGATCTGCGCCGACTGGAAAACGCTGCACCGCAGGCTGCGCACATGGGGATGGGAGCCGCAGAGGTTCGTATTTGATGTATCTCTGGCGGCGTATGTGTTAGATCCCTCCCAGTCGGATGTTTCTGTCAGTAAGCTCGCTGCAGCATATCTGGAGCGGTCTGTGGATAAGGACGATCTTGCAGCACAGGCTGCCGCTGTCTGGTCTTTGCGTACTGTGCTAACAGAGAAGATGCAGGACGAGGGCTCGATGGAGCTCTACAGTCGAATCGAATTCCCGCTGTGTGAAGTCCTTTCTGAGATGGAATATGCCGGTATCAAGGTCGATCGGCTCGCGCTGTCCCGATTTGGACAGATGCTGAACGAGCGTATCCGGGATACACAGGATATGATCTATTCTCTGGCCGGCGAAGCGTTCAATATCAACTCTACGAAGAAGCTTGCGGAGATCCTCTTTGAGAAGCTGGGGCTCCCGGTCGTGAAAAAGACAAAGACCGGATATTCGACCAATGCTGAGGTGCTGGAAAAACTGCGCTCTGAGCATCCGATCGTCGAGGCGATCTTGGATCACCGGATGTTGACTAAGCTTTCATCGACCTATGCAGAAGGACTTTTGAAATACCTCGATGATGAGGATAAGATCCATACCACCTTCCAGAACATGGTCACTACGACGGGCAGGCTCTCCTCTACAGATCCAAATCTTCAGAACATCCCTGTGCGTCGGGAGCTTGGCAGTGAGATCAGAAAGATGTTCGTTGCGGAAAAAGGAAATGTTCTCGTCGATGCGGATTACAGTCAGATCGAGCTCCGTGTGCTTGCGCATGTGGCTGATGATAAGAATATGCAGGCGGCGTTCCTGTCCGGTGAGGATATCCATGCAGTGACGGCTTCAGAGGTCTTTGGTGTGCCGCTGGATATGGTCACAGCGGATATGCGCCGCAGTGCCAAAGCTGTCAACTTCGGGATCGTCTATGGCATCTCTGCCTGGTCTCTCGGGCAGGATCTTGGCGTATCGCAGCAGGAAGCCAAGCGATATATGGATGCTTATTTGAACAATTATGACGGTGTACGCAGCTTTATGGCCCATGTCGTGGAAGAGGCGAGAGCGTGCGGCTATGTGTCTACGATCTTTGGCAGACGCCGTTATCTTCCGGAGCTGAAGAGCAGCAATTTCAATCTTCGTTCGTTCGGTGAGCGTGCTGCTATGAATGCACCGATCCAGGGTACGGCTGCGGATATCATCAAGTTGGCGATGATCGCAGTCGCTCGTGCGCTGAAAGAAGAATGTCCCCGCGCAAAACTGCTCCTGCAGGTCCATGATGAATTGATCGTGGAGTGTCCTGCTGAAGAGCGTGCGCTGGTGAAAACGATCCTCGAGCGTGAGATGCGTCAAGCTGCTGCCTTGCGTGTCCCATTGGAAGTGGAGGCTAAGTGTGGAGACAGTTGGTATGAAGCGAAATGATATCACTTTGGCCCCTATGACAGAGGCCCATGTCCTGCAGGTCGCACTGATCGAACGGCAGTGTTTTTCTCTTCCATGGACAGAAGCGTGTATAGCGAAGGAGCTGACGAACCCTTTGAGCCTCTGGCTGATAGCGGCGGATGGGGAGACGGTGGCCGGCTATGTCGGCAGCCAGACTGTGCTGGGTGAAGCGGATATCATGAATGTTGCTGTTGCGCCCGGATATCGCAGGCAGGGCATCGCTGAAGCGCTTTTGCGTGGATTGGAGGATGCGCTTCGAAAAGATGGCGTTTATAGCCTGACGCTGGAGGTGCGTCCTTCCAATGAAGCCGCGATCGAGCTTTATCACAAACTGGGATACCGGGAGGTCGGCCGCAGACCGGGTTATTATCACAGACCAAGAGAAGATGCGTTGATACTCAGAAAGGAGTGGGAAGTATGAAGATCTTAGCTGTCGAATCATCCTGCGACGAGACCGCTGTGGCTGTTGTGGAGGATGGTCGGCGAATCCTTGCTGACTGTATCGCTTCCCAGGTGGCTCTGCACCGAGAATATGGCGGTGTGGTGCCTGAGATCGCGTCGAGAAAGCATATCGAGGCTATCTATGCGCTGGCAGATGATGCTTTGCGAACGGCTGGCATCACGAGATCTCAGATCGATGCTGTCGCAGTCACTTATGCCCCCGGTCTGATCGGTGCTGTCCTTGTTGGTGTGAACTTTGCAAAAGCGGCGGCTATGGCCTTGGATGTGCCGCTGATCCCGGTCCATCATATCCGCGGCCATATCGCGGCGAATTACCTGGCTTTCCCTGATCTGGAGCCGCCGTTCCTGTGCCTTGTCGTCTCCGGTGGGCACAGTATGATCGTGGATGTTGAGGACTATACTGCTTTCAAGATCTTAGGTTCTACGCGCGACGATGCGGCGGGGGAGTGCTTCGATAAGGTGGCAAGGCTTCTTGGGATGCCGTATCCCGGCGGTGCTGCGCTGGACAAAATGGCGGCGGATGGGGATGAGAGAAAGTATCCTATGCCGCATACGAAGCTCAGCGGGGATCCTTTGGATATGTCTTTTTCCGGATTAAAAACGGCCACGATCAATTTGATCCACAACGCGCAGCAAAAAGGGGAGGCGCTGGATATCCCATCCCTTTGTGCAAGTTTTTCTTTGGCTGTCAGTGATATCCTGATCCCCAGAGTGGAGCAGGCCCTCGTACTGACGGGGCGGAAGAAACTTGCAGTTGCAGGCGGCGTTGCGGCAAATTCCCGCATCCGGGCGGATCTCGAGCGTTGTGCATCGGAGCTGGGGGTGGCGTGTTATATGCCGCCACTCAAGCTTTGCGGAGATAACGGCGCTATGATCGGCGCACAGGCTTACTATGAATATCTTGCGGGGAACCTTGCAGGACAGGATCTCAATGCCTTTGCAACGATGCCCATAGATGGATAAAACAGGGTGCTTCGGCACTCTGTTTTTCTCGTTCTGTATCAAAAAATTGGATGAAAAATATGAACAAAATATTTTATGTAAACTTATTTCGCGTTTTTAAGAATGAAAGACATTCGTTTGCGGAATTGCCATAAAATGGTAAAAGCGGCGTGTTTGTTGAAACAAGCGGGTATAAACCTGTGGAGAAAGATGTTGATAATGTGAATAACTCATCTCTTTCCCTGTGGGAAATAAATTATGGTCAACTCCGCGGCTTCTGATTTTGCTCCAAAATGTTTGGAGATCCCGATCGGGGGAGCGCTGCGAAATTAGCATTGACTATTTTTTGAATATGTGCTAAAATATGCGGGTAGTTTGCTGGTATAGCTCAGTCGGTAGAGCAGCTGATTCGTAATCAGCAGGTCGCAGGTTCAAGTCCCGTTACCAGCTCCAGAAGAGTCGAGGTCTCGCCCTCGGCTCTCTTTTTTCTTCACAGACCGATCTTGATATTTTACTTGCAAAATGTAAAAATCTGGTATATAATACGCAAGTGATAAAAGTAGTCGTCTGGAGGAATATTCGTGTCGCTGAGAGAGATCACGCTGATATCTCGCATCTGCTGGTGCAGAAGATGCATCAATCTGAGATATGGGCTGAAACTTGTACCGTCTGATTGTATTTATCAGCACTTTCCAACGGTCTGTCCAAAATGCGGAGAGGTAAGGAACATCGTAGCAGCACTTCCTCTTAGGAGCCGTTTGCTCGTTTATTTCAAAATGCGGGATGCCGATAAAGACAAAAAACAGGACCACTGAGCGTGGCCCTGTTTTTTATCCGAATAGATATTCGTAGAACGACGGTACATCTTCAAAGAACAGATCGGCGCATTGCCTCATGTGTGCTTCGATCTGCGGGAGCATACCGCACCATCCGGCTGCTGCAAAGCGAACTCCTGCGGAATGCGCCATGGAACTGCCGAGCGGCATATCATCTACGACCAGCAGATCAGAGGCGGTGAGCCCGAGTCTGCGCATGATCTCGTGCAGCGGCCAGGGATCTGGCTTTCTGCGTTCAGGCGGCTGTTCTGCGCCGAAGATGAGGTCGGGCCGAGGTACATTTGCCTGTGCATAGGCACCCAGGATCACATCGTCACTTGAGTGAGAAACGACACAGACATATCCACCTTCCGCCCTTTGGCGGCGGATCAATCCCGGTATGCCGGGAAAGAACTTTGGGCGGTGTGTCTTGTGGTACTCCTTCCACATTTGGAAGTGCGCGTCCATCTCCTGTGGTGTGTAGTGCAATACGCGTTCACACATCTCATAAAACCCGGGGTCGAAGCAATGGAGCATATATTCCTCAAGGCTCATAGACATATTGGGGCGGAATCTGGCCAGAGCTTCCTGAAACTGAGGATAGTTGACAGTTCGGGTAGAGTCGACCGTCGTATCATCATGATCTAAGACGAGGCAGCGATATCGAAGCATAAATGACCTCCAAGTTGACGGATCGGCAGATAGAAGGTAAAATAAAGAGCAGTGAAAGGAGTGTTCATTTTGGATAAAGCATCATTAGAACAAAAACTGGCACAGCTGCCGCTGTTTCAGTATAGCTTTATGAAAAGTGAAGAACTGGTTTTTTCAGATCGTGTGCGGAAGATCTGCGAAACGGAATGTCCGAGATTTGGCACGACATGGGCCTGCCCTCCGGCTGTCGGCACCGTGGAAGCCTGTAAAGCACGATGCCTGTCTTACCCGGAGCTTCTGATGATCTCCACCGTAACAGAGGTCCGGGATGTTGCCGATATGGAAGAGTGCTTATCTACGAGCAAAGAGCACGAAAAGGTCGCGTATGAGGTGGCACAGCTGCTCAGGGAGCAGGGATGCGAGGTGTTGGTGCTGTCCACGGAATCCTGTTCCCAATGCGCCAAATGTACATATCCAGATGCCCCCTGCCGCAAGCCTGATAAGATGTTCCCCTGCGTGGAGAGCCATGGTATTTTGGTGACGGAGCTGTGCGAAAAGCATGGCATGGAGTTCTTTAACGGCAACATCGTGACATGGTTCTCGCTCTTGCTGTTCCGCTGATCACTTGCCCACGCAGAACCGCTCGAATATACGGTCGGTGATCTCTTCGCGCATCGTCTGCCCTGTGACTTCACCGAGAGCCTCCATCGCTCCCTCTACATCCACCAATACAGCATCGGGTGTCATGCCCAGCTGCATAGAACTGACAGCATGGGAAAGGGAGGTGCGGGCGCGGCTGAGCGCATCAGCCTGCCGCGCATTCGTCAGGATGGAGCCGTCGCAGGGGAGCGCGTCATCAAACAGCTGGTCGATCACCTGTTCCAACTGCTCGATTCCTTCTCCGGTCTTTGCACAAAATGGGATGATCCATTCAAAGGGCAAGTCGGACGGAGAGACCTTTTGCTTGAGATCTTGCTTATTGATGATCGCGACTGTGTTGGGAGCGTCCATGGCGGCATCCTGAGCACGAAGATCCTCCTGCGTGATCTCCGTAGAGCCATCGCAGACATAAATGGCCAGATCGGCCTGTGCTGCGGCGGCTTCCGCGCGCTCAACGCCCATTTGCTCAATGGTATCTTCTGTATCACGGATACCGGCGGTGTCGAGCAGTCTGATCGTGTGGCGGCCCAAACGGATCGTCTCTTCCACAGAGTCTCTGGTCGTGCCGGCGATGTCTGTCACGATCACGCGGTCAAATCCTGCCAGTGCATTCAGAAAACTGGATTTTCCGGCGTTGGGCTTTCCGACGATCACGGCACGGATACCGTGGCGGATGACTCGGCCGCGGCTGTAGGTGCTGAGCAGAGCGTCCAGATCGCGCTGTGCTGCGTCCAGATCCGTACGGAAGGATGTGAGCTCGAAGGGATCGATGTCCTCGTCCGGATAATCCAGAACAGCGTGGAAGTGTGCCATGATGTCAGTCAATTTATCGTAGATAGGAGCGATCTTTCGAAGCATCACACCGCCAAGCTGTCCTGCGGCATTTGCCGCGGCATCTGTGGTCTCTGCATGGATCAGATCGATGACGGCCTCTGCCTGTGTCAGGTCCATGCGGCCGTTGAGGAATGCACGCTTTGTAAATTCACCGGGCCCTGCCTGCCGTGCGCCGGCTGCAAAGAGGCTCTCCAATCCTGCTGTCAAAACGGCGGGGGAGCCGTGGCATTGAAATTCCACAGTATCCTCACCGGTATAGGAATTTGGACCGTGAGAGACTGTGAGCAGGACTTCGTCGAGCAGACGGCCGTGTTTATCTGCCAGATGACCGATGATGAGGCTACGGTCTTTGGCACTGTCGATGCTCCCATAGGTGGGCTTGAATACTTTTTTTGCGGTCTCGATGCAGCCTGCGCCGGACATCCTGATGATGCCGATCGCAGAGACCTGCCAGCCGGTGGCGACTGCGGCGATGATATCAGACATATTTTTTACCTCAAAGTAACGGCAATGCCGTTTTTATCTTATTATAGCGGCTGATAAAGCACTTGACAACTGTGACATTTATCGAATAATAGCCCCTGCACCGCAAGGCGCAGGGGCTATCGTTATGCATTGGAGTTTTCACACAGCAGATCGTATTTGATGTCCCAAAGCTTTTGGGACAGATCCACATAGTAGCTGTGGGGATAGTCGAAGCGCTTGACCTCATCCCACAGAGAATCGACTTCTTTGCGGCAGTAGTCCTGTATCTGCTGCAAAGTGGGCAGCTCATAGACCAGTTCGCCGTTGATGAAGATCGGAACATGGAGCTCTTTGGCTTCGAAATTATAAACAGTTTTGCGCTTCCATGTGGCCTCTGGATCGAAGATCGTGAGGTCTTGGCTGTCATCCACGGTCTCATCATGTACACACAGATAGTCTGCGATCGCCTTGCCTGTATCTCTGCCGTAGAAGCGATAGAGTTTTTTGAAATGCGGGTTGGTGATCTTGCCGACATTTTCGCTGATCTTGATCTTGGGGATGATATTGCCGTCACTGTCTTCCACGGCCACCAGCTTGTAGACGCCGCCAAAAACAGGCTCCGATCTTGCGGTGATCAACCGCTCACCGACACCGAAGAGGTCGATCTGCGCACCCTGCTGCAGAAGATCCTGGATGATATGCTCGTCAAGAGAGTTGGATACCGAGATCTGACAGCTCTGCCATCCTGCTTCGTCGAGCATTTGGCGTGCTTTTTTCGTCAGATAAGTCATATCACCGGAATCCAGACGGATGCCGCACTTGGTCAGCCCTCTGGGCTTCAGGACCTCGTTGAACGCACGGATCGCATCGGGGATGCCCTTTTTCAGGGTGTTGTAGGTATCGACGAGCAGGGTGGGATTATTGGGATAGATCTCACAGTAGGTCTTGAAGGCTTCATACTGTGTATCGAACATTTGGACCCATGCGTGGGCCATGGTGCCGCCGGCAGGTACACCAAAAAGCTGATCGGAGATGGTGCAGGCTGTTCCGGCGCATCCACCGATGTAAGCGGCTCTCGCGCCCATGATAGCGCCATCAACGCCCTGTGCACGGCGGGAGCCGAATTCCAAAACAGTACGCCCCTGTGCCGCTCTGACCACACGATTGGCTTTCGTTGCTATCAGGCTCTGGTGATTGAGTGCCAGAAGCACATAAGTCTCGATAAGCTGTGCCTGGATGGCGGGGGCGCGGACCGTCATCATAGGTTCCTTGGGGAAAATGGGCGTGCCTTCAGGAACGGCGTAGATATCGCCTGTGAACCGGAAATTTGCAAGATACTCTAGAAAATCCTCACTGAAGATATTGCGCCTGCGCAGATAGGCAATGTCTTCTTCCGAAAAATGCAGATCCTGGATGTACTTGATGACCTGCTCCAGTCCGGCTGCGATAGCAAAGCCGCCATTATCGGGGACACTGCGGTAGAAGACATCGAAGTATGTGATCTTGTCTTTGTAACCGTATTTGAAGTAGCCGTTGCTCATGGTGAGCTCGTAGAAGTCACAGAGCATGGTCATGTTCAAAGGTTGGTTGAGATCCATAACAGACACCTCGCATATGTAAGATATCTATCATTATATCACACTTTTCTGAAAAGACAACTGTTAAGACAGCATGAAGGTGGAGCTTTGCAGAGCTCCACCTTCATGCATGTTATTTTTTCATTATGTCAAGCATTTTTCCTGCTTCCATTTTGACGATCTCTGCAGCATCTTCTGCAGTTCGATAGAACTTGGAATGTTTGGGCATGAGCAGTATCGTGGCAGCGCCTGCTGCTGCGCTGAGCGTTACGGTCGCCAGAAATGTTTTAGCTTTCATGGGTATCCCTCTCCTTTGCATAAGTACTGTGGGCTATGCCCACAGTTTTAGCGGGTACCGGTCATGCCGGAGCCGCTGTTAGCTTCCTGACCGGTCACTGCGTCACCGATCGCTCTGCCTGCATCGCCGATGGCATCACCGGCGCTGTCTGCGGCATCTCTCATGTCGTCCATGAAGCCGCTGTCAGAGCTGCTGTTTGTGCTGCTGTCTTTGGTGCTTCCAGAGGTGCTTCGAGAACCATCTCGGGTGTCGTGCTGTGTGTTCGTGCGGCTGTCTTCAATGCGTCCGTTATTGCTCTCAGATACAGTAGAAGAATCATTTCTTCCGCCGCAAGCGACCAGACACAATGCGATGGAGAGTGCAGTCAGCACGATCGCGATCTTGCGTTTCATAGTTTCCCTCCTGAATATTTTAAAGATCAATTGATCCGGTGCTTGCTTAGTATTTACTTAGAGATAAAGTCTATACCGCCAAAGTTTGACAGCCGATCGGGAATTTTTATAAAATTCCTGTTTCGCATTGATTTATGGAAAAGAAGATCGTATAATATGAGCATATAAATTTACATAAAGGGGAATCACCATGAAGAAACTTACTGTAAAAAAGGGCACTGAGTGCATGGCTTGTCTCGAATGTGTCCGTGCTTGCTCCAATGCCTTCTATAAGGAATTCGATCCCGATAAGGCCTGCATCCAGATCGTTGACCGCAAGGGCACTGCCAAGCCTATGACTTGTGTTCAGTGCGGCAAGTGCGCTGCTGCCTGTGAGCATGAAGCCATCACGCAGAATGCGAAGGGCGTGTACATGATCAATAAGAAGCTGTGCGTTGGATGCGGCAAGTGCGTGGAAGCCTGTCCCTTTGGTGTGATGGTCATGCCTGCCGGTGCGGCTTCTCCCACGAAGTGCATCGCCTGCGGTATCTGCGCCAAGGTCTGCCCCATGGAGATCCTGGAAGTCGTTGAGAAGTAAGGCACACGAAAGCGTTGATATCAGATCCCACCTCCGGACTTTTGTCCGGAGGTGTTTTTTGCTTCAAGGAGAGCAAGCGTTCGCGCTTGTTCTCCTTGCTGTTTATAATGATGTGGAGCAGGTTTTGCGCTGCACAAGGATATGTAAGATGGGAGCTCATGTGTCCGTAGGGAAGATGGTCGAATAAAGATAAGTCTCTTTTTGTCAAAATAATTATAAATTTGTCGAATTTAGTCGATAATGTCGAAATATGTAATTATATGTTGAGTTATATCGATAAAAATATCGTATTTTTAAGAAAATAGTATTGAAAATAGAGAAAATGTATGATAGACTCTAGATGTCGCAGCGATAGAGTTTGATCAATCAGATCCCAACAAACTATTTTATCAATCACGAAGTAGGAGAGAACAATGTATGAAACATATCAATAAGATCCTGATCGCGGACAGCAGCGAAGAGTTTGGCAAGCGTCTGAGCGAGACCCTGCAAAGCGTTGCCGATTGGGAAGTCGTCGGTGTTGCATCGGATGGCGAGACTGCGATAAGCCTCTTGGAGCAGACCCAGCCCGATGTTCTGATCGTGGACCTGCTTCTTCCGAAGGTCGATGGTATCGGTGTTCTGCGTAAAGCAGCTGCGCAAGACCGTGCTCCTATCGCAATGGTCGTTTCCGGTTTCCTGACAGACTACATGACCGGCCTGGCTTCCGAACTCAATGTTCGGTACTTTATGGCAAAGCCCTGCATGCTGGACGCAGTTGCAGAACGACTCGGCGAGATCATTCGTTCTGAAGACGCGGAAAAGCTGCCTGCTCCGACCTTCGAAGCGATCGATCTTGAAACGATGGTCACGGCCGTTATTCATGAGATCGGTGTTCCTGCGCATATCAAGGGCTACCAGTATCTTCGTGAGGCCATCAAGATCGCGGTCAATGATATGGAAGTGATCAATGCGATCACGAAGGTCCTGTATCCGCAGGTGGCCAAGACTTTCTCGACCACGCCATCCAGAGTCGAACGCGCCATCCGGCATGCCATCGAAGTCGCCTGGGATCGTGGAGATCTGGAGGTGCTCCAGAGCTTCTTCGGATACACAGTCAGCAATTCCAAGGGTAAACCCACCAACTCTGAATTCATCGCGCTGATCGCAGATCGTTTGCAGCTGCAGATCGCCAGCTCCAACAGACGCGCAGCTTCTTATTAAAGAAACAGGACACCGTGCCCGACCGGGCACGGTGTCCTGTTTTCTATTATGATATTACTGCCTGTTCAGTTTCCAGTCGAGATACTCGTCGTAGGTACACATACGGTCGATGATGCTGCCGTCGGGCTGGAATTCGATGATTCGGTTCGCGACAGACTGGAGCATCTCATGGTCATGGGTCGCCAACAGGATGTTCCCGGGGAACGCGATCAGGCCCTTGTTGACAGCCTGGATGGATTCCATATCCAGATGGTTGGTCGGCTGATCCATCAGGACCACATTTGCGCCGGAGAGCATCATTTTGGAGAGCATACAGCGGACCTTCTCACCGCCGGAGAGCACATTGACAGATTTGAATACATCTTCGCCGGAGAACAGCATCCTGCCGAGGAAGCCGCGCAGGTAGACATCGTCTTTTTTGACGGAGTACTCGCGGATCCAGTCAACGAGGGATTCGGTGTGGTCTTCGAAATACTCTGTATTGTCCTTTGGCAGATAGCACTGGGAGGTAGTCTGTCCCCATTTGACAGTGCCTTCGTCAGGCTCCATTTCGCCCATGAGGATCTTGAACATGACAGTCTGGGCAAGTTCATTCTCGCCGACGAAACCGATCTTATCATCCTTTTTCAGGTTGAATGTGACTCTGTCCAGCAGCTTTACGCCGTCGATGGTCTTAGAGACATCTGTGACGAACAGGATGTCTTTGCCGACTTCGCGTTCGGGGGAAAAGCCGACGAATGGGTAGCGGCGGGAAGATGCAGGCATCTCCTCGATCGTCAGCTTATCCAGCAGCTTCCTTCTGGAGGTCGCCTGCTTGCTCTTTGCTTTATTGGCGGCGAAGCGGGCGATAAATGTCTGCAGCTCTTCGATCTTCTCCGCGTTGCGCTTGTTCTTGTTTTTGATGAGGCTCTGGATCAGCTGGCTGGATTCATACCAGAAGTCGTAGTTGCCCACATACATCTTGATCTTACCATAGTCGATATCTACGATGTGGGTACAGACGGTATTCAGGAAGTGGCGGTCATGACTGACTACGATGACAGTGCCTTCGTAGTCGAGCAGGAAATCCTCCAGCCAGTTGATGGCTTCGATATCCAGGTTGTTGGTGGGCTCATCCAGCATAACGATATCGGGCTTGCCGAAGAGGGCTCTTGCCAGAAGGACCTTCACCTTCAGTCTGGGATCGGTGTCGCCCATCATATCGTAGTGCAGTTCTACAGGGATACCAAGGCCCTGCAGGATACGGCTGGCATCGGACTCAGCTTCCCAGCCATCCATCTCTGCAAATTCGGCTTCCAGTTCTGCAGCACGGATGCCGTCCTCCTCAGAGAAATCGGGTTTCTCATAAAGGGCATCTTTTTCCTTCATGATGCTGTACAGCCGCTCGTTGCCCTGGATGACGGTATCCATCACAGAGAAGGCGTCGTACTGGAATTGGTCCTGCTTCAAAACAGACATACGCACATCCGGCTGGATGGAGACGAAGCCTGTCGTGCTTTCCAGATCTCCGGAGAGTACTTTTAAAAATGTAGATTTACCGGCACCGTTCGCGCCGATGATACCGTAGCAGTTGCCTGCCACGAACTGCAGATCTACTTGCTTGAACAAAACAGATCCGCCAAACTGGACGGAGAGATCGCTGACTGTGATCATAGCTATTACCTCGCAGTATATTTTCGCATTATTATATCATGTCGTGCATGAAAACTCAATTCCGATTCGGGATATCTGGGTGCTGTTTTTGAATTTTCTGTGAACCCTCTTGAAAATCATGGAAAAGTGATTATAATGATATTAGCACTCTCTCTGGATGAGTGCTAATATCACTGTAGACAAAGGATGTGTCAAAATGGAGAAAAAGGAGTTCCAGGCCGAGAGCAAGCGGCTTTTGGACTTGATGATCAATTCCATCTACACCAATCAGGAGATCTTTTTGCGTGAGATCATCTCCAACGCATCAGATGCTATCGACAAGCTGGCTTATGTGTCTTTGACCGACCAGAATGTTGGAATGGATCGAAGCGACTTTGCGATCACGCTGAAAGCGGATGAGAAGTATGGTATCCTGACGATCTCCGATAACGGCATCGGCATGACCAAACAGGAGATGGAGGAAAACCTTGGTACGATCGCCAAGAGTGGTTCTTTGGCATTCAAAAAGGAGCTTGACAGTGATGCTGACATCGACATCATTGGTCAGTTTGGTGTCGGCTTCTATTCTGCGTTCATGGTGGCGGATGCAGTCAGTGTCGTTTCCAGAAAGTATGGTACACAGGAGGCCTGGATCTGGCAGTCGTCCGGCGCAGACGGATACACGATCGCGCCCTGCGAAAAAGAGACGCCCGGTACGGACATCGTTCTGAAGCTCAAAGCAGATACGGAAGATGAGACATATTCCAAATATCTTAAGGCTTATGAGCTCAGAGCGCTTGTCAAAAAGTATTCCGATTACATCCGTTATCCGATCAAAATGGATGTAGAGCATCAGAAGCCTGTCGATGTCCCTGAAGGAGAGGAGCCTCAGGAGCAGAAGTTTGAGACGGTACTGGAGACTGAGACTTTTAACTCTATGATCCCCCTGTGGCAGAGGAATAAGAAGGACATCACGGAAGAAGAGTATCACAATTTCTACAAAGACAAGTTCTTTGACTTTGAGGATCCCCGTGCTGTGATCCATTTTGGTGTTGAGGGCAATGTCACATACAAGGCGCTGCTGTTCATCCCCGGCAGGACGCCCTACAACTACTACACCAAGGAATACAGGAAGGGACTTCAGCTGTATTCCTCCGGTGTTCTGATCATGGAGAACTGTGAAGACCTGCTGCCGGAACACTTCCGCTTCGTGAAGGGCATTGTGGATTCTCAGGATCTCAGCCTGAACATCAGCAGAGAGATGCTGCAGCACGACCGCCAGTTGAAGGTGATCGCCGCCAATCTGGAGAAGAAGATCAAAGCGGAGCTTGTGAAGCTTCTGACCGGCGATAGAGAGAAATATGATGCATTCTTTGATTCCTTCGGCCGTCAGTTAAAGTATGGCGTGGTGCAGAACTACGGTATGCATAAGGAACTTCTGCAGGAGCTGCTTATGTTCTGGTCGGAAAAGGAGAACAAGGCTGTCACATTGGCTGAGTATGTCGATGCTATGCCTGAGGAGCAGAAATACATCTATTATGCTTCCGGCGAGAGCCGCACCAGACTCTCGCAACTGCCGCAGTGTGAGACTGTTCGCGAAAAAGGCTATGACATCCTGTTCTTCACGGACGATGTAGATGAATTCGTGGTCCAGACGCTCATGCAGTTCAAGGAAAAAGAATTCCGCAACATTGCCATGGAGGATCTTGGATTGCAGTCTGAGGAGGAAAAAAAGCTGGCTGAGGAGACTGAGAAAGCCTCTAAGGATATTTTGGGATTCGTCAAAGAGGCGCTTGATGGAAAAGTCAGTGAAGTCCGACTGTCCAGCAGCCTGCGGAGCCATCCTGTTTGTCTTGTGCCCGATGCCGGCATGAGTTTCGAGATGGAAAAATACATGAAGCGCATGGACCCTGAGTTCAAATATGCATCCGGTCACATCCTGGAACTCAATGCCGATCATGCAGTGTTTGCTGCATTGAAAGGCGCGATCGACTCCGACCGCGAAAAAGCTGCCCGTTATGCGAAGCTCCTTTACGCGCAGGCTATGCTGATCGCGGAGCTTCCGCTGGAAGATCCTACAGAATATACAGATCTTGTCTGCAGCCTGATGCAGTAACAAAAAATACCCATCTCACGCGAGCGCGTGAGATGGGTATCTCTTTACTGTTGGCGTTCCTCGATCAAAGGACGCAGGATGCTGTAATCTTCAAAACGCGTATCACGGGAGGGCGTCAAAAACACGATCTCGGCTGCAGGGTCAGATACATTCTCCTCCAAGCTCCTTACAAGCTCGGCGACGGAGGAACCGTCCTGCGTGACGAGATACACACGATCGGAATGTGCGGCGACCAGCGAATCAGAGGAATTAAAACAGACTCGGATCGGTGTGTGCTGTAATCTCTCTCGTATCGCCTTTGCGGCTTCAGCAGCGGCTTCGGATCGGGTCAGTTCGCTTTTGTACACGATATTGGTGCTGTCCGGGATACGGAAGTCGTCAAAAACGATCTCATCAAATCCCATGTGAGCCAGCTCTTCTGCGATACCGACAAGGTATTCCTGTACAGTCTCCTTCATGGGGTCGAGCCAGTAGCAGCCTTCGTCGCTCATCCAAAGTGCGCCGGAGCGAAGCGGCAGACCGCAGGACTGGTTCGCAAGCGCGAAGTTCGTATCGGAGAGAGAAGAGACTCTGGCGATCAAATATAGCCCGTCTCTTTGGGAGAGCTCACCGATCAGACGGTCTATCGTTTGGATCTCCGCGCTGGAGGTAAGGGCGCCCGGAAGATCGGATGAGTAGTAGAAATTGCCATAGATGCTCTTAAGATCCAGCATCAGGGTATCCGGCAGGTCTGCGCTTTGCGATAATGCGGCGACGACACTATCGATGTCCAAAAGCATCTGTGTGGTGATGTAGCTGCCGGAGAGCTTTTCCAAAGGGGCATCTGCTGCGGCTGAGACCTGCGCGACAGGTTCATCTGTGATGAGCTGGAGCTCCTGTGGATCCCACTGCGGTGTGTCGTGCTGCATCGTTTCCTGAAGATCCTGCTCAAAGTCGAGCGCTACTTTGCCGTCTTCAAATACCAAGTACCGCTGAAGATAGATAAAGCGGCAAAGGCAGAGGAACAGGATGATCACGGCGAGGAGGGCGAGGAGGATCAAAAAGATTCGAAGCCGCCGTTTATTTTGATATGTGAATAGTCTCATCGTGCACAGCCTCCCAGGTGGGCTGTGATGCGGCACCAATCATCGATCGTCTGTATCTGTGTGATCTCCAGCCCTGCCTGCTCAATGGCGGTCCTGACCTCCTCGAGCCTTTGTTCCAAAATACCGGAGCAGATGAAAAGACCGTCCTTGGCGAGGAAATTCGGTACGACAGGTGCAAGCGGGATGATGACATCCGCTACGATGTTGGCTAAGACCAGATCGTAGCTGCCGCGCAGCCGTTCCATGGCTTCCCGGTCTGCGATGACATCACCGGTAACAGCGGTAAAGCGGTCGGATCCAAGACCATTGATCGCCGCGTTCTCTCGGGCGATATCTTCGGCCTTTGGATCGATATCGACACCGACAGCCGAGGATGCGCCGAGGAGCAGAGCGGTTATGGACAAGATGCCGCTGCCGCTGCCCAGATCGATGACTCTTTCTCCACCCTTGACCGCTTCCTCCAGCGCGATCATGCACATCTGCGTTGATGCATGCGCGCCGGTACCGAAGATCATCCCGGGATCGAGCAGGATGGGCAGCCGCCCTTCTTCATTTTCAGGAGAGAGCCATTGGGGCACGACCAGCAGCTTTTTGCCGATGGGCAGAGGCTGATAATATTGCTTCCAATTGTTTTCCCAGTCCTCATCCTGCAGACCGACGAGACCGATCTCCAGTGTGCCCATGTCGATGTTGGATCGCTGCTCCTTCAGAAGACGCATCTGGTCCTTCAACGCGCTGATCGCTTCAGGTGCGTTGGGTGAATCTTCGAGATACAGCCTGACCTGAGACAGGCCATGCATTTTTTTTGCCAGCTCTTCATCGACATAGTCCCAATACTGGCGGTTGTTTTCAAGGAAATCGTCGAAATCGGCTTCGTCATCGATGATGAAGCTGTCATACCCCAAGACGGTCAAACGCTCGCAGAGCGGTTCGATGCCGACGGAAGTTGTTTTGATAGTCAGTTCAAGCCACTGCATATGTGCCTCCATATGAGATCGTGATTTTGTGGTTATCATATAGTTTACATGATATTGAAGAAAATCACAAGAGTATTTTACATTCTTGAAAAAGTGTTGTATAATAAGAGATCATGAAAGGATGGTTGATATGACCACGAAAAGAGTTCGCTTGGCAGACGGTATCTGGCTGAACATGGTGCAGACAGACCGGTTCAAGACAGCCTGTGTCAGCATCAATTTTTTGCAGCCGCTCCGGGAAGAGACCGCATCTTTGCATGCACTTTTGCCGAGCGTCCTGCTCAGAGGCTGCATGAGGTATCCCGATATGCGGAGCATCACCCACAGATTAGATGATCTTTATGGTGCCAGCATCGGCTCTCTGATCCGCAAAAAGGGCGAAGTCCACACATTGGGCTTGTACGCCGATTTTTTGGAAGACCGTTATATCGAGGACGGCCCGATCTTCGATCAGATGATGGATCTGATCGGACAGCTCCTGTTTGAGCCGTGTATGGAAAACAACGGCTTTGTGGAAGAGTATGTGACAGGGGAGCGGCAGAATCTTCTGAACAGCATTGCGGCACGCATCAATGATAAGCGCTCGTATTCTGTCAGCAGACTGCTCAAGCATATGTGTGCCTCTGAGGCTTATCGCATCACGAAGCTGGGAGAAAAGGAAGCACTTGAAAAAGTGACGGCTGTCAGCTTGTATGAAATATGGCAGCATGTGTTGAAGACCTCTCCGGTCGAACTGTTCTATCTTGGGCAGAAGTCGGAGGAGCAGGTCCTTGCACAGATGAAGAAACTCATTTCTCATCTGCCTGAAAGATCATCGCTCTGTGAGCCAAAAACAGAGGTCATCATGCCGCAGCGGCCTGTGCAGATGATCGAAGAAGCCCTGGATGTCACGCAGGGAAAGCTGTCGATCGGTCTTCGCACATCTATCACAGCGCTGGATGAGCGGTATCCTGCTCTGAAGGTGCTCAACGCGGTGTACGGTGCTGGTATGACCAGCAAGCTGTTTACAAAGATTCGTGAAGAACAGTCTTTGTGTTACTATGCTTCCTCTTCTATCGACAGATATAAGGGCATCATGGTCGTTACCTCCGGCATCGAGTTCGATAAATATGAAGTTGCGAGAGATGGGATCCTGAAGCAGTTGGAGCTGTGCAAAAAAGGACAGATCACAGAAGATGAGCTGAGGTCCGCAAAGAAGTATCTGATCTCCGCGGTCCGTACCAATCATGACAGCCCCGGGCAGATGGACGAATTCGTGTCCGGACAGATGATCGGCGGGAGCGGTGATACTGTGGAGTCGCTGATCCAAAAGCTTGAGCAGGTCACGCTCGATCAGGTCGTGGCGGCAGCCGGGACCCTCGTTCTCGATACGGTCTATTTCCTGAAGGGGGTGAAGAGCGTATGATGAAGCATTACGATCGGATCGGTGAGACTGTCCATGAGCAGCGCCTCTCCAATGGCCTTCTGGTGCGTGTCGTCTCCAAGCCGGGGGCATCAAAAGCTCACGCTTTCCTTGCTGTGGACTATGGATCGATGGATATCTCGTTTTCCATCGGTGGGAAACACTATCAAACGCCTGTCGGTGTTGCTCACTATTTGGAGCATAAAATGTTCGATATGCCGGATATGAATGTGATGCAGCTGTTTTCCCGATATGGCGGCAACCCCAATGCGTTCACCAGCTATGATATCACAGCTTATTATGTGGAATGTACAGATTGGTTCGAGGAAAATCTGAAGCTCCTCCTGCAATATGTCTCGACACCGTACTTTACAGAGCAGAGCGTTGAAAAAGAGCGTGGCATCATCGCGCAGGAGATCAGAATGTATGAGGATAATCCGGATTCCCGTGTTTTTGAGAATCTGTTTTCTGCGATGTATGCGAGTCACCCGATCCGTCATTCCATCGCTGGTACAGTAGAGAGCATCGCTCAGATCACAGATCAGACTCTTTACGATTGTTATGGGGCGTTCTATACGCCTGAGAATATGATGCTTTGCGTCGTGGGCGATATCGACCCTGAGTTGGTATTCCGTCTGGCGGAGATGCTGCCCAAAAGTTCGGTGGCAGCTCCGGTGCGTGATCACGGTGCGGAAGAGGCAATGGTGCCGCTGAGCAGGGAAGTGTCCTGCCAGATGGAAGTCGCCATGCCCATGTTCGCGCTTGGCTTTAAGACGGAGCCTGCGCCCTATGGGCCTGCATCTATGCGGCAGGAGATCATTGGTGAACTGGCCTCTGAGATCCTTGTGGGCGAGTCATCTTCGCTTTATACGAAGCTTTATGAAAAAGGCCTGATCGATCCCGGTTTTTCCTGTGGATATGAAGGATTGAAAGGCGCCAGTATGCTGACGGCCTCCGGAGACAGCGCAAATATCGCGGTCGTGCGCGATGCGATCCTGGAAGAGGCGCAGCGTATCGGCCGTGAGGGCTTCGATGAAGTGCTGTTCAACAGATCAAAGCGCTCCTCTTTGGGGCGCAGGATGCGTGATTTGGATAGTTTTGACAGCATTTGCTACAGGATGTGTGCTTACGAATTTGAAGGTGTTGACTACTTCTCCTTCCCATCTGCTTTCAGTGAAGTATCACCGCAGCATGTGCTGGAGTTCCTGAGCAGGACGGTGACGGAAGAACGCTGCGCCCTCTCTGTGGTCAGACCTTGATAGGAGGTGCCTTATGGGACAGATCCATTTTCCTGATCTTGGTATCGTGCTCGATCCGGATCCTATTGCATTCTCGCTGCTGGGCAAGGATGTATATTGGTATGGTATCATCATTGCGCTCGGTTTTTTGCTGGCGGTGATATACGGTCTGCGTCGTTCCGCTTCTTTTGGGCTCACGGAGGATAATATCCTCGACATGCTGTTCGTTGCGGTCCCCTCAGCTATCGTTTGTGCCAGAGCGTATTACTGTTTGTTCAATTGGGAAGCATATGCCGAAGACCCGATCAGTGTGCTTTATATCTGGGAGGGAGGCATCGCGATCTACGGCGGTGTGATCGGTGCTGTAGTATCGGTGTTCATCCTTAGTAAGATCAAGAAGATACCGTTTGGTGCCTATGGCGACGTTGGTGCCATTGGTCTTTTGATCGGTCAGATGGTGGGCAGATGGGGGAACTTCATCAATAGAGAGGCTCATGGTAGTCTTTATGATGGATTTTTAAGGATGGGTATCGAGCAAAAAAATGGCGATATCCTGTTCTATCACCCGACATTCCTTTATGAATCTCTATGGAACTTTGTTGGGGCGATCCTTTTGCACTTTTATTCCAAGAAAAGGAAGTTCGATGGTGAGGTATTCTGCTTCTATGTGCTCTGGTATGGTCTGGGTCGTGCCTGGATCGAGGGCCTGCGGACTGACAGCCTCTACCTGTTCTCTACAGGTATCCGTGTGAGCCAGCTGTTAGCGGTCTTGTCGGCTGCTGCTGCCCTTGTGGTGGTGATCTACTATCGTAAGATCAGGAAACGCGATGGGAGCAGCTTGTTCGTAGACCGCAAAGAAGCGGTCCGCGATGAGATGGATGAGGAGGTGCCTTATGGCGATACTTGATGATCTGGACAATATCAAAGAAAAAGCGACAGAAGTAGCGGCGGCTGCCGCAAAAAAGACCAAGCAGCTGGCGCGGATCAGCAAAGCGAATATCGAGATATATGCGCTGGAGGATAAGATCAAGAAAGCACAACTGGAATTGGGACGGCTTTACTACAGAGATCACGCAGCAGAAGAGGAGCGGGATATCGCCGAGTATCTTCCTTACTGCAAAAAGATCGATGCTGCAAAGCGGGAGATCGCCGAGCTCAGAGACTATATCGAAGATCTGAAAAATGGGACCGAGGATGATGAGATCATTCTGCAGACCGATCTTCCTGCTGTTGTTGAAGACAAATGACATTAGGAAAAGAGCGTACACCGTGTCGTGTACGCTCTTCGTCTTTATTCAAGCCAATAGAGTTCTGCTACGGCCTTATTATCGAGGATGCCTTGGATGCCATACAGGGCAGTGGCTGCGTCTTTGCGGGTCAGGGTGTCCTCCTGATCTGCGAATGTCAGTTCGATGCCGGCGTCCAGTAAGGCATGATAGGCCTCTGATGCCCATACAGGAACAGTCTCATCTTCGGTCGATGCGAAAACAGGGGTGGTATCTCTGGTCGGCAGTTCCAGGATATTCTGCAGCATGACAGCTGCTTCGGCTTTCGTCATAGCGTCTGCAGGCCGGAATACGACGCCGTCATCCGTGCTGGCACCGCTGATCATGCCGTTGCTGAGTGCCGTGGCGATATACGGCTGCATCCATGCAGGAGTGCTGGTCTCATCGGCAAATCCGGAGGTGCTGACAGTCAGCGTCTGATCTGCGCCCACCAGCTTCATGACCATGACCAGAAATTCACCTCTGGTCACTTCTTCGGCAGGCTCAAAGCACAGCTTACCGCCGATGACAGATCCTGAGAAGATGTCATTCTCCCTGAGCCAGTGTGCCTCAAAGGAAGATGGGTCGTTTGTCATGTCTGCATAGGTGGGCTTGCTCGTGACCTTCAGGATCTCGATCGTGACCTTTGCGGGCTCTGAAGTATTTCCCGCATTGTCGGTGGCGGTGAATGTGAAGCTATCCTTACCGACTTTGTTTTTCCTGGGCGTGTAGACGAAGGTGCCGTTTTCATGCAGCTCTACTTCACCGCGCTTCGGTGCATCAACGAGCGCAAAGGTCAGCTCACCGCCCTCGGGATCGGTCGCTTTCAGCGCACCATCGTTGCTGATATTCTTATAGGTCTCAAAATGGCTGTCCTGTGCAGTGGGGGGCTCATTGCTTTTGGGGCGGATCGACATCTTCAGGGTATCTGTTCCGGTAACTTTTCCGTCGGATACTGTGCAGTATTCGATCGAAACGCTTTGCGTCGTGACGCATGAAGTCTCCAGTGTCAGCATGTCCAGAGCTTCCGTAGTGAGGGCGTCGCCTGCTTTGAGTACACGCTCGCCATACCGTACCGTCGCGATATTGCGGCTTGGGACTGCGGTGATGAAAACACCGTCAGCGGTCTCTGAGGCGGTGAAATCATCAGACGAGAAACAAAAGCTCGTCGTAGGGTCTACGGTGATCTCTGCGGCTGTCACGCATGTGGTGGCCAGGAACACGAGAAGGACCGTAAAAAGGATGTGGACATATCTTGATCTGCGCAAAAAAACTACCTCCTGATCACATTCTGTTAGAAGCGATGCTTCGGAGGTAGTGTTTGCTGAAAATAGATATTTATTCCATCAGCCCATTTGATGTTCTGGGTCTGATATATTTTGCGTTGGCATCCGGTGCGGGACGCATATGGATGCCGGAGACGATGCCCATTGCCATGAACATAGTGACGATGGAAGAACCGCCGTAGCTGATGAAGGGGAGCGTCAGACCGATAACAGGGAAGAGACCGACGCACATACCCACATTGATGATGATCTGGAACAGCAGCATACCGGCGATACCGATGCAGATGATGCGGTTCATATAATTCCCGGATTTCACACCCACATAGATACAGCGCACGACGATCGCCGCCAGCAGGAGCAAGACCACGATGCAGCCCAGCATGCCGAGCTCCTCTGCAATGGAAGAGAAGATGAAATCTGTGTGCTGCGCGGCCATGGTGTTTGCTTTTACCATGGTGCCGTTATACAATCCCTGTCCGGAGATACCGCCGTTTTGGATATACCGCAGGGAGAGGTTGGTCTGCCAGCGCACATTCTGTCCGGTGGGATCGATGGTGGGATCAAAGAACATCATGATACGGTCATGCTGGTATTCGGGGAGCATGGGTATGATGATAGGCGCTGCCACGGCGATCACGGCGATACCGGCCAGAAACCAGATCATATTGACGCCGCCGACAAATGCCATGGTGATGAAGATGAACACATAGATCAGAGCCACACCGGCATCAGATGAGACAGCGACGATAAAAGCAAAGAAGAAACCGGTGAGCATCGCCATTTTTGCCACATTGAGCGGATTGGACAGCTTATTCTGTGAAACGCTCATGGTCTTTGCCAAAATGATGATAAAGAAGATCTTGCAGATCTCTGCCGGCTGGATGTTGACCGGCAGGAGCGGGATATCGAGCCAACTCTTGTTGCCTGTTTCGCCTTCTACGCCAAAGAAGTAGAGGATGCCGATAAACAGGACACAGAAAATGAGCAACAGCTCACGGCGTTCTGCAATGATGTCCACATCGATGAATGTCAGGAAGATATAGATCGCGACACCGAGGATCAGCGCTGCGGTCTGGATCGAGACAAATCGTGTATTACCGACAGATGCGGTGGCGCTGGAGATACAGACGATGCCAAAGATCGTGGCGACGATGCACAGGAGCATCAGCACGATGTCTGCTTTTGTAAAAAAATCTTTGACCCATCTTCGAAATTCGCCCATAGCCGCACCTCCTTTCGCTCCTTGCATTGTAGCAGAATTTCAAGAAAAAGTAAACATGAAAGATGTTTTGCAAAATGCGGTACGATATGATATGATATTAGCCGAAAAAGCATCAAGAGGAGATCATCATGCGTTATCTGACTTACAGTCCGGAAGAGACCGAAATGATCGCGGAGCGCTTTGCGGAAAAGCTCTGTGCGGGGACGGTCATCGCGTTCCGAGGGGACTTAGGCGCGGGAAAAACTGCGTTCACCAGAGGACTTGCCAGAGGACTGGGCATCAAAGGCCCGGTGACGAGCCCGACCTATACCATCGTCAACGAGTATCTGTCCGGCCGTATGCCGCTGTTCCATTTCGATATGTACAGATTGGGATCTTCTGACGAGCTCTTCGATATCGGCTGGGAGGATTATCTTGCCAGAAACGGTGTTTGTGCCGTTGAATGGAGCGAGAATGTGGAGGACGCGCTGGAGGATCCTCTGTGGATCGAGATCAGGCGCATCTCCGACACTGCGCGTGAGATCATCATAGAAGGAGGCAACGGATATGCGGATCTTGGCCTTTGAGACCTCTGCAAAGTCAGCGGCAGTCGCGATCGTACAGGATGGCGTGCTTCTGGGCGAGTATTTTCAAAATAGCGGTCAGACCCACAGCAGGACGCTGATGCAGATGGCAGAAGACCTTTTAAAGAATTGTGATATCACTGCTGCGGATATCGATGCTGTTGCCTGTGCGGCAGGACCCGGCAGCTTCACCGGTATCCGAATCGGACTGGCGGCCGCGAAAGGCTTTGCGTGGGGCAGGGAAGTGCCACTGTTCGGTGTATCTACCCTCGAAGCAATGGTACGCGGCATCGCCTTGGCGGATGGTGTCTATTGCGCGGTCATGGATGCCAGAAGATCCCAGGTCTACACAGCTGTCTTTGAATACGCTGATGGCAAGCTCACTCGCTTGACCGAGGATGCTGCGATCTCGATTCTGGAATTGGGCAGTATACTGGAAATGATCGAAAAAGATAAATTTCTAGTTGGAGACGGCGTGGCATTATGCTATAATACTCTAGGTGAGATGCAGTCTCAGTTGCATCTGCTGCCGGAGCACCTGCGGATGCAGCGTGCAGCCGGAGTGGCACTTCTGGCGTGGGAGCAGGTCCAGAGCGGACAGATCATCCCGGCGCAAGATGTCGTTCCCAATTACTTAAGGCTCAGTCAGGCGGAACGAGAACGCCTGAAAAAAACAGAAATGGAGTGATCAAATGTCTAATGTTCATGTACTGGACCATCCGCTTCTGCAGCATAAGCTGTCTATTTTGCGGAACAAGGACACCGGTGTCAAGGAGTTCCGTGAGGTCGTCGGTGAGATCGCGGCGCTGATGTGCTATGAAGCAACGCGAAATCTTCCCACCGAGGAGATCACGATCGAGACTCCTATCGCACCTGCGAAGGTCCGCGTCCTGGCCGGCAAGAAGCTTGCTATCGTGCCGATCCTTCGTGCAGGTCTTGGCATGGTGGATGCCATGGTCGATCTGGTGCCCTCTGCAAAGATCGGTCATATCGGTCTGTTCCGTGATCCTGAGACCCATGAGCCTGTGAAGTACTACTGCAAGATGCCCCCGGATATCGCAGACCGTCAGGTCTTTATCGTCGATCCCATGTTGGCAACAGGCGGCTCCGCCTCCGATGCCATCACCTTTATCAAGGAGTATGGCTGTAGAAACATCACGCTCATGAATATCCTGGCAGCGCCGGAAGGCATCGCCAAGGTGCAGACCGATCATCCCGATGTGGATATCTTCGTTGCGGCTGTGGATGAGAAGCTCAACGACCATGCTTATATCGTCCCCGGTCTTGGCGACGCAGGCGACAGAATCTTTGGCACGAAGTGAGTCTGTCCACTTGACTTGCGGCATAATGATCGGTATACTATCAGTAATATCGGGTACTTTGAGCGTTTCGCTCAATGACTATTTGGTACAATAATGGAAAGGAAGATTCGACATGATCTATTCTACCGAAGTTCAGCATATGTGTCCCGTTGCGAAGGGCGCATATCACGGCCCCGCTCCCATCCCCGAAGAGGGCAAGTGGGTCCAGGCAAAGCAGATCAGCGACATTTCCGGCTTCACCCATGGTGTGGGCTGGTGTGCACCTCAGCAGGGCGCCTGCAAGCTGACTCTGAATGTTAAGGAAGGCATCATCGAAGAGGCCCTGGTCGAGACTCTGGGCTGCTCCGGCATGACCCACTCCGCAGCTATGGCTTCCGAGAT
>JAFSHB010000044.1 GCA_017440525.1 Oscillospiraceae bacterium | reverse complement strand
CTGTGCAGTCTCGGGACGGAGATACACGGTGTTCTTGGCGTCCTCGGTAACACCCTGGAAAGTCTTGAACAGGAGGTTGAACTGACGGATGTCGGTCCAGTTGTGCTTGCCGCAGGTGGGGCACAGGATGTTGTGCTCCTCCACGAATTCCTTCATCTCGGCCTGAGAGAAGGCATCCACGGGCTTGGGCAGGGTAAAGCCGTTCTCGGCGCACCAGTCCTCGATGACCTTATCGGCACGGAAGCGCTCCTTGCACTCCTTGCAGTCCATCAGAGGATCGGAGAAACCGCCCACATGACCGGAAGCGACCCAGGTCTGGGGGTTCATCAAAATGGCGGCGTCCAGGCCCACATTATAGGGGTTCTCCTGCACGAACTTTTTCCACCATGCTTTTTTCACATTGTTTTTCAGCTCCACGCCAAGAGGGCCGTAGTCCCAGGTGTTGGCCAGACCGCCATAGATCTCGGAGCCGGAGAACACGAAGCCTCTGCCCTTGCAAAGCGCAACGATCTTCTCCATGGTTTTTTCGGTGTTCTTCATCATAAGTGATTCCTCCTAAAGTCGGCCCTGCCGGCTGCAAGGCCGCTGATAGGGATACTATAAATAAAAAGCGGAGAAAAGTCAAGGAAAAGGCAGGCGATCGTGAAGTTTTTGGCAGTTCGCCATAAGTCCTTTTGTTTTTTCCAAAACTATGGTACAATAGCACAAATCGGTATGGAAAAGGAGATGCTTATGAAAGTGGTCGGTCGGCTGATCGTGTCTGCGGTGCTGGTGATCGTGACGGGGCTTCTGATGTCCGTGGCGAGATTCGCGCCAAAGATGCTGTTCGGCTTTTATACGAATGTATCCGGGCAGGCGCTGAGCGCTGTCTCCTCGGTGACAGGGGCGATGCCCTTTGCGCTGTGGGAGTGGCTGGCGGTGGTGATCGTACTGCTGGCGCTGTATTTTCTGTTTCGGAAGTTCCGTCCTATCGCGTGGCTCACCGGGCTCATAACCTTTCTGGCGGCAGGTGCGCTGGTGTTCACCGTTTTGTGGGGCCTGAACTATTATGCGCCCCCGGTGGAGGAGAGCTTTGGTCTGAGCAAAGAGCCCTACAGCGTGCAGACCCTGAAGGAGACGACCCTCTATCTGGCCCGTCAGGCAGATGCGGCGGCCGGGCAGGTGCAGCGCGATGCGGAGGGGACCATGCTGTCCTCCTTTGACCGGTGGGCTTCCATGGCAGGTGACGGCTTTACTGCCCTTGCACAGAAGGATGCCCGCTTCGGCGGCGAGACGCCCAAGGTGAAGAAGCTCCTCTCCGGCAGGCTCTTCAGCTACATGGGCTATACAGGAATCTTCGTGCCCTTTACGGCAGAGGCCAATGTGAATCCGGAGGCCTCGACACCTTCCCTGCCCTTTACCATGTGCCATGAGCTTGCCCACAGCAAGACGATCGCAAGAGAGGATGAGGCGAACTTCTGCGCCTTCCTTGCCTGTCTGGAAAATGAGGATCCGGCCTTCCAATACTCTGCGTGGTATTCGGCATTCTCCTATGCCTATGCGTCTCTCCGCCGGGCAGATCCTGCGGCGGCGCAGGAGGTGGCGAACAGCCTTTCCGATCTGGTCCGCGCTGACTATCGGGCGGCCAACGAGCATTACGCGCAGTTTGACGGCCCGGTGCAGGAGACGGCCCAGAAGGTCAACGACCTGTATCTCAAAACAGCCGGCGACGAGAGCGGAACCGAGAGCTACGGCGAAGTGACCGATCTGCTGGTGGCGTGGTATCTGCAGGAGAACTACGGATAAACAAGACAAAAACAGCTCTTGGGAGCTGTTTTTGTCTTTGGCATTGGTCGATGCTGTCATCGCGAGGGAGCTTGCGACCGTGGCGATCCGCTTGGCTCTCCCTATGGGAGAGCTGTCACCGCAGGTGACTGAGAGGGTGTGCAGGCACGCAAGTGAAGCGCATGATCTCATCAATTGTATTTGCTGCGTGGAATCATGGTTGCTTCCTGCCTTCCCAGCGGGAGACACACACGGCGCAGGAGATATCACCGACCACATTCAGACAGGTGCGCCCCATGTCGAACAGCCGGTCTACGGCGATGATCAGTCCGATATAGGCCACCGGGATCTGGATGGCTTCCAGCACCATGGCAAGCATGATCATGCCCGCACCGGAGACACCTGCCGTGCCAACGGAGGCCAGCGTGGCGGTGATGACCACAAGGACCATCTGCCGCAGGGTCAGATCTATCCCGGCGCAGGATGCCAGGAACACCGTGGCGACACATTGATAGATGGCTGTACCGTCCATATTGATGGTCGCCCCCAGAGGGAGGACGAAAGAGGATACATCGGGATCTGCACCCATGTCCTCGGCGCACTCCTTGGAGACAGGCAGCGTTGCCGCGGAGGATGCGGAGGTGAACCCGAAGATCATAGCGGGGATGGCCTTTCGGAAAAAGGTGAAAGGCCGGAGCTTGCCAAAGACTCTTGCTGCCGAAGAATAGACCAGCACAGCGTGGACAACATAAGCGATATAGGCACACAGCAGCACCAGCGCAAGAGAACCAAGGACCTGCGCCCCCTGCGTTGCCACCACCCATGCCATATAGGCGAATACGCCGATGGGAGACAGGCGGATGATAAAGGTCATCAGCTTCTCGATGACAGCGTAGAAGGAGAATACGATCTCGTGGCACAGCCGTCCTTTTTCTCCGGCTGTCAAGATCGCGCCGCCGAAAAACAGGGCGATCACGATCACCTGCAGCATATTGGCGTTGGTGAATGCCTGCCACATATTGCTGGGGAAGATGCCGACCAGTGTGGTCATGAAGCCGCCGAAGGCGGCGATCTCATAGTCCGTATCTGCGGCATCCAGCACAGGGAACAGTCCGGCGCGGTCAAAGATGCTCCCCATGGCAAGACCCACCGTGCAGGCGATGGCGGTGGTGCAGAGAAAATACAGGACGGTCTTGAGACCCACAGAGCCCACCTTTCGCATATCCTCCATGGAGAGGATCCCCTGGATCATGGAGAACAGCACCACAGGCACCACGATGAATTTCAGGAGATTCACGAAGATGTCGCCGAAGGGCTTGAGATAGCCTGCGGCAAAATCACCGCCGCCGGGCAGGAAGAAGCACAGGAGCCCCACTGCCACACCGGCCAGCAGTGCGAGAAAGATCTGCACGGGCAGAGAGCGCGGTCTTTTCATAATATCACCTCATAAGGGATATTATGGGGAAAAACACAAAGATCTATGCTCAAAATTCAGTAAAGCCGGAAAAAACCTGTAGAATGCATGGTATTTTTTATCGTGTTGTTTCTTCCGACAGATTTCCCCACGGAAGATATGATAGACTCGTCTCAGCATCATTCAGGAAGAGCGAGGCGTACATATGAAAGGGAACCCCCATTTGCAGACACGGACTGCGGTCCGGCGGATCATGCTCCGATGGAGCGGCAAGCCCATGGTGGAGCAGATCCTGCGGGGACTGGCAGCCATGGCGGCAGGCTTTTGCCTGTCCGGCTTCCGTCTTGCGGGATCGACCATGCCGCTGCCGATCTGCCTTGCCGCAGTGCTGGGCCTGAACATCGCGTCCTTCGGAGCGTATGTGGGCGGCTGTCTCGGCTATCTGGTCTTTTATCCCTTTCAGGCGGCGGAGCCTATGGCGGCAGGGCTGCTGGTGCAGGCTGCGCTTTGCATCTTCGGCGATCAGTTGGGCGGCGATGACCGCTGGTTCTGTGTCGGCAATGCTGTGGGAGCGACAGCGCTGGTCGGATTCTTGTTTCTGCTGGAGCAGAGGTTCGCGGCAAGAGTCCTGTGGCGCTACGCTCTGCGGGTGCTGGTCGCAGGCGGCGGCGCGTTGTGCTTCCGGTCTGCTCTGCGGGAGGAGCAGGCGCTTTGCCGCACGGCACTCATGGCCTGCCTCTGCGGCGGCCTGTGCGCCATCCGTCCGGTGGGACTGCCCATAGGCGCGGTGGCGGCCTGTGTCATGGCGGCTGCCTGCGCCCATACGGAGCTTTCTGTGATCGCTGCCGTTTTGTGCGGTCTTGCTTTGGACCTGACATGGACACCGGGGTGCGCGTCCGCAGTGTTCGTGTTGGCGGCCTTGGCGAGCCGCTGGGGAAAACGGCTCTTGAGGATGGGGATCTGGCTGTCGGTGGTGCTGCTGGGCGTCCTTTTGACCGGGACGGACAGTCTGCTCTTCGCCGCGGCCATATTCGGGGGCAGTTTGTCGTTCCTGCTGCCTGTAAAAAAGATCTTCGGTACTGTCGAGCCTACCCCGGAAACGCGGGACGGACGGCCTGCCGCCGCAGCAGCTCTGCTGCATCGGCTGGGGCAGAGCCTCGCCCCTGTGCGGCAGGACAGGCCGGATCCGGAGATGGCAACGGTCTTTGACCGTACCGCCGATCAGGTCTGCCGGATGTGCGGCGGCTGGGATCGATGCTGGAATGAGAACGCGGTGCGTACTGTCAAGGAGCTGGAATATGCCGCCCCGGCGCTGATGGCACGAGGCCGCGCCCTCAAGACCGATCTGCCTGCGCCCTTCGTGGAGCGATGCTGCCATATCGATGGCTTTCTCACCACCCTCAACCGGGAGCTGGATGATCTGAGCTGCCGCCGTCAGTGCCGCAGCCGCATCCGGGAGAGCCGCCAGATCCTGGCCCACCAATATACGGTGCTGGCAGATGCCCTGGCACGGGAGCGGCAGGAACAGGACCGTCCCTGCCGCTATCGGCCGGAAGTGGGCTTCCGCAGTGAGGAAGCCCCGGAGCAGGAGGTCTCCGGTGACCGCGGTGTGACCTTCCGCATGGGGAGCCGTTTCTATCTCATCTTGTGCGATGGGATGGGGGTCGGTGCCTGCGCGGGCGGCGAAGCAGGCGTTGCGATCGGCGTCCTGCGGACGCTCCTGCAGGCAGGTGCCGATCCCTATGCCGCCATGGAAGTCCTCAATGGGATCTATATCCTGCGCGATGACGGCGGCTTCGCCACGGTGGATCTGGTCTGTGCGGATCTGATCACCGGAGAGGTGGATCTGCTCAAATGGGGCGCCGCCCCTTCCTATCTCAAACGGAAAAACAGTCTGGAAAAATTAGGAACAGCCTCACCACCCCCGGGGATCGGTGTAGGAGAGGAGTACCGACCGGAAGTGATGAGGCTGTCCCTTGCCAGGGGTGAACTGCTGGTGCTGCTTTCGGATGGGGCTGTTTCGGAGAGAACGGAACGGTTCCTACGGCAGTATGGAGGCTCTTCGCCAAAAGAGCTGGCCTGTGGGATCATCAGCAGTCAAGGCGGTGCGGAGGATGACAGGACCGCAGCTGTCCTGTCCCTTCGTCCTCGCCGCCAATAATATGATATCATAGGGTGTATAGGGGATCTTGTCGAGATCTGCGTCAGATGACCATGCCTCCATTGAGAGGCAGGACCTGACCTGTCAGGAAGTCTGCCTCCGCCAGATAGACCATGGCGCGGGCCATGTCCTCCGGCAGACCGTGGCGGCCAAGGGGCGTATCTTCCTTGAGCCAGTCCATGGTCTCGGGATCGATGTTTTTACACATATCGGTCAGCACCACCCCGGGCGCGAGGCAGTTGACCCGGATCCCGGAGGGACCAAGCTCCTTTGCCAGCGCCTTGGTCATGGCGATCACCGCGCCCTTGCAGGCGGAGTAGCAGACCTCACAGGAGGCGCCCACCTGTCCCCACATGGAGGAAACATTGATGATGCAGCCGGACTGCTTTTCCAGCATCCCCGGAAGGACTGCTTCGATGCAGTGGTACATCCCATGGACATTGACGGCGAACATCCTGTCCCAATGCTCCTTGCCGATCTGGGAGATCAGCCCATAGTGGGCGATGCCGGCGTTGTTGATCAGTACATCCATGGGGGGGAGCTTGCCAAGCTCGGCAGCGACCCTGTCGCGGTCTGCCACATCGCAGCAGATGGCCACAGCCCCTGTCTCGGCGGCGACCGCATCGGCGGCTTCGTGGTCTTTTTCGTAGAGGAACCAAAGACGGTGGCCCTTTTGGGCAAACAGCTTGACAGCAGCCGCGCCGATGCCCCGGCTACCGCCTGTGATCAGTATGTTCATGGAAGATCCTCCTGTTGGGGATGTCACCGCGAGGCCGCTTGCGGCCGCGGCGATCCATATTCTCCCTTGATTATACCCTATTTCCGAGGAAAATCAACGCCCCACACGACAAAACCTCCCAGAAAATCACCCTTGACATATCCAGACCCATGTGATAATATAATATAGCACCAAGCGAGTGCTGCATATCGCGGGATAGAGCAGTCCGGTAGCTCGTCGGGCTCATAACCCGGAGGTCGTCGGTTCAAATCCGGCTCCCGCAACCAGATAAAAACACCTGTTTTCGAAAGGAAGCGGGTGTTTTTTTAACTTTCTGGAGATT
>JAFSHB010000043.1 GCA_017440525.1 Oscillospiraceae bacterium | reverse complement strand
CGGCGAGCTGGAATTCTGCCACAATCCCTTCTCCATGCCCCAGGGCGGTATGCAGGCTCTGCTGGATGCCGAGGGTGATACGGAGAAGCTGCTGGCCATCAATGCCGACCAGTACGATCTGGTCGTCAACGGCTAAGAGACCGCTTCCGGCGCTGTGCGTAACCACAGCCCCGAGATCATGGTCAAGGCCTTCCAGATGGTGGGGCTGGGCGAAGAGGATGTCAAGGCCAAATTCCCCGCCATGTACAACGCCTTCACCTATGGCGCTCCCCCCCATGCAGGCGCTGCCCCCGGCATCGACCGCATGATCATGCTGCTCTCCGGCGAAGAATCCATCCGCGAGGTCATCACCTTCCCCATGAACCAGAAGGCGCAGGATGTGATGATGGATGCTCCTTCCGCAGTCAGCCAGAAGCAGCTCGACGAGCTCCACATCGCCATCGTGGCAGAAGAAGAATGATATGCTGAACTTCAATGAGAAAAAGGGCTTTATCTGTGATATGGACGGTGTCATCTATCACGGAAATAAGATCTTGCCCGGTGTCAGCGAATTTATCGGTTGGCTGCAGAAAGAGAAGAAGGAATTTCTCTTTCTGACCAACTCCTCCGCCTCTACCCCCAGAGAGCTGCAGCAGAAGCTGGCGCGTATGGGGCTGGATGTGCCGGAAAAGCACTTCTACACCAGCGCCCTTGCCACCGCCACCTTTTTAAAGACACAGGCACCCGGCTGTTCCGTGTATGCTGTGGGCGAAGCAGGCCTCTTTAATGCCCTGTATGATGCCGGCATCACTATGAACGATGTGGATCCCGACTATGTGGTCATCGGTGAGAGCAAGTCCTACACCCTTGACACCCTGACCAAGGCCACCAATCTGGTGCTTCGCGGTGCCAAGCTGATCGGCACCAATCCCGATGTCTCCGGTCCGATCGAAACCGGCATCGCCCCCGCCTGCGGTGCGCTGGTCGCACCCATCGAGCTGGCCACCGGCAAGAAGGCCTACTTCTGCGGCAAGCCCAATCCTCTGATGATGCGTACAGGGCTCAAGCTCCTTGGCTGTCACTCTGCCGAGGCTGTCATGGTCGGTGACCGCATGGACACCGATGTGATCTCCGGTCTGGAGAGCGGCATGAGCACGGTGCTGGTCCTGTCCGGTGTCACCTCGGAAGAGACCATGAATACCTACGCCTACCGCCCCACCATGGTCTTACATGGTGTCGGCGACATCGTAAAAGAAGCTGAAAAATAAACAAAGCGCCGTCTGCGGTCATCGCAGACGGCGCTTTGTTGTTGGATGCGGATCGCCGCGGTCGCAGGCTCCCTCGCGATGACATTGGAAGCTCGATACTGCCTGTCATCGCGAAGGAGGCCGTAGGCCGACTGTGGCGATCCGTTTTTATTTTAAGATTCCCTTAGTATTGAGCACTGTGGTGCTGTAAAGGAACAGGACATCCTGCCCGTGGAAGTCGATGAAATTGCCGAGGACTTCTGAGGACATATAGCGGATATCCACCAGCGTCACAGTCCTGTAATTTTCCAAAAGGAGCGGGATCATGGAGCTTGCAAAGGAATCGCGGAACACGATCAGCTCTTTCTCCGTTTTGGCCTTGGCGTTCTCGATCGTCAAAAGAGATCTTGAGCCGGAGAGGAACACATCGTAGAGGTCTTTGCTCTCCAGCTTCGTCAGATCGTAGACCGAGACCGTTTTTCCGCTTTCATGGTCATAGACCGTGGCGTTTTTCGTGCTTTCGCTCTCCATGAGCACCATGGTCTCCGCCGCCATGGGGAGAGCCGCCTGCCCATGGTAGACACCATAGAAGGGCCTGTCAAGGACCGTTTCGGTAAAGGTCTCCTCCAAGGTCATGCCCATGGCCTGCGCCAGCTTCTTTGCCGCCGGGAGCAGCGCCTCCTGCCGCCAATGGATGTCAGTCTTATAATAGTCGTCCACCGTCAGCACATCTGTCAGGGAGATATGCTCTGCCCAGGGCATCCCGGCTTCCACCGCAGAGAAGAATGCATCGTAGTCCAGCGCCAGATCTCCGAGCCAGCAGCTCTTATCCGGGATGACGGCGGCATAGATGTTCGAGCCTGTATCTTTCAGATACTTCTCATAGATCTTGTCCAGCCGCTGTATGGCAAGGGCCACCGCCTCCTTGTCCATGGGATACAGGAGCTTTGCCGCATGGCCCTCGGCCAGATACACACCGTTGTTGTCCGACTGCCGCAGACCGTAGTAATGGAACAGCGCCTTGAACTTGCGGAAGCTGTCCCGCAGAGGGAACTGGTCCATAGCGCCTTTCTCAAAGTCTTTCATAAAAGAGCCGTCCCACAGTTCGCTCAGACCAAAGTCCGGGATCTGCGCCAAGGGTCTTCGCTCAGCTTCGGAGAGCGCTTTTTGGGGGGCGGTCAAGGCAAGGACGGTCAGCGCCAGCCAAAGCGCCAACACACAGGCGGCGCCGATGATACGGATCTTTTTCGTTTTCATACGCGCACCTCCTCAGAAACGGAAATAGAGGAAGGGACTGAACGACCCATCCACCAGATAGCCGGTGCAGATCAGCAGGAGCGCACCCATGGCGACCCACTCCAATACAGTGCCCCACGGCTTTTGGGCAAGCCTGTTGGCTGTATCCCTTACCAGCGGTGTTGCACCCAAAAAGCCGAACACGAAAAGGAGCGCGTAACTCTTCAAATAATACAGGGTCTCCGCCGTCACGGCAGGGATGCCGCCAAGACCGAACATACCTCCAAGATCGGAGCCTGCCTGGGTGAAGCTCTCGGCATTGAACAAAACGAAGCTGATGCACACCATGAGCAGCACATATACATGGCTCAGCGCACCCGGCAGTTCCTTCAGCCCGGGGATCCACTTCTCCAGAAGCAGGAGCACCGCGAACATCAGTCCCCACACCACGAAATTCCATGCCGCACCGTGCCAAAGTCCCGTGAGCATCCAGACGGTGAGGATATTGAAGATCCAACGCGCCTTCTTCACCCGGTTTCCGCCCATGGGGATATACACATAGTCCCGGAACCAGCTCCCAAGGCTCATATGCCAGCGCCGCCAGAACTCTGTGATGGATCTGGAGAGATAGGGATAGTTGAAATTCTCGACAAAGCGGAAGCCGAAGATCCTGCCAAGGCCGATCGCCATATCGGAGTAGCCGGAGAAATCAAAATAGATGTTCAGCATAAAGGCCACGGCGTACATCCAGTAAAACAGCACGGAGGGCTCGGCACTCTCCCGAAACAGCTTCATCAAAAGGGCGAAGTTGTCCGCAAGGATGATCTTCTTGGAAAGGCCAATGATAAAGCGGCGAAGACCAAGAGCCACATCCTCCATGGTGTGGGTGCGGTGCGCCAGCGCCTTCGCCACATCGGCATAGCGCACGATCGGTCCTGCGATCAGCTGAGGAAACAGCGCCACATAGGCGCCGAAGGCGATAGGATCTCGCTGCGGCGGCACGGTACCGCGGTAGACATCGATGGCATAGCTCAGACACTGGAAGGTGTAAAAGCTGATGCCGATGGGCAGCGCCAACCGCAAAAGCGGGATGCTCAGCCCCGTGACGGCATTGAAGGACGACACGAAAAGGTCGGCATATTTGAATACGCCCAACAGCGCCAGACTGATAAAGACCGACACCGTCAGCCATGCCTTTTTCCACGGCTGTTTTTTCGCCCCGCCGATGGCAAGCCCGCAGAGGTAGAACAGGCAAATGGTCGCCAGCATCAAAAAAAGATACTTGGGCTCGCCCCAGCCGTAGAACACAAGGCTCGATATCAGCAGCACCGCGTTCTTCCCCGTCTTGGGCACAAGGAAGTAGACGATCAGCACAAGGGGCAAGAACCAATATAAAAATGGGATACTTGAAAACAGCATAGCAGCCTCCTGCCATAAAATAAGGCGCACCGAAGTGCGCCTTGTTGGTTTTTGTTTAGCCCTCGATGGCCTCGTCGAAGTAGATCTGAATGTCGGCATAAGCCTCGTTCAGGTTCTCCACGAAGGGACCCATGGCATCGTTGACACCAAAGGCCACCAGCACGATTCCGCCTACATTGGCGATGAACATGGTCTCAGGGAAGCCACAGATCCACTGGTTGCCCTGCAGGGCATCACGCACTGCCTGTGCGAAAGCCGCAGCATCCACGCCCTCAGCCAGCGTGAAAGCACCGCAGGAGAAGGTGTTGGCATTCATCATGTGGATCATGGTGGAAGCCTCAGTGATGCCTGCCAGCTGATCGGCGGGGATCACCAGCTGATAACCAAGATTCTCAGCATAGGTCAGATCGTAGCTGCCGGGAGCATCCATGACACCGGCTTCGGGGTTGCCGCCCATGACAGCAAACTTCTCATTATCGGCATACTGCATCCAGATATCCTGCAGCAGCATCAGAGTCGCAGTGGTCTCCACAGGCGCTTCCTGATCTGCTTCCTCACCCATCTCGATGAAATCCTCCACCTCGATGAGCTCGCCGTCGGGGGTCATGATGGGCAGATCCAGAGAGAAGTCCTCATCGAAGATCGCGATGTCGCCGTCCTCGGAGATCTCGACATCTTCAGTCTCGGTCGTGACTTCTTCGGTCACTTCTTCGGTCGTCTCCTCTGCAGGCTCGTTCTTGGCGCCGCAGGCCGCAAGGCTCAGGACCAGCATCAGTGCCAGCATCAGTGCGATAAACTTTTTCATAGTTTCCTCCATAATGTATGTTCTTTATTCAACACTTGCGTGCTGTTTACTAAGACGAAAGTTTTTGATCGGTGTTCCCGTTTTTTACAGGAGCGTATAGGAAAAATCTTCAAATCTCAACCTTGAACCGTCGGTCACGCCCTCAGGCAGCAAAAAAATGGCAGTCTGCCGCTCCTCGCCGCTGTCGCTTCGAAGCAGGGCATAGTCGCCGCAGATCTCAAGGACAGTCAAATAAACAGCTTCCATGAAAGCATCCCTCCCAATGCCGTATTATAGCATGAAACTGACAAAAATGGTATATGCTATTTCCATGTTCACGATCTTTTTACAGGAGGCCACCATGCACGAAGATACCATCGCCCTTTTGAGTGCCTGCACCGCAGGGATCGATCTGACCGTTTCCGCCATCGACCGGCTCACGCCCACGATCGCAGACCACCGCCTGCGTCAGAAGCTCCATGAGGGCCGGGAGGATCATCAGCTCCTGCGCGACCATGCGAGCAGGCTCCTGGCACATTACGGCGGCGCAGAGCGGCCGCCCGCTGCGGCGGTGCGCGGTCTGCAAAAGCTCCGCACCGACCTTCGCATGGCGCTGGGCGGCGATGACACCACGGCTGCCTATTTGGTGGCAGGCCGCTGCGACACAGCCGTTCGGAGCCTGAGCAGGAGCCAGAACCGCCACTGTCTTGCAAATACGGATGCACTTTTGCTGACGCAGGAGCTGATCCGCTGTGAAGAGAGCCTGTCGGCGCGCCTGCGTCCCTATTTGTAAAAAATAAACAAAATTTCAATTGGACCTCGATCAGGAATTGTATTTTCCGCAGGGAGCGTGTATAATGGAACTATCGATTCCAAAGGAGGTCTGCACATGACTAAGAAGATCATCACCATCAGCCGTGCGTTCGGCAGCGGCGGCCGCACCATCGGTAAGGCCGTAGCGGAGCGTCTGGGCATCCCTTGTTACGACAAAGAACTGGTGGACAAAGTCGCGGAAGAGAGCGGCTTCCACGCAGATTTTATCGAAGAAGCCGGCGAATACGCCCCTGTGACCAACAGCTTCCTCTTCAATATCGCTGTCTCCTCCAATCCCATGGCCATGATGCACTCCATGTCCATGGCAGACCAGCTGTTCGTCTGCCAGACCAATGTGATCCGCAAGCTGGCCGATGAAGGCCCCTGCGTGATCATCGGCCGCTGTGCCGACTACATCCTGCGCGACCGCAAGGACTGCCTGCATGTGTTCATCCATTCCGATATGGAGCACCGCGCCGCCCGCATCGTGGAAAAATACGGTCAGACCAAACAGACGCCCAAGAAACGCCTGACCGACAAGGACAACAAGCGCCGCGTGTACTACAAGCACTACACCAACCGCAACTGGGGCGAGAGCCAGAATTATCACCTCTCCCTCAACTCCGGTCTGATCGGCATCGACAAGTGCGTGGATATCATCGTAGATGTGGCAAAGCTCGTAGAAGAGTAACAAAATAGCGGCAGGTCTTTACCTGCCGCTATTTTTTATTCCATGACCCGGGAAACGAAGCCTGTTCGCTTGGCGAAGAGATACAGCGGCACGCCGAGGCATACCATCACCGCAAGCTCGCCCAGCGCCACCTGTGCGCCGCAGATCAAAAAGCCGAGGGGCAGCTTATCGGGCATCAGCACGAGGCCCAGCATACCGCCCACCAGCACGGTGTTGGCGATCACATTGGGCAGTACCGTCTGCCATGCCTTTTTGCATCTGGCCGTAAAGAAGCAGGCCAGCGCCGTTGCCAAGGTGCCCACGAGCATATCCAGCGCCGTCACCGTGGAGAACACATTGGCGATGAAGCACCCGATCGTGATGCCGATGCCAAGCTCCGGCGCGAAGGCACACAGCACCACCAGCGCCTCGGACATCCGAAACTGGACGAGATTATAGGAAAAAGGCGCAGTCAGGATCGTGACTGCGGCATAGAGCGCGCCCACGATGGCACAGGCGCAAAGCTTGCGAACAGACATTTTTTTCATAGAGAGCTCCTTTGGGAAATAAAAGATGGATACAGAAACTGCACCCATCGGCGTTCCTGGTTTTGTTTTACGACAGGATGGCAACAACGAACTGTCGGATATGTTTTCATCATTGTAACAGCAAGGGCAGCCGCTGTCAAGGCTGCCCTTGTGTATCGCCCACGCATTTAGATGTCCTCGTTTTGTTCAATTTCGATCTTACCATGCTCTGCTTCATGGTCAGCAATGAATTTGCGCATCAGCTGGATAAGCTGTGCGTTCGCTGAACGACCATGGAAGCCGCAGACATAACGGAATTTTGCAAGGATCTGGCCGTCAACACGAAGGCCAAAATGTTTTTCATTCGTTTTGTTTTCCATGCATGCCTCCAAAATAGAGTTATCTTAACGCTATTTTAATCTTCCCAATTGCATTTTGGGAGTTTTGGAGTTATTATGGACTCATTATAACTCTTTTATTTGGAGAGATATCTATGAACACAAAAAGCTGTTGCTTCACAGGTCACAGAAATATCCCTGACGATCATATCTCTATCGTTATGCGTCAGACAGAAAATACGATACGCACTTTGATAGCCAAAGGCGTGAGCCGTTACTTTGTTGGCGGTGCTATTGGATATGACATCATGGCCGCCCAGATCTTATTCCGGCTCAGAGATGAGTTCCCACAGATCAAGGTCGTCCTCGCTTACCCTTTTGACGGATTCACCAGCAGATGGACAGAGGGGCAGCGCGCAGCATTTTCCCGATCGATCCCAATGTATGATATGTGCATCCGCATCTCCTCAACAGCTTCCCGAGGATCCTATTTGGCTCGCAACAGATACATGGTAGATCATTCTGATGTTTGTATCTCATACTGCACCCACCAGTCAGGCGGGACAGCCTATACCGTTCGATATGCGCAGAAAAAAGGGATCCCGGTGTTCGATACTGCACCACGATCTCTTTGACGCAAAAGAAACAGAGAAAAGCTCCCTCTGATGAGGGAGCCTTTTTTGATTCGGGCATGCAATATGTATCTCCCCCTTTTGGGGGAGATCGTTTTAATCTCTGGTGTTGCAGCCGGGGAGCCAGGGGCAGCTGTCGCAAAGGTTGCCGGAGCTGCCGCAGCCGCAGGAGCTGCAGGAATTGCAGCCGCATCTGTTGCAGCCGCAGGAAGTACCGCCTACATTGCCGCAGCCACAGCCACAGCCACAGCCGCCCGTGCTCTGACCGGCTACCGCGTTCTCGCAGCAGGGATTGCAGCAGGAATTTGCCACGAAGTCAGGGAAGGTGATGCCCTGCACATTGCCGCAGGAGTTACAGGAATTACAGGAATTGCATGCCATAAGGATTCCCTCCAAGAAAAATGTCGCGGAAGTCTCCTTCCACGACATTTTATGATAAGATCCGTCTGTTTGCTACTATAGCTGCTCAAACACCGCAGAGTTGGTCCTGTCCAACTGCTCGGCAGGATGGGCCGGACCAAACATGGCTGCGGGGCGCCTCACGATATCCTGCAGATCCGTCACTGCGCCCTTGACCGGCGGGATCTCCCGGTCTTTCAGCTCATGCAGGGGCGCTTTTTTCTTCTTATCCATATCCTCACCTCTACCATAGTATGTCCGATCGTGTACCTTGGCAAAGAAGGAAAAATTTGTTATAATAGATAAAATAACCTGCAAGGAGGTCCTGATATGTCGAATCACACCCTGCATGACGAAGTGGAGGAAGCCATCCATCACGCGGAAGATGTGATCCACGATGTGTGGGAAGGTCTTTCTGAAGAGGAAGTCATCTCCCACGCCACCCACAAAAAAACTGAGCATATCGCCCTTTTGATCCGCAATATCGCCGTAGGCGCAGCCGTCGTGCTGTTCCTCGCATCCCTGATTCACCACGGCCCCATGCGCTATACCACCAAAGCCATCGCCTATTTCCTCGGTGCGGCGGCCTACTGCGCGGAATTCGTGATCCTGACCGACTGCTTTACCACCCGTGTCCCCCACCGTGAGATGTTCATGGCCTACTGCTTCGGCCCCATGTACATTTTGCTGGGACTGAGCTATCTTTTGGAGCATTGATCTATGAAACGACTGTTATCTCTTCTTCTGATCTCTGCGATGCTGTTCGTCATGCTGCCCACCGCATCGGCAAAGGAGATCCGCAAACCCATCTATGTGGACGACCTGGCTGTGGACTATATGGCCGAGGTGATCTTGGACCGGCTGGAGCTGGAATCGCTCCCGGAGATCGATAAGATCCGCACGGTCTATGACTGGATCATCGCCAACAGCGAACGCTACGAGTGGGACGGCGAGTACCGCTTCAGCGAAAGCGAAGTCCTCATGGAGAGCCGGGGCAGCTTCGCCCAAAAATACCGGGAGCTTCTGGCAGAGGGGCAGATCCTGGTTCGGCAGGACTGGGAGGATATCTCGGGCCTGCACAGCTCCGACTACTACGGCTACTGTCTGGATACCACATGGCAGGTGGCCTCTCAGGCCTACACCATGATGCTGAAGATGACAGGCTCCTGCGCCGCCTTCACCTCCCTGTTCACCGTCCTTTTAGGCCACCTCGGCTATGACAGCCGCCTGTTCCACGGCGAGTTCGTGAACATGGACGGCTCACAGGTGGAGCACACCTGGAACTATGTTCTGATCGACGGCACATGGTACTGGTTCGACATCCGCATCGACCATGCCATCGGCGGCGGCCATCAGTATTTTATGAAGGAGGACACGGAAGCCTGGGCCAAGGAACACATCTGGAACGAGGCACAGTCCGACTGGCTCGTTGCCAACACCGCAGAGATCTCTGCCCTCTACGCTCCCGAATCGCGCCCCGATGAACTGCCGCAGGACGCGCCTGCGGCGGAGGCCGCCTACACCTGCTCCGACTGGGCAGCAGGCTATATGGAGGCCGCCCTGTTCTACGATCTGATCCCCATGGGCCTTCTGCAGGCCGATCTGACCGCTCCCATCACACGGCAGGAATTTGCCGAGACGGCGCTCCTGCTCTACACCCGCTTCACAGGGCTGGACATCCCCGCCTATGAAGGTCTCTCTCCCTTCCTTGATACAGAAGATCCCCAGATCCTCAAAGCCTACAGTCTGGGGCTGGTCAACGGCATGGGCGACGGCACCTTTGCCCCCGACGCCACCCTGACCCGGGAACAGGCCTCCACCATGCTGGGCAGAGCCTACGAGCTTGCCTCGCAGGGCGTCCTCTTCGACGGCGCGTTCCTGCCCCAGAGCGAGGAAGCATTCTACGATCAGGGCAGCATCTCCCACTATGCCGTGCGTTACATCGGCTTCTTCGTGGGACAGCAGATCATCGACGGCATGGGTGACGGCACCTTCCGGCCTCAGGACACCATGACCCGGGAGCAGGCGCTGAAGATCGCCGCCGTTTGCGTGCAAAACTTACAAAATTATTTTTCTCCATCTTGAATTTCCCACCACAAACAGTATAATAACAGTAATGAACATAAGGAGGAATTTTCCCATGAGCAAGATCATCACCTTCGGCGAACTGATGGTTCGTCTGCAGCCCTACAACTACGAGCGTTTCATCCAGGCCGATCATCTGGAGTTCAGCTTCGGCGGCGGTGAGGCCAATGTCGCCGTGTCTCTGGCCCACTACGGCATGGACGCAGCCTATGTCACCAAGCTGCCCGCCCACGCCATCGGTCAGGCCGCTGTCAACTCCCTGCGCCGCTACGGCGTCGATACTTCCCTGATCACCCGCGGCGGTGCTCGCGTTGGCATCTACTGGAACGAGAAGGGCGCTTCTCAGCGCGGCTCCGTCTGCATCTACGACCGTGCCCACTCCGCCATCCAGGAAGCCGAGTCCGCCGACTTCGACTGGGATAAGATCTTCGACGGTGCCGACTGGTTCCACTTCACCGGCATCACCCCCGCTCTGGGCGCAAATCTCGTCGCCATCTGCGAGGAAGCCTGCAAGGCCGCCAAGGCCCGCGGCATCAAGATCTCCTGCGACCTGAACTACCGCGGCAAGCTGTGGACAAGAGATCAGGCCCGTGAGGCCATGACCAAGCTGTGCCAGTATGTGGATGTGTGCATCTCCAACGAAGAGGACGCCAAGGATGTTTTCGGCATCGAGGCAGAAGCCACCGACATCTACGCCGGTACTCTGAACCACGAGGGCTACAAGTCCGTTGCCAAGCAGCTGGCTGACAAGTTCGGCTTCGAGAAGGTCGCCATCACCCTGCGTGAGAGCCGCTCCGCCTTCGACAATGGCTGGAGCGCCATGCTGTTCGATGTGGCTTCCAACGAATACTGCTTCTCCAAGAAGTACGACCTGCACATCATCGACCGCGTCGGCGGCGGTGACTCCTTCGGTGCAGGCCTGATCTACTCCCTGCTCACCGGCAAGTCCACCCAGGCTGCTGTGGAATTCGCTGTTGCTGCTTCCGCGCTGAAGCACTCCATCGAAGGCGACTACAACATGGTCACTGTTGCCGAGGTCGAAAAGCTGGCCGGCGGCGACGGCTCCGGCCGCATCCAGAGATAAGCCCATATACGACAGTCACCCTGTTCAGATGAACAGGGTGACTTTTTTTAGTATCTGAGCAGGCACATGCCGACGAGGATCCCTGTGATCCAGCAGGAAAAGAACGCAAGGTCGTACCACCGGAGCTTGGGGACGATGCTGCAGGTACGCGGGGCATCGCCGTCAAAGCCCTTGCTCTCCATGGCCATCGCCACGCACTGCGACCAGCGGATCGAATTGACCAGCATGGTAAAAACAGGCGGCAGAGAATACCATCGGAGCTGCATCCCTCTTGCGCGGAACGCCAGCCGCACGGACTTGAACTCCCGCACCATATTGGGCATCAGGCGGATCGCAGCAAGGATGCCGTATGCGAACTTGGGGCTCAGGCGGCACCGGTGCATCAGACTGAAGATAAACGCTTCCCCATCGGTGGAGAGGGCGAACAGCAGACCGAAGCCTGCATAGGCCAGAAGTCTGGTGGAGATCTGCAGGGCCGGGTACAGCCCTGTGGACATGGCCGCCCGCACGGCATAGGGCATGGCAGCGATCTTCTGCAGATCCTCCGCCCGCGTGCCTCTTCCATGAAAATAGCCTGTGACGAACAGGCCGAAGGCCGCGACAAGGGCAGGGAGCAGCAGCTTCAGCACCTGTATGCCCCGCGCCCTTGTGCAAGTGAGCAGCAACAGCAAGGACAGGACGAACACCGCTATGTTGAGGCTCACCAGATACTGAAAGGACAGCAGGATCACACATACGAGGCTCGTACACGCTTTGACCGTGGGATCCAGTTTCTCAAGCTTCATACAGCCGCCTCCCCTCCAGCCGATAGATCTTATCGGCCCAGACTTTGGCAAGCTCCTCATCGTGGGTGATGCAGATCACCGTCAGCCCCGCTTCGGTCTTGCGCCGCAGTTGCTCCATCATGACCGCTGTGGAGCGGCTGTCCTGCCCATAGGTCGGCTCATCCAGAAGAAGGATCTCCTGTCCGCCAGCCAGCACAGACAGCACCGCCAGCTTTCTCTGCTGTCCCTGACTGAGCATATAGGGCGAGTATTTACGATACTGCCACAGGCCGTATCCCTCAAGCAGCGTCCGGGCATCCTCCTGCCGCTTCCAAAGACGCAGGCTCGCCTGCACCTCCTGCAGGACATTCTGGGTGATGAACTGGTCGGCAGGCTTCTGGAACACCACGCCGACCTTACAAAACAGCTCCTTCTGCCGGATCGCAGTCAGATCGCGCCCATCCACCTCCATATGCCCCTCATAGGGATGCTGCTTCAGCAAAGACCGGAACAAGGTGGTCTTGCCGCTGCCCGATTCGCCCAGGATCATGCTCATACCGCCCTTTGGAAAAACGGCACAGCCGCCCTCGATCAGGACACGGTCACGCCGAACGGTCACATCCCGCAGGACCACAGCAGGCACATCCCCCGCCCCGATCCGTTTGGGCGGCACCGCCACGACCTGCGCTTCTCCCATAGAGATGACGCGGTCGGCCGCGCCCTGCCAAAGCTCCGCATGGTGGTCGATGGCAATGATCGTCTTGCCCCGATCCGCTGCGCTCCGCAGATGGGAGACGATCTCCCTTGCAGTCCTGGTATCGATGTTGGCGAAAGCCTCATCCAGCAAAAAGATCCTGCTGTCCAGAGCCAACAGACAGCACAGCGCCGCTTTCTGCTTCTCGCCGCCGGATAGGGTATCCAGAGGTCTGTCCAAAAGTGCTTCCATGCCGAGGGCCTTTGCCGCCTGCTGGCTCCTTGTCCCGATCTCATCCGGCCGTACACAGATGTTTTCCAGACAGAACCGCAGCTCTTTCCGTAAAGTGCTCATGCAGAACTGCAGGTCCGGATCTTGGAACAGCATGGTGATATATGCCGCCCGCTCCTGCGGCCGCATGGAAAAGACCGAGCGCCCCCACAGCTTCACATCGCCGGAGATCAGCACACCGCCGTTTCCCGGATACAGCCCTGCCATCAGCGCCGCCAAGGTGCTTTTGCCGCAGCCGGAAGGTCCCGTGAGGACGGTGATGCCGCCCTCCGGGATACGCAGCTCCACATGGTCAAGGATGTTCCGCTTCCCCTCCGGGAAATAGCGAAAGGTCACATCCCCGATCGTTACCGCGTCCATCAGCAGTCCAGATCCTTTGCCACGCCTTCACAGACGGCATAGCCGCCCAGCACACCGGCTCTTGCCAGACCGTCTGCCAGTCTGGGCGTGACGATGGCATCGATGACGACGGCACTGACGATCCGCACCGCCAGCATCAGTGCCAGCACAGGGAGCGCGATCATATCGTAGCCGCTGACGATCAGGTTGTACCCAAGGGTCACGCAGGAGCAGATGACTGCGGCCAGCGCCATGGTCTTAAAGTCGAACCGCTTATACTTGGTCAGGGCAAAGATCAGCTCGAAGCCCGCGCCCTGCACGAAGCCGGACAGGATGATGATCGGGCCAAAGAAATTGCCCATCAAGGTCTCGATCACGGCAGCCAAGATCTCCGCCACGATGCCGACACCGGGCTTGCGGATCACATAGACCGCAAAGGCCACCGCCATAAAATACAGGCCGTAAAAAGGCTCATAGCCAAGAGACGGCATACCAAGAGGCAGCAGGAGCCCATACAGCGCACCGCCTGCATAGGTCGCGCCGAGGAAGATGACGCCGAAAAGCACGGCGCAGACGGCGATCATCAAAATATCCTTCAATTTCCATTTCATGTTGTGTTTCCTCCTTATTTTGTGGGACTGTTGACAGACATGGTGACTTCAAACACATAGTGGCGCAGATTCTCACCGCAGTAGGCATTGACCTTGCCGATGTAGGAGAACAGCGCCTGCACATCTGCCGACAAAAGGGTGCAGTAGTGGGCAGAGCCTGCGTAGATGCCGAGATCGATGGCGTGGTTTACGATGTGGGCGATATGGGACATATAGTCCGAAACGCCCATGGGATACAGCGCGATCTTGCAATCCACGGGGAAATGGATATCTGCGATCTTCGGTTCGTTGCACAGCGTATCGTCTGCCGTCAGGAAGCTGTCGCCGTCGATATCGCCGGGACAGCCCTTGGAGAATGTCGCCTCCATGGTCATGTGGAGCCCTCCGCGGTAAGCATGGACAAAGCACGCCTTCACCGCATCCTCTACATGGCAGGCACGGCCCCGGTAGACGGTGGAGAGCTTATCGGTCTGTTTCCAGACCTTCGCGGTATCGACCTTGCTCACTGCATCCAAGATCACATCCGCGAAGTCATCGCACATAGGTGCCAGAGAAAACCTGCACCCCGTGATGGGAAGCTCTGTGCCGCAGCCGCACCCACAGCATCCATAGGTCACATACTGTTTTTCGGGCATAAAAATAACACCTCCTTCCTCAAAAAATGAGTCCGGAAGTGTTCACAACATGATATTGCGTTCACACAGTCACTCCCTACGCTGTCATTACACAGTTCAGGTTCAACGGGTCAATCATCTCAGTCTTTCGACACCCCGGGACTGAGGATAAGTATAGTCCAACAGTCAGAGCTTGTCAATCCGGTAGGTGAGATTTTTTCAGATCTTCAAGACCGGGGGGCAGAGAGGTCCATGAGGGCGTGACCTTTGACCCGAAAAAAAGAGACGAGCCTGTGACTCGTCTCTTCAATACAGCTCCTCTCCGAGCATGGCATAGACCCGCTCCTCGGCATCGTGGAACCGATAGTCCCGGGGCAGGAAGCGGCGCACAACGGCGAGCTGCTCTTTCAATTTCACCAGCGGGCGATAGTAGTTCTCGCTGAACACGACCACATAGCCGTCCCTGCACTGCGCCTCGAGCGCGGTCACAGCGTCCAGCAGCGTCCTGTGATAGGCACCGATCAGACTGCGGACCGTCTGCACAGCCTCCAGGACTGCGCGGTCCTCCGGCATGAAACAGCGCACATAGTTCACACGGCCCTGCAGCTGCCGCAGATAGCTGTAATAGTCACCAAATGCCGCGACCTGATTGGATCCGGCGCCGAACCTGCTGACATAGTACACATCCTTCAGCACCGTCCGCACATAGGTGCGGGAGGGCCGCAGCTTCTCATTGACCACGATGCCCACCACGCTCTGGCGCTGCTGACGGCCCATGATCTTCGTTTTCTCATTATGCAGGCGGAAGCCGTGATCTGCCAGGATCTTCCGCACCGTTTCGATCACAAGGCCCGTATCCACCTCACCGCTGGTGCTCAGATACAGGTCGTCGGAATAGCGCGTATAGTCCATACCAAGGGAGGCCGCAAATCCACCGATGGCCTCATCGCAGGGCTTGAACACAAGATTGGACAGCGCGGGACTGGTGCAGGCACCTTGTGGCAGCCTGTCCTGATAGCAGCAGAGCCTGCTCAAAAAGCGCACCAGCTTTTTACTGTAGCCGGTCTCCCGCAGAAGCGCGTCAAAGACCATATCTTCCCGGATAGTGCCGAAGAAATCGCGGATATCCAGATGGATCACGATCCGTTTTTTTCTGTGGGGCTCGGCACAATCACTGACGCTCATCCCTCTGCGGTAGGCGCAGGCGTGGTCATCCGGCATGATATGCTGCAGGATCTTCTCCGCGATGCAGGTCTGCATCTGCGCCAGCGGCCACATGGGCATGGCGATCGTCCGCACACCGCCGCAGCGCTTGGGGATCTTCCGGTCATGATACAGACAGTCGCGGTATCTGGCAGCCGTTTCGCCCTGACGGTATGTCCGCCAGAAGGCTTTCGGGCTCTCTGAGGTCTCATACAGCATAAAGAACGACAGCACCGACCACAACGGCACGATCCTTCCGCGGCTCTCCACCGCCCGCAGGATCTCGGCCGGCGTCATGCCGCAATCCTTCATGATCTTAAGATCTCGCTCCGACAAAGACAGTTTCTCTCTGCGAGGATCCCATTCCATCCGACCACCTCCAAAAAATGATACGGAGACAGGGCGTACTGCCGAATGGGGTGTTCCGATTTTTGCCAAAAATCGGAACATATCCCGAATTTGTTGATAAGCATGGACACTTGCCACACCCGCTCGAGCATCGTTCGTTTAGAGCTCTAACTGTCGCTACGCCTTGTCTCCGTATTCGGTTGTGCCGCTATTATACCACCCGATCCCATCCAGTACTTGAACAATTTGTAAATTAAACGCCCTGCGGTGTATCTCCACCGCAGGGCATTTTGCGCTCAGATCTTCGTTTTCATGTTTCTCGCGATCAGGGTCAGCACCAGCAGGATGATATACAAAACGCCGATGATCACAAAGATGGCAGGCCAGCCGAAGGAGTCCTTCACAAAGCCGAACATGACTGCCTGCACCGCCGCACCCATGTACACGGCCCAGTCGAACACACCGACCACGGTGGAGGACAGCGCCTTGCCGCCGATATCGCCGGCGATCGTCCAGATCACACCGGTGACCATGGCAAACACACCGAGAATGAACAGCATGGCGGAGGCACCGAGCTGGCTCTTGATGAACGGGAACACCATCATGCCGCAGAAGGTCACGACTGAGGCGATGATCAGCATAGGCTCACGCTTGCCCTTCAGGAGCTTATCCGTGATGATGGGGAACACGAACATGGCGCAGGCCTGACCGAAGGGCAGCAGGATGGAGCTGAAGATGCCGTCCTTGATCGCCATGCCCATCTGCTCCATGAAGTAGGTGGGCACCCAGGTGAGCAGACCGTAGCGGCCGATGCCCGCGATGGCGGAGATCAGGCAGAATACGATCACCTTGGGCTCGGAGAACAGGAGCTTATAGGGGTAGAAGTAGCCCTTTTCCCGGATGGTCTTTTCCAGCGCTGCCGCGGCGGGATCTTCGCGCTTCTCCTCGGAGAAGCCGGCATCGGCAGGCGAGTTTTTGAAGAACAGGATGAACGCGATCAGGGAGAGCATGAGCGGCACCATGGGATAGCGGAAGGCGGCGCGCCAGCTCCACTCGGGGTTTAGAGAAAGGCACAGCAGCACAGACAGATAGGTCGTGACCTGCGCCATACCGGAAAAGAAAGTGGTAAGGCCCGTGGCAAAGCCGCGCTTTTCCCTTGGCCACCACTTGTTGACCACACCAAGGCCATTGGACCAGACCATAGACTGGAAGAAGCCATTGAGCCCCCAGAGCACGGCGATCACAGGGATGCTGTGCTGGAAGGAGATCGCCACATTGAGGATCGCGCTGGCGATCACACCGATGATCATAAATCGCTTGTAGCCAAAAAACGCGCCCAGTCTGCCGTTGATCAACTGACCGAAGGCATAGCACCAGAACAAAGACGAGGACACCACGCCCAGCGCTGTGGTGGTGGAGCCCAAGTCCTCCGCCATCTGGGTCATGACCAGATTGATGTTCTGCCGTCCGTTATAGAAGAACAGATACATGAAGCCGAAGCTCAGAAGCACCAGCCATGCATACTTTTCCATTTTTTTAGAAGCTGTTTTTACATTCTCCATGATCAAACTCCGATCCTTGAATCATTCCGGAAAGTCTATGTAACATTATAGGAGCATGCCGGACATTTTGCAAGCACTGATCTTCCACATCTCCCGATATACCATGTATCTTCTATCTGGCCATATAGAATAACTCCAAACTGGACATTGTAGAATGGTCAGATATCGGCTACACTTTCCTCATCAAGCAACAGGAGCAAGACCATGAACACAAAAACAAGACAGCTCGTAACTGCGGCGCTGATGGCGGCCCTCGTCTGTATCGCGACCATGATCGTCAAGATCCCAACGCCCCTCAAGGGCTATGTGAACTTGGGCGACGGCATCGTGCTGACAGCAGGCTGGATGCTCTCCCCTGCTTATGGCTTCTTCGCCGCCGCGCTGGGCTCCGCTTTGGCCGATATCTTTTCCGGCTATGTGCTCTATGCCCCTGCCACATTCCTGATCAAGGGTCTGATGGCACTCATCGCCTATCTCGTCTGCGCAAAGATGGGCAAGCGCTTCCTCGGCGGACTGGCCGCTGAGATCGCCATGATTCTGGGCTACTTTATATATGAGAGCTTTTTGTACGGACCGGTCCCTTCGGCTCTGAACATCCCCGCAAACGGTTTGCAGGGCATTTTCGGCCTGATCGTCAGTCTTTTGCTGATCAAAGTCATTGAAAAAAATAAGCTCGCGCAGAGATAAGGAGATCGCATGATGTCTATTTATGAACAAACAAGAGCCGCTGTTGCGGAGCTGTGTGAAAAGGCAGGCCTGAAAGCAGGCAGTCTGATCGTGGTCGGCTGCTCCACCAGTGAGGTAGTAGGCGCAAAGATCGGTACGGCCTCCGACCCTCAGACCGCTGCCCATATCGCCCGTGCGCTGTACGACCACACCCGCGAAAAGGGCATCTTCCTTGCCGTACAGTGCTGTGAGCATCTCAACCGCGCCATCATCACCGAGCGCAGGGCCGTGCCCTTTGCCGAGCCCGTCAATGTAGTCCCCCAGCCCAAGGCAGGCGGCTCTCTGGCAACGCAGATCTATGGGATGCTGGAAGATCCCGTGGCGGTGGAGGAGATCCGCGCCGACGCAGGTCTCGACATCGGCTTCACCATGATCGGGATGCACCTGAAAAAGGTCGCCGTGCCTCTGCGGCTGGAAAATAATAAGATCGGTGAGGCCCTCGTCCTTGCCGCCCGCACCCGCCCCAAATTCATCGGCGGCGAACGCGCCGCTTACGATCAAACAAAACTGTGATAAAAGAGCCTCGGAACATCGTTCCGAGGCTCTTCATTCATTTGCTCATCACTTCCAAGACCTTCTCTTTGATATCCTTCATGCCTTGGATGGTGGGATGCCCGCAATTTTTATCGATATGCTCGAAGGCGATGGGTGTGATGCCGTACCGCGCACAGGCGTTTTTCATATGCGCATCGATCTCCGGTTTGAGCTCCGTGTTGATCAGGCAGTAGATCTTGGCATTTGGCACCGTGTCTCGCACCAGCTTCAGAAAATAACTCACCGCAGGCAGGACCTCGAACAGGTCCTGCTCTTCCCAGTCCTCGAGCTTTTCTTCGCCCAAAGGCACATCCGCCCAGCTGTCGTTGGTGCCGCCGAACACAAAGACCGTATCGACCGCATGCTCCGCGAAGAAGCCCCTTTCGATCAGCCGCCGCAGACGATAGATGAACGAGGAGGTCTTGGAGCAGTCGATCCCATCATAGCGCGTGTGACCGATGGTCGAACCGGACCAACTGTCATTCAAGACCAGATCTAAGCCTGCTTTCTCAAAGACCTGATACCACCAGGTCTCAGTCACCTTCGTCACATCCGTCTCCGGGCGGCCTTCTTCGGAATAATAAGCGGCGTAAGCCTGCGGTATGAAGCCTTTGAATGTGGAATAACTGTCTCCAAAGATCATGGCGTTGTTTTTCATCATGCTCTGCCTTTCCGTTGTTTTCTATGATGATACACCATCTGAGCCCATGTCGCAAGTATCGATCGCTCTGTTTTACAAATTCTAAAAGGCTTCCCCTTGAGGGGAAGCCTTTTAGATCTGCAAAAGGAGAAAGATATACCATAAAAGCAACAGCATCCGCGACCATGCGGAAAAGCACCGCCTTGGTGCAGCATCGCTGTGCCTGTCCTCCTGTTTGCTTTATCGCTTCTTGAACACCACGGCTGTTCTGGCAGGGAGGTAGACCGTAAAGCCGATCTTACCGTCCGGCTGTGCTTTTGCCTCATAGACATAGTCGGTAGACACGCGGCCATGCCCGCCAAAGCGCCCCTCATCCGTGGTGAGGATGGCTCGGTACTTTCCTTCCCGCTCCACAGGCACGAAATAGCTGCCGAGGGAGTTGGTCGGATGGAAGTTATAGGCAAACACCAGACCGCCCCGCTCATAGACCAGCGTTTTATCATCCTGTCCGATCCAGCGGCAGGCAGGCGCGGCGGTGAGCAGCCTCTGCTTCTGAGCAAGCGCTACCATAGCCACATCGAAGGCCTGCAGATACTGATATTTGAGATAGTCCGCGTTGGCCAGATCCCACTGACGGCGGCAGTAGTGATAGCTCCAGCCGTTGCCCTCTCTGGGGAAGTCGATCCACTCGGGATGCCCAAACTCATTGCCCATGAAGTTCAGATACCCTTCGCCGCCAAGGGTCATGGTGATGAGCCTGATCATCTTATGCAGAGCCATGCCACGGTCGATGACCATGCTTTGGTTGTCTCGGTCCATGGACCAGTACATCTCCTGATCGCAGAGTCGGAACATGATGGTCTTATCCCCCACCAAGGCCTGATCGTGGCTCTCGGCATAGCCGATGACCTTCTCCTTGGGGCGTCTGCCGGAGAGTTCGTTGTATAAGTTCCACATATCCCAGTGCTCGTCGGGCACTTCCTTGAGGAGCTTGATCCACATATCCGGCGTGCCCATGGCAAGGCGGTAGTCAAAGCCGATGCCGCCGTCCTTGATCGGCAGGGCCAGTCCCGGCATGGCGGAGGTGTCCTCCGCGATGGACAGGGCCTTGGGATCGAGCTCTTTGATCAGGGCATTGGCCAGCTGCAGATAGGTCACAGCCTCCGTGTCGGTGTTCATGGAGAAATAGCGGTCATACGGGCCGAAGCTGCAGCCAAGGCCGTGATCGTGATAGAGCATGGAGGTGACGCCGTCGAAGCGGAAGCCGTCGAAGTGATACTCCGTCATCCAGAATTTCAGGTTGGAGAGCAGGAAGTGGAGGACCTCCGGCTTGTTGTAGTTGAAGCACTTGGTGTTCCACGCGGCATGCTCGCCTCTTGCGCCTGCATGGAAGAACTGCTCCGCCGTGCCGTCAAACTCATTGATGCCCTCACGGGTATTTTTGCAGGCATGGGAATGGACCACATCCAGCAGCACCGCAAGCCCCATACCATGGGCGGCGTCCACCAGTTTTTTCAGTTCGTCCGGTGTGCCGCTGCGGGATGCAGGTGCGAAGAAATTGGTCACCTGATAGCCGAAGGATGCATAGTAGGGATGCTCCATGATCGCCATGATCTGGATGGTATTGTAACCCAGCGCTTTGATCCTGGGCAGGATCTTCTCACGGAACTCATCATAGGAGCCGACCTTGGGCTCCTCCTGTGCCATGCCCACATGGCACTCGTAGATGTAAGGGGTCTTGGGCATCCGGAAGCCCTCGTCGGTCCACTGGAAGCTCTTTTTGGGCGCCCAGATCCGGGCGTTCCACTGGATAGAGCCCTCCTCCTGCACCACATAGCGGGCATAGAGCGGCACACGGTCCAGCTCCTCACCGTTATGTACCACGATGGTCATGACGCGCTGACCGTGCTTCAGCGCATCCGCGCCCTTCAGCTTCAGCTCCCACACACCATGCTCCAGCTTTTTCATGGGATGGGCATGGCGGTCCCAGCCGCAGAAGTCACCAGTGAGATACACCGCCTCTGCCGCAGGGGCCCACTCGCGGTAGACCCAGCCGCCCCGGACACGGTGGATACCAAAATAGAGATAGCCATTGGCAAAGTCGGAGAGCTTGCCGTCCTTGCCCACCAATTCGTTTCTCTTACGCTTATAATTCTGCATCCGCAGCTGCAGATCCTTCTCATAGGGCTGCAGATAGGGATCGATCTTCAGGATATTCAGGCTCATACCATCGCCTCCTTTGTTTTATTTTACACCCATAGCATGCAATGGGCAACAGGAAAATTTTAAGCAGGCGGAGACCGCCTGCTTGTTATCATACTTCATAGAACATATCCAGCAGCGCATCGGTGATATCCTCACCCACACAGCTGACCGTGATGACGGCGGCATAGATGCCCTTGTGGACATACAGCGACTTCTGATACATAGCCTCGTCATCGCGGCCGAAGCTCATACAGTAGCCGAAGCAATGTCCGCCTGCAAAGTCCCGCTCCACCTGCTCCACGAGCGCGCCCTCCATCCCGATCGTAGACAGCGCCTCACGGGCTGTGACCACGGCGGAACGGACATAGTCCTCAGGTGTGCAGTCGGGATCTTCCATGATCGACACATTCTCCACGCATACACTGACCGTGGCGGAAAGATCCGCCTTTTCTGCCATCATCTCATAGAAGTAGCCGGGCTTTGCCAGAGAAGCCAGCATCTGCTCCCGCAGATCCGCCTCAGCCTCCCACTCATTGGTGGTCAGGATATCCGAATCCGGTGTGATGTTCCAGTCCTCGTCCAGACTACAGCCGAAGCCGAAGTGCAGGTTCTCATACACGCCGTCTGCCATATTGCCGAGGTCGATATCCGCGACCTCCTCCTTGGTGACCGGGCGGCTCATACCGCAGGCAGTCAGCCCCAGAACCAGCGCAAGTATCATAGATATAGCGATCAGTTTCTTCATATCGTTTCTCTTATTTTCTTCTGTTTCTTGTTTTGCGTTCCGCGTACTGCTTGATCCCGGACATTTTGGAATCAGAATCCGCCATGAACTGCTTGAGCATATCATCGAAAGACTGGGGCGCCTTTTCCGCCGGGGGCGTATAGGTCTGCTGACGGGGCTTAAAGCCATCCTGACGAGGCCTTGCGCCGTTCTGCGCAGATCTGTCACCGCGCGGGGGACGCTGGGGCGCAGACTGGGTACGGCGGATGGACAGGTCGATCTTGCCATTGTCCAGACCGATGACCATGACCTTGACCGCCTGCCCTTCGGTCAGATGCTCCCGAATGTCATTGACAAAGGCATGGGTGATCTCAGAGATATGTACCAGACCGCTCTTATTCTCCGGCAGTTCCACGAACGCACCGAATTTGGTGATGGACTTGACTTTTCCTTCTAAAATGGCGCCAACTGTTAACTCCATATTTCCCTCTTGCATATGTTATTTCTGTTCTTCCAAAAAATGGGCTCATCTGCCCATATCATAAAAGATGATCTCGCCCTTGGAGACCCAGCCCAGCTTTTCTCTGGCCACTTCCTGCACGCCTTCGTCGGTGTTCAGGTCCTCGATGGCCTGCTGCAGGCGCAGGTTCTCCTGCTTTTCCACATCGATACTGCTTTGCAGCTCGGCGGCCTCGGCGTTTTTTTCCGTGACCTGGCTCTGCAGGGACACCAGGGTAACGGTAGCATACACCACCAGTGCCAGCAGCACGATCTTCATCACCAAGGATGACCGTTTGAACCGCATGCGCCTCTCCTCCTTCGTTGGGATGCCTTCTAAGGGCAGTCATAAACAGCTTACAAATCATTCTAACCCATTTTTTCACGATTGAAAAGTACTTTTTTGCAAAATGTCGCAAAATTTTCAAAAATCTTGTCAAAGGCCATGCCGCCAGCCGCAAGGCTCCCATCCAGAGCCCCAGAAAAGGGCCGCTCAGGGTCTTGGACCACAGCAGGATGCCGCCGCCCACCGATGCGATCGCATGGGCCCGCAGGAGCCCATCACAGGGCACCAGCCACAGCCAGAGGAGCCCATACCACACCGCGCCGCAGAAGATAAGATCCCAAAGCGCCGTGAAGCGTCCGATCAGCCGCCGCGGCCCTCTTATCAGATCGTAGACCGCCCCCAGTACGACTCCCACCGCAAGGGAACTGAACACCTCCCACAGCTGCGCCCGTACCGGGATCTCCATCAGCCGAACAGCCGGGAGAAGAAGCTGCTGCCGCCTGCCAGGTCGTCCTCGTAGGTCATGGAGTTGACCGTTCCCTCCACATGGACCTGACCGCCATCCAGGCTCAATAGCTGCAGATGCAGTCCCGTACCGCGGATCACCAGCGTGCCCTTGTTGGTGTGCAGCACCACCATCTCATCGTCGAAGCTCTCCACATCCGTAACACCTGTCATCGTCAGAAGCTTTCTGCCGTCAAGGGTCAGCTTATGGGGCAGCTCCATCGACCGTTCTTCCGGGGCATACGATGCCATATCCCATCCCTCCTTGTCCCTGCTCTCATCCTATGCAGGAACAGGCACGAATATGAATTGACTTTTCTCTTTTCATGCATGATAATAACAGAAAAGAGGTGTGAATGATGGACTTTAAACTGCATTCCGACTACAAGCCCACCGGCGATCAGCCCCAGGCGATCGAAAAGCTGGCATCCGGCCTTGAGATGGGGCTGGAGGAGCAGGTCATGCTTGGCGTCACCGGCTCCGGCAAGACCTTCACCATGGCCAATATCATCCAGCGGCTGGACCGCCCCACGCTGGTGCTGGCCCACAATAAGACCCTGGCCGCCCAGCTTTGCGCGGAGTTCCGCGAATTTTTCCCGGAAAATGCCGTGGAGTATTTCATCTCCTACTACGACTATTATCAGCCTGAGGCCTATATCGCCCACACGGATACCTATATCGAAAAGGATTCCGCCATCAATGAGGAGATCGAACGGCTGCGGCACTCCGCCACCTCCTCCCTCTTTGAGCGGCGGGATGTGATCGTGGTGGCATCGGTGTCGTGCATCTACGGTCTGGGCGATCCCATCGATTATAAGAACATGGTCATCTCCCTGCGTCCCGGTCAGATCATGGACAGAGACTTCCTGCTCCGCCGCCTGACAGAGATCCGCTACGAGCGCAATGATATGAACTTCACCAGAAACACCTTCCGCGTCCGCGGTGATACGGTGGAGGTCTATCCCGCCTATTGGGCGGGCAAGGCCATCCGCGTAGAGTTCTTCGGCGATGAGATCGACCGCATCTCTGAGATCAATGCCGTATCGGGCCTGCCCGACCGGGTGGTGGATCATGTGGCGATCTACCCCGCCAGCCACTATGTGGCCTCCAAGGAGAAGCTGGACAGAGCCATCCGGGAGATCGAAGCGGAAATGTGGCAGCAGGTCAAATACTTCGAGGAGAACGACAAGCTGCTGGAGGCACAGCGGATCCGCCAGAGGACCCTCTACGACATCGAGATGCTGGAGGAGATCGGCTTCTGCAGCGGCATCGAGAACTACTCCCGCGTGATCTCCGGCAGAGCCCCCGGCTCGCCCCCCATGACGCTTCTGGACTACTTCCCGGAGGACTTCATCCTCTTCATCGATGAGAGCCATGTGACCCTGCCGCAGGTGCGGGCCATGTATGCCGGCGACCGCAGCCGCAAGGAGAGCCTTGTGAACTACGGCTTCCGTCTGCCCTCGGCTTACGACAATCGCCCCCTCAACTTCGAGGAGTTCCAGCAAAAGCTGAATCAGGTGATCTATGTCTCCGCCACCCCGGCAGAGTACGAGCTCTCCCGCTCCGCCCAGACAGCAGAGCAGGTCATCCGCCCCACAGGCCTTCTTGACCCCATGGTGGAGGTCCGCCCCATCGAAGGCCAGATCGACGATCTGATGGAGGAGATCCAGCTTCGGGCCGAGAAGGAAGAGCGCGTTCTCGTGACCACGCTGACCAAAAAGATGGCGGAGGACCTGACAGAATATCTCAGAAAGCACGGTGTCCGCGTCCGCTATATGCACTCCGATGTCTCCGCCATGGAACGCATGGAGATCATCCGGGATCTCCGCATGGCGAAATTTGATGTACTGGTGGGCATCAACCTGCTCCGTGAGGGTCTGGATCTTCCGGAGGTCAGCCTTGTCGCCGTTTTGGATGCCGACAAGGAGGGCTTCCTCCGCAGCCGCACCAGTCTGATCCAGACCATGGGCCGCGCCGCCAGAAATGCCGAGGGCAAGGTCATCCTCTATGCAGATGCCGTGACCCCCTCCATGCGTGAAGCTATGGACGAGACGGCTCGCCGCCGTGAGATCCAGATGGCCTATAACGAAGCCCACGGTATCGTGCCAAAAACGATCGTCAAATCCGTCCGCGACCTGATCGAGATCTCCCGCTCCGGCAAGGAGACCAGGGGCAAGGCGGGGGTGAAGATGACCAGAGCCGAAAAGGACAAGGAGATCGCCCGTCTGGAAAAGGCCATGCGCGAGGCCGCAAAGATGATGGAATTCGAATACGCCGCCGTCCTCCGCGATCAGATCATCGAGCTAAGGAAATGATCACAGGCAGGACTGCAGGACCGTCAGCACCTTTTGGGCATGGTGTTCCTCCTCACAGGCCAGCTCCCGGAACACCTTGGAGAAGGATCCCGCCTTTTCTGCAAGGGCTTTATAGCGTTCCGCGCCCTTGACCTCCTGTATGTACCGCTCCCGCAGCTCCTCCGTGGTGCAGGCGATGCAGGGGCGTTTTGGCCTGTCGGGGCAGGGCTTTTTCCCGGTCATCAGATAGTAGACCGTCTCGAGCTTCCCCGCGTGCTGCCGTTCCTCCATGGCCAGCTTCAGGAGCATCTGCCGCGCCTGACCGCAGACGCGGCAGGAAAGGGCTTCGTAGGTGGCGGCATCCGACAGCTCCGAGCACAACAGCTCCATGATCTGCTCGGCTGTGACAGCCTCGGTCTTTGCGATCTTACAGCAGGCAGGAGCCTGCGCCGACAGATCCATGACCCTCTGCCAGACAGCCTGCTCCCGTTTTTGATCGAGCATAAAAAACACCTCCGTATGCATCTTATGCACACGGAGGCTTTTTTGCAAAAAATATCAGCCATATTTTTTGAACAGGACTTTGCATCGTGCTATATGCACTCGCTATGCTCGCACACTTGCACGACAGCAGTAAAATTTTCGAGGTACACGCCCCCGAAAATTTTGATCCTATTTTATTCCGCATCTGCGGATGCAGAACTCTGGGAGGCTTTTCAAAAAAACATCTCCGTTCCAAAGAACGGAGATGTTTTTATCATTCGTTCGGGAGCTCCCGATACATGGCGGCGGCATCGTCCTTGCGGACATTCTCCGTCACCTGCAGGACCTCGATACACACGGTCCTTGCGCCAAACTGGATCTGAAGCTTATCGCCCACCTTCACATCATACGATGCCTTGGCAGGTCTGCCGTTGACAGTCACACGGGCATTGTCGCAGGCCTCATTGGCCACGGTGCGCCGCTTGATCAGACGGGATACCTTCAGATATTTATCCAGCCGCATAAATTACTTCGCGACCTTGTCCTTCAGAGCCTTGCCGGCCTTGAAAACGGGGATGCAGGAAGCGGGGATCTCGATGGTCTCCTTGGTCCTGGGGTTGCGGCCCATACGAGCCTCGCGCTTCTTGGTCTCGAAGCCGCCGAAGCCGACCAGCTGGACCTTGTCGCCTGCTGCCAGAGCGTCGGCGATGGTGTCGATGGTAGCGTTCAGAGCCTTCTCAGCGTCCTTCTTGGACAGGCCGGCCTTCTCGGCCATTGCAGCGATGAGTTCGGTTTTGTTCATGATGAAATTCCTCTTTCTGTTATTTTTTATTCCCAATGGGTATCGGCCTTCGCATCCTCCCAGAGGGAGAGCTGCTCAGCCGGTGTATATGCGTCCAGACTGCGGCCTTGGGCCACCGCAGACTGTTCCATAGCGGCGAACCGCTTAATGAACTTCTCACAGGTGCCGTGCAGGACCTCCTCCGGGTCGGCCTGCGTCATGAACGCGGCACACACGGCGGCAAACAGCACATCACCCATCTCTTCTTTTACACCTTTTCCCGCTGCCAGCGCCTCGCGCAGCTCCGCGATCTCCTCCTCCAGCTTTTGGAGCGCCCCTTCCGCGTCGGGCCACACGAAACCGGCCTTGGCAGCCTTCTTCATGAGCTTCTCCGCGCGCCATGTGGCAGGCAGGCTCCGCGCCACAGCATCCAGCGTCTGGGCATGGGTCGTCTGCCCCTTTTCCAGCGCCTTCATGGTCTCCCACGCTTTTTCATCCCATATCATGCCGGTCTCATCACCGAACAGATTGGGGTGGCGGAAGATCAGTTTCTTGCAGGCATGGTCGCAGATATCATCCAAGGTGAACCGACCGCGGTCGCGCTCGATGTCCGCATGGAACAGGACCTGCATCAGGACATCGCCCAGCTCCTCCCGCATGAGCACCTCATCATCGGTATCCAGCGCCTCACAGCACTCGTAGACCTCTTCGATGAAATTGCGGCGGATGGACAGGTGATCCTGCTCCCGATCCCACGGACAGCCGCCGGGAGAACGGAGCAGATGGATGAGGGAAACAAAGTCCTCAAAGGTGTATTGAGACTTCCTTATAAAATCTACCATATTTTTCACGCTTTCGCAATAGTCAATTCACGCGAATCCGCAGAATTTTAGCAATTTTTTCGCCTTTTGGTAATAATTGACAGTCCTCATAGGTGATAACACGCAAACTTACCACCAAAATGAGGTAGCAAACGCCTGCCGCGGCGATGGCCGCAAGACAGGAAACGCTCCCGGAAATGCGGGCAGAGAGGAAGCCATGGACCATATACGCCACCGCGCCCATGAGGACGGAGGCCAGCAGCGGCTTCAAAAGCCCCTTCAAAGACCGCAGGTCGATGGTCTTTTTCTTTGCCATGGCCGCCACATTCATGACGATGATCACGAAGTAGCAGACCAGTGTACCGATGGCAGCGCCCACGATATTGAGACCGGGGATGCCCACGAGGAAGAAGTTGACCACCACCTTGACCACACCGCCGCAGATCATATTGACCACAGGGGTCGTCACATCGCCGTGGGCCTGCATCATGGCATTGGTCACAAGGATCAGGGAGTTGAAGATCACCGTCAGGCCCATGAGGGCGAGGATGATGCCGCCCACCTGCAGATCGGCCTGTGTATAGTCGGAGGTCAGAAGATCGATGATCGGTCTGCTCAGACTGAAAAGGCCGAAGGCGCAGGGCATGGCGACAAGCCCTGTGATACGCATGGCAGAGCCCTCCACCATCCTGACGCCCCGCTGATTCTTCATGGTCAGATGACTCGTGATCGCAGGGATGACGGAGATGACAAGGGGCGTGATGAACGCGCCGGGCAGATTGAAGATCGTGCGGCAGAACTCATAGATGCCGCTGAGCTCATCGGCCCGCAGGGAGGGGATCCCGGCAGCACCTACCAGACGGCGCATATAGACCATGGTATCCACCAGATTGATGATCTGCAGGCCTGCAGAGCCAAGGGTGATCGGCACTGCGATGGACAAAAGCTGCCACATGGTCTCACGGGTGGTCTTGACCGCACCGCCGCGGGGAAGGCCGCGGATGGCTCTGCGATAGCAGCCGTAGAGATACAGCCCCGAGATCACACAGCCGATGGTGACGCCCAAGATCGCGCCGCCGGCGCCGTAGGTCTCGTTGCCGCCGGTCAGATCCATGAGCAGCCACGCCAGTCCCAGGCCCACCACCAGCTTGCACAGGGCCTCAAAGACCTGACTGACAGAGGTGGGGGTCATGTTGCTCTGGCCCTGGAAAAAGCCGCGGAAGGCGGCGATGATACACACCAGCAGCACCGCAGGGGCAAGACAGGCGATGGCGAACCATGCCCGCTCATGGGTGGCGACCAGAACGGACAACTTCCTTGCAAACAGCAGCATGCCGCCGGTGCCGAGGATGCCCAAAACAAGGAATACCTTGAGGGCCGTGGAGAAGATCTTTCTGATCTGATCGTGCTGCTCCAAAGTCTGTGCCTCGGAGATCATGCGGCTCATGGCCACAGGCAGGCCCGTGGTGGAGATCATGAGCAGCACATCATAGATGGTGTAGGCTTTGCCGAAATAGCTGTAGCCTGCCGTACCGATAAAGTTCTGCAGCGGGATCTTGTAGATCGCGCCGATGATCTTCACGATGGCAGTCGCCAATGCCAAAACAGCCGCGCCCTGCAGGAAGGTCTGCTTCTGAAAGGTCTTTTTTTCCATCAGTCGTCCCCCTCCTGCTGTGTGAACACATTGGGCATGGCATGATCTGCCAGCTCTTTCATCAGGGCGTTCAGGTCGATCGTGGGGAATTTGCCCGAAGCGTAGAGGATCTGGCCCTGCACCATGGTCATGCACACATCGGTGCCGGTGGCACCGTAGACCACACTGCTCATCAGATCATGCCCGGGGATCAGATGGGGCTGGGTGAAGTCCAGCGCGATCAGGTCGGCATCGAAGCCCACCTTGACCATGCCGCAGCGGTCGGCGCGTCCCTGTGCCTTTGCACCGCAGACGGTAGCCATCAAAAGCACCGAGGGAGCCGGCATAAAGGCGGGATCGTCCATACCTACCTTCGCAGCCAGCGCGGCAGCCTTTGCCTGCTGGAGAAGATCTGCTGAGCCGACCTCTGCCAGAGAGCCTGTGCCGAAGGCCACGTTCATCCCGGCCTTGACCAGCCTGGCAAGGTCTGCCCGGGCAAACACCTGCTTGTGCTCAGTCATGGGACACAGCACGGCCGTGGTGTCCTTTTTGCCAAGAAGCGCCAGATCATCTTCCTCCAGCGCACCGCAGTGGGCGGCCTGCACACGGCCGTCAAAGATATGGTGGCAGTTCATGATCTGGGCAGGGGTCAGACCTGTACGGTCGAGGCAGTCCTCATTTTCGGCAGCCGTACGGCTGAGGGTCAGATGCATACCAAGCCCCTGCTCTGCGGCAAAGGCCGCGGCAGCCTCCCACAGGGGATAGCAGGTGGTGTATTCAGAAAGGAAGCCTGCTTCGACCAGGATCCGTCCGCCATCATGCCCATGCCAGTCACGATGCAGGGCTTCCAGCGCATGGAGGCCGGAGGCTTGCTCCCAGTCGCAGTCCTCTTCGGACAGAAGGATCAGCTCTCTGGCGATGTTTGCCTTGATGCCGCTCTCCGATACCGCCTGTGCCACAGCATCGGCGTGGAACGCAAGGTCGGATACAGAGGTCACGCCCATACGCAGATACTGGGCGATGCCAAGCAGAGCCGAAGCCTTGGCGGCGCGGTCGTCCATCTGCTCCAATCGGGGATAGCATTTTACCAGCGTATCGGGACGGCTCAGGTCGTCGGCATAGCCGCGCAGGAGGGTCTCCTCCAGTCTTGTATGGCAGGCCACGAGGCCCGGCATGAGCACCATGCCCGTGCCGTCGATGATCGTTTCCGGCTTCTCCTCCGGCGGCTTTTTCGAGAGCCACGAGATCTTGCCGTCGGTGATGCCGACGAACGCATCGGTCAGCACCTGCATCCGCTCATCCATGGTGATGACGGAGATATTGGAAAATAAGGTATCCATATTGCGCCTTTCTTACAGAGTATCCAGGATCTCGAAGATCGCATCCTTCTGCTCCAGGATGGTATCGATCCTTGCGATGTAGTCCTGCGGGATCTTGGGATTGTGATATCGCTCCAGCTGGTTATGGCCGGTATTCACCTTGTTCATACCGCCACCGCCAAGAGACAAAATGGTGTGGAGCTCTTCCATCATATAGATATTATATACGCTCATGGTGCCCGGCTTGCACCAACCTACATTCTCAAAGCTGCCGGACATATATTTCTGCCGATAGAGGTAGTAGGGCTCATAGCCTGCCTCACGCAGGAGCCGCTCCGTCTCATCCAGCATCCGTGCCACAGCTTCACCTGCGGGCAGATCGTGCCGCTGGGAATAGAGGGCCGCCGCCTTTTTCAGTGCCAGCGTATGGACGGTGATATTGCCGGGCTCCAGCTCGATGACCTTGCGGACGGAAGAAAGGAATCCCGCCTCCGTATCGCCGGGGAGCCCCGCGATCAGATCCATGTTGATGACCTTGAAGCCGGCCTTCTGCGCCGCCTCGTAGGCTTCATAGATCTGCTTTACATCATGGCTCCTGCCGATGCGCCGCAGGACCTCATCGGACATGGTCTGAGGATTGATGCTCATGCGGTCTGCACCGCCTGCGTGGATGACCTGCAGCTTTTCAAGATCCAAGGTATCGGGCCTGCCGCCCTCCACCGTAAATTCCAGACAGCCGCTGAGGTCAAAGTGTTCATTCACCGCCGCCAGCAGCCGCTCCATCTGCCTTGCGCTCAGGGTGGTGGGCGTACCGCCGCCCATGTAGAGACTGCGGATCCGATAGCCCGACTGCCGCAGGAGCTTTCCCGTGTAGGCGATCTCGCGGATCAGCGCATCCAGATAGGGCTCGAGGAACTTGCCGAACTTTTCCACCGACTGGCTCACGAAGGAGCAGTAGGCACATCTCGTGGGGCAGAATGGGATGCCGATATAGAGGGAAAGATCTTTTTTCTCCAAAAGGCTCGCCGCCTCGATCGTATGCCGTGAGCAGTCGATCGCAAGGCGACGGCGCTCCGGGGTGACGAAGTACACATCCCGCAGCATCCGGTCTGCGCTTCTTTCCGTGCCGCCCTCCTGCATATGCCATGTGGAGAGCTTGGTGGGCCGCACGCCGGACAGCGCGCCCCAGGGGGGCGTGATGCCCAGGACCTCGGTGGCGGCAAGGAAATACGCCTGCTGCAGGATCCTTCTGCGCAGACGCACATCTCCGCCCTGACTCAAAGGGATCCTGCGGATCGCCCTCGCCGTCCTGCCGTGCCATGTGACTTTGGCGGTGGCGGTGATCCATGTCTTTCCCTGAGACAGCGCCGATACCGCGCCCTCCTCCCCGGAAAAGGGCTCGGTGACAGTATCCGTCGGCTCATCGGGGAACAACTGCAATTGCAGCTGCTCCACCGCATAGAGCTCATTATGGCCTTTCAGGTACAGCTTCATGCCTTATTAGCCTCTTTCATATAAGGGTTGTATGCCCGCTCCCGCTCAATGGTGGTCTCACCGCCATGTCCGGGAAGGACGGTGCAGTTCTCTTTCATATCCGCCAGTCTTCGCAGGGAGCACATCATCTGCTCCCAGCTTCCGCCGGGGAAGTCGGTGCGTCCGCAGGCGCCTGCGAACAGCGTATCGCCTGCAAACAGGGTATCGCCCAGCTTCAGACACACAGAGCCGGGGGTATGGCCCGGGGTGTGCAGCACCGTGAAGATCATATCGCCTACAGCGACCGTATCGCCTTCGGCATAGGTCCTGCTCCAATAAAGGCCCTTGGCAAGGTGTCCGGTCATATCGGTATCGCCGGCATGGAGGTACACCTCCACACCGAAGGCATCCACCAGCGCACGCACCGCGCCCACATGGTCGAAATGCCCATGGGTCAGCAGGACTGCTTTGGGTGTCAGGCGGTTATCGTTCAGCCACTGCACCAGATGGTCGCCCTGTGCGCCCGGATCGATCACGGCGCAGATGCCCCCGTCATCCACCACATAGCAATTGGCCTGTAGAGGGCCAAGGGGTAGTACTGTGATATTCATCGTAGCGATCCCTCCGTCACGGCTCCGCCGTGCCACCTCCCTTTACGCAAGGGAGGCTTATTTTTGATCATTTCAGATCTTTCGTATCCACGATCATGGTCACAGGGCCGTCGTTGACAGAGGCCACTGCCATCTTCGCGCCGAACTGCCCATGCTGGGGCGGAAAGCCCAGCCGCTCGCACTCGCGCAGGAACTGCTCATACAATGGGATGGCCTGCTCCGGCCGGGCGGCGGCGATAAAGCTGGGGCGTCTTCCATGGCTGCAATCCCCATAGAGGGTGAACTGGCTCACCACCAGCACCTGACCGCCCACATCAGCCAAAGACTTGTTCATCTTATCGTTCTCATCGGTAAAGACCCGCAGGCCCAGCACCTTCTCCGCCAGCTTGCGGCACTGCTCCGGGCCGTCCTCATGGGTGATGCCCAAAAGGATCAGAAAGCCCTGTCCGATCTTCCCGACCACTTCCCGATCGATGGTGACGGATGCCTCCGCCACTCTTGTCACGACAGCTCTCATCAGTTCTTACCTCTTCTCACCTGCAGCACACCGGGCACGGCGCGCAGCTTGGCACAGACATTGTTGAGCTCCGCCACATCGTGGATGGAGACCGTCAGGCTGGCGATGGCGCGGCGGTCTGCCAGGGTGCGGCAGTTCATCTCGCTCAGGCGGATCTTCATCCCGCTGAGGACCATCGCCATATCCAGCAGAAGACCGTCACGGTCGTGGCACTCGATCTCAAGGGATGTGTCGAAGTTCTCCTCGAAGGTCATGGTCCAGGCGGCATTGACCCAGCGCTCCGGCTGCTTCGCCCGCAGCTCCTCGCTCGCATTGACGCAGTCGCACCGGTGGATGGACACACCGAAGCCCTTGGTGACGAAACCGATGATATCGTCGCCGGGAACAGGGGTGCAGCAGCGGGCGAACTTGACCATGCACGAGCCGATATCCTCCACCACCACACCGGAGTTTCCGGTGCCGCTGCCCTTTTTGCCCAAAGCCTGCATGGGCTTGGGCGTCAGCGGCTCCTTGGGTGCGGCCTTGGTGGCCTTTAACAGCTCATCGCGCATCCGGTTGACGCACTTGATGGCTGTCATGCCGCCGTAGCCGATGGCGGCATACATATCATCCAGCGTATCGAAGCTGACCTTCTTCAGGATGACCGGCAGCAGCTCCTCACCCTGCAGCACCGCAGGATCCACATTGATACGGCGCAGCTCGCTCTCGAAGCTGGCCTTGCCGTGCAGGACATTCTCCTCCCGCTTTTCCTTCTTGAACCACTGCTTGATCTTCTGCCGCGCCTGATTGCTGCGGCAGATCTTCAGCCAGTCACGGCTGGGGCCCTTGGCGGACTTGGAGGTCAGGACCTCCACGATGTCGCCATTGTTCAAATGCACATCATACGGCGCGATACGGCCGTTGACCTTGGCACCGATCATGGTATTGCCCACGCCGGAGTGGATGGCATAGG
>JAFSHB010000006.1 GCA_017440525.1 Oscillospiraceae bacterium | reverse complement strand
GGCTCTGCGGAGCACCCCTCTTGGAACTCCCCCAGAGAGGATTCGGCAATGCCAATTATATTTTGACTTTTCAACTCTATTGTGCTAAAATACCAGTTGAGGTGGGACAAATATGAATTTCGTTAAATATATTGAACAAATTCCGAATATTTCTGCAGCAAAAAGGACGGCGGCAGCATATGTTGCTGATTATAGAAGACTTAGCTTGGAAGAAATCAAAGAGTTTTTAGTGAAAACATCCCAGCAGTACACTTCCTATGAGAATATTTGCGCCAGATTGGAAGAGATCAAATTAGACGAAAGCCGAGCAGTAAGAATCATTGCGCCCATTTTATTGAGAGACTATCTGCTAGATCAAGATGACTTTATTTCCACTTGTAAAGATACAGATGCAGCGATTTTGAGCTATGAGAAAACGATCATCGACGAATCGAATGATTTTGATGAATGCAAGAGTTCAAAGGACTTTCTCCTATTTAAGCATATGCTTGATGTGGCATGGGCGCATAACAATGATATCTCTGTTGACGAAAAGAATTTGATAGAGGCATTGAGAAGATATTTGAATATTACGGTAAGAGAGCAACATGTGTTAGAGGCAAAGTCAGGCCGCTTCCCTAATTTTGAGAATATCTTACATACGACTGATGATATTGATGCAGCACGAAGAGTTCTCCAATACAAAGGGCTGCTGATGGCAGTCAAAAACTCTGATGGAGATACTTGCGATTTTATTCCGGATGATATTGCGCTTCAAATCAGAAAATACTACGGAATTGAAATGCGTTCTTATGGTTATGAAAAATTGGTGGACTATGTGGGCAAAAAAACCAAAAAGCAGTATTTGCTCGATATAGTAACCAAGGCTGGACAGTATTCAGAAACAGCAAGGATCGAATTTGTTGGAAACCCGACAGTCAGTGAACTGAAAATGGTGATCTTGAAGACGATTCGTCCGTCCAATCTGCTTGGCGGTTTTTCTCTTCGCGATGGATTGGATGTTACCATGCTAAGTGCTTGGTGCGGCGAACTGGGTTTAATGGTATCTGGCAACAAAGCAGCTTTGATTCAAAGATTGCTGGAATACTATGATAACTTGAGACGAATCGAAGTTAAAACTGAAGATGAACGGGAGAAGTTGCTGCCAGTTTATGAACAACTAGCCTCAAGAGACTTAAAATTCCTAAGAGCGAACAATGTGATAGAGAAAGATCTTCAATGTGAACATCTTTTTGAAGATGCGACAAACTATCTTTTTGAAAAGTTGCTGTTAAATAAGCCGCTGACATTGACGGGAACAGAACACCCGGATGGCAAATTGTCCTTTAAAGACAGATATATCATGTGGGACAACAAATCAAAGGAAACAGCGGTAAATTTGAAAGATCATATAAACCAGTTTGATCGCTACATCAAGACAGCAGAAAAAGAAGTTGCAGTGTTTATGGTCATTGCACCGGAGTTCACGCCCCAAAGTGTGCAAGAGTGCGTAGATTATTCGCTGAATAATGATACGCAGATCTTACTGATAACAGCAGAAGAGTTGAAAACTTTGGCTGAAACCTGGGCGAAAAAGCATCCGGGAGAGATATTTAATCTTGGGTATTTCAAACAGAATGGTCGATTCGACATGGGACTTGTAAAACTGTAAAGACATGAAAACACCACCGACTACCACATCGGCAGTCGGTGGTGTTTTTTATCTCCGCTTGCGGCCTTTGGGGGGCACTTTCTTCGCCGGCGGTGCGGAGCGTTTGCCCTGCGCAGGCTTGGAAGTTGCGGCCTTTCTCGTCCGTTCGGACTGCATGGGCTTGATCAGACACCGCTTATCGAAGCCGATGAGGTCCTGCCTTCCTGCTTTCACCAGCGCTTCATGCACCAATGCGTAGTTCTTGGGATTGCGGTACTGAATCAGGGCTCTTTGCATGGCCTTCTCGTGGGGATCTGTAGGTACATAGACCTTCTTCATGGTGCGGGGGTCGAGGCCTGTATAGTACATGACCGTGGAGATGGTGGAGGGCGTGGGATAGAAGTCCTGTACCTGCTCCGGCATATAGCCAAGGTCACGAAGATACTCTGCCAATGCCACAGCTTCCTTCAAGGTCGAGCCGGGATGGGAGGACATGAGGTAGGGGACCACGAACTGCTTGAGGCCCAGCTGGTCGTTGAGCCGCTTGTATTTTTCAAGGAAGCGTTCATACACGCAGTTTCTTGGCTTGCCCATGAGGTCGAGGACAGGATCGGAGATATGCTCCGGTGCGACCTTCAGCTGGCCCGACACATGGTGCTTGACCATCTCCTTAAAGAACACATCGCTCTTGTCTGCCAGCAGATAGTCGAAGCGGATGCCGCTGCGGATGAACACCTTTTTCACATTGGGGAGCTGGCGGAGCTTCCGCAGGAGCGCCAGATAATCCGAATGGTCTGCAATCATGTTCTTGCAGGGCGTGGGGAAGAGGCACTGCCTGTTCTGGCAGGCGCCCTTGGTCAGCTGCTTCTGGCAGGCTGGATGACGGAAATTGGCGGTGGGGCCGCCCACATCGTGGATGTAGCCCTTAAAGTCGGGATCCCAGACCAGCTTCTGAGCCTCTGCCAGAATGGACTGGTGGCTGCGTGTCTGGATGATGCGGCCTTGATGGAAGGTCAGGGCGCAGAAGCTGCACGCGCCGAAGCAGCCGCGGTTGGAGATCAGGCTGAACTGCACCTCCGCGATGGCCGGTACGCCGCCTGCTTTTTCATAGCTGGGATGCCAGGTGCGCACATAGGGCAGGGCATAGACCTTGTCCATCTCCTGCTGGGAAAGGGGCTTCTGGGGCGGATTCTGCACTACGACCCGATCCTCGTAAGGCTCCACCAGCCGCTTTGCGGTGAAAGGATCCGTATTTTGATATTGCAGATAGAAGCTCTCTGCGTATTTTGCTTTGTTTTTCACGAGGGCATCATATTTGGGCAGTACGATCTGGGGCACAGCGCCGTCTGTCTCCTTGCAGGAGAACACCGTGCCGTCGATCCATGTGATGTCTTTCACATCCATGCCGCCGTTGAGGGCATCTGCCACCTCCACGATGCTCCGCTCGCCCATGCCGTAGAGTAAAAGGTCTGCCTGAGAGTCCAGCAGGACCGATCGCTTCATTTTATCCGACCAATAATCGTAGTGCGCCAAACGGCGCAGGCTGGCTTCGATGCCGCCGATGATGATCGGCTTTTTGGGGTAGGTCCGCCGGATCAGGTTGCAGTAGACCGTCACAGCGTAGTCGGGGCGGCGGCCCATGATGCCGCCGGGGGTGAAGGCATCGGTCTTGCGCTTTTTTCTGGAGACGGAGTAATGGTTCACCATGGAATCCATATTGCCGCCCATGACGAGGAAGCCAAGGCGCGGCTCACCCAGCACATTGATAGAGCCGGGGTCTTTCCAGTTGGGCTGAGAGATGATGCCGACCTTGTAGCCTGCGCTCTCCAGCACCCGGCTGATGATGGCATGCCCGAAGGAGGGGTGATCCACATAGGCATCACCGATGATATACACGAAGTCGCATCGGTCCCAGCCGCGGGCCTTCATATCTTTTTTGGAAATGGGAAGAAAGTCTGCCATAGGACCCTCCAAGCTTATTTTGTGCCGGTAGAACCGAAGCCGCCTTCGCTGCGGACCGTTTCGGAAAGCTCCTCGGCCTCCACGAAGTTTGCGGTGTAGTAGGATGCGAAGATCATCTGGGCGATCCGCTCACCGGACTCTATGATCTGATCGTCCTCACTGTGGTTGTGCATGGGCACGAAGATCTCGCCGCGGTAGTCGCAGTCGATCACGCCCACCTTGTTGGCAGGGGCCAGATGCCGCTTGAGGGCAAGGCCGCTCCTTGCATACACGAAGCCTGCCCAGCCCACCGGGATCTCCATGGCGATGCCGATGGGGATCAGCTTCGTCTCATGGGGGGCAACAGTTACCGTCTCATCCAAACAGGCATAAAGATCTGCGCCTGCGGCAAATTCCGTGCCGTATGTGGGCATTTTTGCGCCCTTGCGTAAAAGCTTTACTTTCAATTCTGTCATAGTGATCCCTCCCAGAGCACAGGGGCTCTTTTTGCCAATGACTGTTTGATATCCAGAAGCCGCTGATTCTCAGAGCCTCGGAATTTTAAACTCAAATTCTTTTGTGCTTCGATGAAAGGTCCATCCACCAGCACATCGCAGTGACCGAGGAGCTCCTCCGTCAAAGGGCCCAGCCTGCCGGTGAGGATATCCTGCTCCAGCACATAGCCCGTAAAGCACCAGATGGTCTTTTCTGGATAGGCTTCCTTGATCTTTTTGGAGAGGATCGATAACCCCTCCTGATTTCTCGGATCCAGAGGCTCACCGCCGAGATAGGTGATGCCCTTGATGTAGCCCGGCTTCAAAAGGTCTAAGATCTGATCCATGACCGTTTCATCGAAAGGCTTGCCATAGTCGAAGTCCCATGCCTCCTGATTGAAGCAGCCTTTGCAGCGGTGGGTGCAGCCGGAGACGAACAGGCTCACCCGCACACCGGGGCCGTTGGCGATGTCATAGCTCTTGAGTTCCGCGTAATTCATAGAGATACCTTCTTTTGCACATTCTTCATACAGTATAACAAATCAAAATGCTTTTTCCAATAGGCTTTTCTTTATTTGCAAAATGTTGTATAATGACCTGTAAGTGAGAAAAGAGGAGAGATCGCTATGAAGCGTGCCGCAGGTGTATTGCTTGCAGTTTCCAGCCTGCCGTCCAAGTACGGCATCGGCTGCTTTGATAAGGAAGCTTATGATCTGGTCGATCGGCTGGCAGAGGCCGGTCAGACCTACTGGCAGATCCTGCCCCTGGGGCCCACAGGCTATGGCCCTTCGGCAGACAGCCCCTATCAGTCCTATTCCGCCTTTGCGGGGAATCCCTATTTTATCTCGTTGGACGACTTGATCGAAGAGGGCGTTTTGACGAAAGAAGCGTGCGATGCTGTGGACTTTGGGGATGACCCTCAGACCGTGGACTACGAAAAGCTCAACTTGCATCGCCGTGTGCTCCTGCGCCGAGCCTACGAGCGGAGCGATATCACGAAAAATGAAGATTACTGCCGCTTTGCCGCCGAAAACGACTGGTGGCTGGATGACTATGCCCTGTTCATGGCATTGAAGGAGCGGTTCGGTCAGGCCTCGTGGCATGACTGGCCGGAGGATATCCGGCTGCGGTGGGGCAATGCTTTAGACTATTACCGCCGTGAGCTGTACTTCGACATCGAATTCTGGAAGTTCCTGCAGTTCCATTTCTTCCGCCAGTGGGAGAAGCTGAAGGCCTACGCCAATGCACGCCATATCAAGATCATTGGCGATATCCCGATCTATGTTTCGCCCGACAGTGCCGATATCTGGGCACAGCCGGAGCTGTTCCAGCTGGAGGACGACCGCACGCCCGGTGCGGTGGCAGGGTGTCCGCCCGATGACTTCTGTGCCGATGGGCAGCTCTGGGGCAATCCTCTCTATCGCTGGGACTACCATAAGAGAACGGACTACCACTGGTGGATCACCCGGCTTTGGGCCAGCTTCCGCCTGTATGATGTGATCCGTATCGACCACTTCCGCGGCCTTGACGAATACTTTTCCATCCCCTATGGGGCGGAGACTGCCATCGGCGGTCATTGGGAAAAAGGTCCCGGTATGGAACTGATGAACAAGATCTTCGAGAGCCTGCCCGGCAAGCAGCTGATCGCGGAGGATCTGGGGTATATGACGCCCTCTGTCCGCCAGCTGGTCAAGGACAGCGGCATCCCCAATATGAAGGTCCTGCAATTCGCCTTCGGTGCGGAGGATATCGGCGGTGCCAACGACCATCTGCCTCACAACTACCGCAATAACTGCGTGGCCTATACTGGTACCCACGACAATGAGACCTTGGCCGGCTGGATCGGCACACGGTCAAAAGAAGATCTGGTTTACATAAGAAATTATCTGAACGACTCTACGACGCCCGATGCCATGCTCCACGAGCGGCTGATCGATCTTGCTATGATGTCCTGCGCCGATACCTGTATCATCCCCATGCAGGACTATCTGGGCCTTGGGAATGAGAGCCGCATGAACCAGCCTGCCACCGTGGGCAAGAACTGGAAATGGCGCATGAAAAAGGGTGCATTCACGGCAAAGGTCGGCAAGTCCATGCTGGAGCGCACCATGCGCTATGGCCGCATGAACTGGGAGAGTCGGGAGAAGGAGCAGGAAGTATGATCGAGATCTGTGATATCTCCGCGCCGGAGCTGGATGTATTCGCAAGGCTGACTGAGGCCCAGCTTCGGAACAAAAAAGAGCCGGAAAAGGGCGTGTTCATCGCTGAGAGCCCCAAGGTCATCGGCACCGCGCTGGATGCAGGCTATGCGCCCATCTCCTTTTTGATGGAGAAAAAGCACATCGAGGGCGATGCCAAAGAGATCCTTGCAAGATGCCCCGGTGTGCCTGTCTATACGGCGGACAGAGAGATCCTGGAAAAGCTGACCGGCTATGCGCTGACAAGGGGCGTCCTGTGCGCCATGCGCCGCCCTGCGCCCAAAGGGGCGGAGGTCCTGCAGGGGGCGCGCCGTGTGGCGGTGCTGGAGGGTGTCGTGGACAGCACCAATATCGGTGCGATCTTCCGCTCTGCGGCGGCTCTTGGCATGGATGCGGTACTGCTCACCTCCACCTGCTGCGACCCCTATAACCGCCGCGCCGTCCGTGTCAGCATGGGCACGGTGTTTCAAGTGCCGTGGGCGGTGGCTGATGACTGGATGCCCGACCTGCGGGAACACGGCTTCAAAACTGCCGCCATGGCGCTGGATGACCGGGCCATCTCCATCGAGGATGAAGTCCTGCAGGTGCAGGAGAAGCTGGCAGTCTATATGGGCACAGAGGGCGATGGGCTCGATAAGGCCACCATCGAAGCTTGTGACTATACGGTCATGATACCCATGTATCATGGTGTGGATTCTCTCAATGTGGCCGCCGCCTCTGCCGTGGCATTCTGGCAATTACGAAAAAAGTCTTGATGAAGATCAAGTTTCGGCGTAGGGGCGGGCATTGCCCGCCCACGGGCGACCGATGGTCGCCCCTACAGCGCCTCTTTGTGTTAAAAATTACAAGATCGGAGTTTTTGTGATAAAACCTTTGCTATTTTTAGCATTTGGTGCTATGATAGCTCCATATTTTCTATCCGGGAGGAGCAAGCTATGCTCAGCAGTAATTTGACGATCGGTGAAAACGGCCATCTGTACTTTGGCGGCCACGATACGGTGGAGCTGGCAAAGCAGTACGGCACGCCTTTGTATGTGATGGATGAGGTCCGCATCCGTGAGAATATGCGGATGTATCTGGATGCCTTCAAGACCCATTTCGGCGAAGGCTCCAAGCCCCTTTATGCCAGCAAGGCCAACAGCTTCAAGCGCATCTACGAGATCGCAAAGGAAGAGGGCATGGGGATCGATGTGGTCTCCTCCGGCGAGGTCTATACTGCCATGAAGGCAGGCTTCGACCTTGGAGATGCCTACTTCCATTCCAACAATAAGACCGATGAGGATATCGCCTTTGCGATAGACAACGGCATCGGCTATTTCGTGGTGGATAACCGCGAGGAGCTGGATATGATCGATCAGATCGCAGGGCAGAAGGGCAAAAAGCAGGCCATCCTGCTCCGCCTGACTCCCGGTGTGGATCCCCACACCTACGAGGCCATCGCCACCGGCAAGGTGGATAGCAAATTCGGCACGGCCATCGAGACCGGACAGGCCCGGGAGATGGTGCGCCATACTCTGACCCTTCCCAATATCGACCTTGTGGGCTTCCACTGCCATGTGGGCTCTCAGGTCTTTGGCGAGGATATCTACGAGCGTGCTTCCGAGATCATGCTGAAGTTCATGCATGAGTGTGAGCAGGAGTTCTCCGTCAAATTCGAGAAGCTGGATATGGGCGGCGGCTACGGTGTGCGCTATCTGGACGGCGACGGCTATGTGGATATCCCCGAGGCCATCGGCCGTGTTGCAAAGCATATGAAGGCCTACTGTGAGCACCTTGGCATGGATATGCCCAAGATCTTCATGGAGCCGGGCCGCAGCATCGTGGCAGATGCCGGTCTGACCCTCTACACCGTCGGCACGATCAAGAAGATCACAGGCTATAAGAACTATGTCTCCATCGACGGCGGCATGACCGACAACCCCCGCTATGCCCTGTATGAAGCAAAGTACACGGTCTATCATGCCAATAAGCCGGAAGCGGAGAAGGATCTCATCGCCGATGTGGTGGGCCGCTGCTGTGAGAGCGGCGATATCATCCAGCCCAATGTGGCGCTGCCGGAGCCCAAGCGCGGCGACATTTTGGCTGTCTGCACCACCGGTGCTTACAACTACTCCATGGCCTCCAACTATAACCGTGTGGCAAGACCTGCCATGGTCATGGTCACGCCGGAGACTTCCTATGTGGCAGTCCGCCGTGAGAGCCTGGAGGACATCGTTCGCAATGATGTATAAGCTGAGAAATGTGACCTGTTCCGATCTGGAACAGGTCACGGCTTTGGAACAAGTCTGTTTCCCACCGGCGGAAGCGGCTTCTAAAGATGCCTTCCGCTACCGCATCGAGAGTTTTCCCGAGCGGTTCTTCGTGGCGGAGCGAGACGGCGAGATCGTTGGCATCATCAACGGCTGTGCATCGAGCCAAATGACCATCACCGACGATCTGTTTGAGCCTCAGGGCCATGAGCCGGAGGGCAAGAACCAGATGATCTTCGGCCTTGCTGTCCATCCCGACCACCAAAGGCAGGGAATCGGTGCGGCGCTCATGGAGCATATGATCGCTTTCTGCAAAGAGACTGCTATGGAGCGGGTGGTCCTTACCTGCAAGGAAGCGAAGCTGCGCTATTACGCCAAATTCGGTTTTGTAAACTGCGGCATCTCCGCCTCCACCCACGGCGGCGCCGTGTGGTACGATATGGTCCTGACATTATAGACTGCGTAGGGGGCGATGCCCACATCGCTCCGCAAAAAAGGAAGTTTCTCCGAAGAGAAACTTCCTTTTTTTATCCAAAGCCTCCCCTTGAGGGGAGGTGGTATGGCGGAGCCATACCGGATGAGGTGTATCACTCCACCGGATAATTCGTCACGATCAGATGCTCTGCGGCTCTGTCGTTGCGGCTGCGGACATTATAGGTGTACTGCTTATCGAACCGCTTGATATAGAAGCCCTTGCTGTAGAGGTCTTCGATATAGGGCGTGTTCTTGATGATCAGCAGGAACCTGGCCTTGGTCTTGCTCAGGCAGACAGCAAGGCGAGCCTGATCCAGCTTGGTGAAGGCCTTACCCTCGTAGTCGGAAAATTCCGTGTCGTAAGGCGGATCTAAGAACATGAAGTCGTGCTCCGTCAGCTGCTGCCCGGCGAGCAGGTCCTCAAAGTCCATGCACTGGATGTCTGCGCCGGCAAGGAGCTTTTGCGTATCCTCACGGAACAGCACCTCGACCTTGCCCAAAAAGTCTTTCTTGTTGTAGCTCATGCCGCCGTAGGGGATGTTGAACTCGCCGTTTCGGTTGTAGCGGAACATGGAGCCGTAGCAATTCTCACGGACGAAGAAGAAGTTGGCGGCGCGCAGTCCGGCGGACAAAGAGACACGGCCCAAATTCCAGTCGTTGTAGACACTGCGGAAATACAGATAATAGCCGGAGGTCAGACCGGTCACCAGGTTTTCCGCCAGATCGTCGGGGGAGAAGGGCTTTTTCGCGTGGTTCTTTCCGGTGCGGATCAGCTTGTCCAGCAGAGAATCTGCCAGCTCCTTGCGGAATTTTTCTTTGTCCAGAATGATGGGGTAAGAGAACATGGCTAAGATCTCCGGCATCCAGACCTCCATCAGGAGCTCCAGAGACTCGGCCGCATCGTTCTCATCGGGGAGCAGGCTGAACACATCCAGCAGCTCCGTCACATGGAGCCGACCGTATTCGAGGATGCTGCGGAAGCTCTCGCCGTAGCAAAGGAGCGCTTTTTTGAAGGTCTCGTCCTGCACCTGCACCAAATGGTAGAATTCCATCAGGTCGCCGGAGGTATCGTTGATCACGGCGCGCTCGGGCATCAGATGGAAATACAGTGCGCCGCCGCCGAAGAAGGGCTCGATATAGCGGTCGAAGTCGGGGATCATCCCGTAGATCTTCTCGATCTCTCTGGCTTTGCCGCCGGGCCATTTCAGAAGGGGTCTCATACAGTTCCCTCTTTCTCTTTTGATATATGCTGAGATTATAGCAGATTTTATTGCTACTTGCAAGAAATGTCGGAAATTGCTATAATATGCCTATGGAAAAGAGAATGACCTATTTCGTCAGCCGTAAAAATGTGCTGACATGGCTGGCAGCTCTTTTGACGATCGGCTCGGCAGGACTCCGCATCGCATATTTCTGCGGGAAAGGCGCAGATGCAACGACGGTGTGGCTCCAAATCGTCCTTCCGGTATTCGCCTGTCTGATCTTTGCGCTGCAGATCCTCCTCGATGGGAAGGAGCATTTCTACCGCACGGCAACACCTGTTTTGATGCTGGTTGTCTATTTTGCGGCTGTGATCATGACGCGGGAGATGCTCAAGCGGTACATCTTCCTGAATATCCTTGTATTTTTTGCGTTTTATATCTTCTATCGCCAGATCACCTGCGGCCGCTGGATGGGGCCGTGGGTGCTGACGCTGATGTTCGCAGGCGCGATCGCGCTGCTGTCTTATTACGATCGGGCGGCTCTGCGTGTATGGCAGTTGGACATCGTCGCCGATGTGGTCATGCTTGGGAGCTTCCTTGTGATGAGCCTCGCGGTGCGCCCCCATGCCGATGGTGCCTATCATCCCACCTGGGGCGACCGTCCCAACGGCCGGCTGGTGCGTACCCTCCCCGGTATGGCCAAGCTGGAGCCCTATATCATGGTGGGGAGGAACACCGCCTGCAACACCATCCATGATGAACTGGAGATCACCAACATCGAAAAGTATGTCCGTGAAAAGCGGAAAGAGGGCCTGACCCACTTCGGTATCAACCATGTGTTCATCGCGGCCTATGTCCGCTGTGTTTCCCAGTATCCTGCCCTCAACCGCTTCGTCTCCGGTCAGAGGGTCTACAGCTGCGGTGACGATATCCAGTACTGCATGACCGTCAAGCGGGAGATGACCACCGAAGCCGAGGATACCTGCATCAAGCTCCACCTCAAGCCCACCGATACGGTCTATGAGGTCTATGAAAAGATGGAGGCTGCTATCCGTGAGGTCAAGGATTCCGAAGAGCTGGATACCGGCTTTGAGGATCTGGTCTCCACCCTGGCCAACCTGCCCGGCCCTGTTCTGGCATTGGCCATCGCGCTGCTGCGCGCGCTGGACTACTTTGGGCTTCTGCCCAGGTTCCTGCTGGAGCTGAGCCCCTTCCATGGCTCCGTGTTCTTCACCTCCATGGGCTCTTTGGGCATCCCTGCCATCATCCACCACCTGTATGACTTCGGCAATCTGCCTGTGTTCATCGCCTTCGGCTGCAAGTATCGCCGCAACGAGATCGCGAGCGACGGCACTGTGGAGCAGAAAAAGTATGTGGATATGGGCTTCTGCCTCGACGAGCGAATCTGTGACGGCTTCTATTATGCCACTGTGCTCAAGTATCTGAGAAGGCTTTTGGCTCATCCCGAGCGGCTGGATACACCGCCCGAGACTGTGGTGAAAGACATCCCGTAGCATAGTGCCGGAAGGCAAGAATATCGAAGCGCGAAGCGATATATCGATAAAAAACTACCCGAAGAACTTCGGGTAGTTTTTTGCTTGTTTTACATTTTTTCCGGAGCTTCAAAGCCCAGCAGGTCGATGCAGGCTTCCAGGATCTGCCTTGCCAGATCCATGAGGGCCACATAGCCTGCCTTCTTTGCTTCATCGGGCTCAGCGAGGATGCGGGTCTCGTGGTAGAACTTGTTGGCAGCACCTGCCAGCTCGTAGATATACTGGCAGATGGTGTTGGGGGCGTTGTCGCGGTAAGCCTGCCACATAAAGTCGGCAAAGCGGGTCATGACCAGCATCAGATCGGTGGCCTCTCTGGTCTCGGGAGCCATCAGGGCGGCGGGATCTGCGGTCTTGCCGTACTTGGTGAGGATGGACTTGATCCGCACGATGGTATAGAGGATATAAGGGCCGGTGTTGCCTTCAAAGGCGGCAAAGCGCTCGAGATCGAACACATAGTCCTTGGTGGGCTGGTTGCTCAGATCGCCGTACTTGAGGGCGGCCATGGCGATGAGCCTTGCGGTGTTATCCACCTGATCGGCATCCACCACCTGATTTTCGGTGATCTTCTGGCGCACATAGTCGGTGATCTCACGAATCAGCCGCTCCAGACGCATGACGCCGCCCTCTCTGGTCTTGAAGGGCTTTCCGTCCTTGCCGTTCATGGTGCCGAAGCCGATGTGCTCCAGCTCCATATCCTCCGGTACGATCTGTGCCTTCTTTGCGGCGCGGAACACCTGCTCGAAGTGCAGGCTCTGGCGCTTGTCGGTGAGGTACAGGAGCTTGCGGGGCTGATAGTCCTGCATACGCTGCACGATGGTGGCAAGGTCCGTGGTGGCGTAAAGGGTCGCACCGTCGGACTTGACGAGGATGCAGGGGGGGACCTCCTTGGTGTCGGCCTCTTCCTGCACATTGATGACCAGCGCACCTTCGGATTCGGTGGTGATGCCCTTGGCCTTCATGTCCTCGATCATGCCGGGGATATAGGGCTGTGCATCGCTCTCACCGAGCCACACATCGAAGTCCACATTCAGAGCGCTGTAGTTCTTTTTCAGATCCTCCACGCTCAGCCGCATGATATGATCCCAGATCGCGCGGTAGCCGCGCTCACCGGTCTGCAGCTTGTAGGTGGCGGTGTGGGCGCGCTCGGCAAAGGCTTCATCCACCTTGCTCTTGCCGGAGGCGGTGGGGTAGATCTCCTCCAGCTCGGAGATGGTGAAGGGGGCTTCGGCAGGATATTCTCCGGTGAAGCTCTCATCGAAATAGGGAAGATTCGGCTGACGCTCTCTGACTTCCTCGATGATCAGACCCATCTGCAGGCCCCAGTCGCCCATGTGGATATCGCCGATGACCTTGTTGCCAAAGCAGCGGGCGATGCGCTTGAGGCTCTCACCGATGATGGCAGAGCGCAGATGGCCCACATGCAGAGGCTTGGCTACATTGGGTCCGCCGTAATCCAGCACCATGGTCCTGGCATCGGGATCGGCTTCCAGACCGAACTTCTCGGAGACCGCCATCTTCGCCACATACGCACGCAGGAAGTCGGCAGAGACATCCATGTTCAAAAAGCCGGGGGCTACCGCGGATGCTGTTTTGAACATCGCATCGCCCTGCAGCTTTTCTGCCACGGCATTGGCGATCTGGATGGGGGCGCAGCGGTAGGTCTTGGCGGCGGGCATAGCGCCGTTGCACTGGAACTGGCACAGGTCGGGGCGGTTGGACACCGTGACCTTGCCGTAGGAGGGCTCATAGCCTGCCTCTTCAAAGGCGCGGCTGACGCGCCGGGAGATCAGATCGATAAATCTTTCCACAGTATTCATCCTTTTTTCATTTTATCGTACCCTGTATTATAACAAAGAAAGACCGGCTTGTACAGTCTAAAAAAGAAGTCTTGCTGTGATGCCTGCCATCCAAAACCCTACCAGATCTGCGATCAGGGCGGCGGCAACGGTGTGCCGTGTCTTTTTGATCTTTGCCGCGCCGAAGTAGACGCTGATGGTGTAAAAGGTCGTCTCGGTGCTGCCCAGCATGATGGCGGCGATGCGCCCCACTTCGCTGTCCGGACCGTGGGCCGCGATGATCTCACTGCCCACAGCCAGTCCTGCGCTGCCGGAGATGGGGCGGATCACCACCAGCGGCACCGTCTCCGGCGGGATGCCCAGCCTTTGGCACAGAGGTGTCAAAAATGCCGTCATCCGATCGATCGCGCCGGAGGTGCGGAGCATATGGATAAGAGCCAGCAGTACCACAAGGGAGGGGAGGATGGAAAGGACGGTCCGAAGCCCCTGCTCCGCGCCTGTGACCATCAGGGAATAGACATCCCGCCTGCCTGCCATGGCGTAGATGCAAACGCCGAGGAACAGGAGGGGGACCAGAAGCTCTAACACCATTTCGCCATCACCTTTGCTGCAAGTAATCCTGCCGCCACAGAGCATACCGATGTGATCCAGACGGCCGGGAGGATATCGAAGGGCGAAGCCGCCCCCAGCCCTGCCCGCAGAGCCGCGATCGTGGAGGGTATCAGTTGGACCGAAGCGGTGTTCATAACAACAAGTTTACATAATTCATTGCTGGCGATCCCATCACAGTCCTTTGCCATGGCACAGGCGGCGCGGATCCCCAAGGGGGTGGCGGCGCTGCCGAGCCCCAGCAGGTTGGCGGATAGATTGCCGCACAGGGCCTCACGGGCGGCGGTATCCTGCCACGCCTTGGGGAACAGCCGCTTCAGGATGGGGGACAGGAGCTTTGCCAGCTTTTCGGTGAGACCTGTTTTCTCCATGGTGTGGGTCAAGCCGCACCACAGGCACAAAGGCCCGGCCAGCGAGACGGTCAGGGTGACGCCGCGGCCGGCACCCTCTAAAAGTGCGCCTGCCAGCTCGGGCGCTGTTCCCGAGAATAAGCTGCAAAAGACAGAAAATGAGAGAAAAAACAACAGAACTACAGACATTTTTACACCTCAAACAGAAAGAAAAACTACAGATCGTAACAAATGGAGCAAATTTGTACAAGAATTTTTCTTAAAAAACTAAAAAGATGGAATATTCGCCAATAGACATTTTAATGCTGTGTGACTATAATTAGCTAAACTAAAAAAGAAGCGGGGGTTCGTTGCGCTGAAAGGATGAGTTTTATTGAAAGAGACCGGGATCGTGAGAAAAGTAGATGAGCTGGGCAGGATCGTCCTTCCCATCGAGCTGCGGAGAACACTGGATATCTCTGTGAAGGATGCCTTAGAGATCTATGTGGATGGAGACGCCATCATGCTGAGAAAATACGCGCCGTCGTGCGTATTCTGTGCAGGATCCAAAGGTGTGACGAAATATAAGGATAAAAACATCTGCACGAACTGCTTGCAGGCTATCAAGCAGCTGTAAGAAAAAGAGAGAAGACCGCACGGTCTTCTCTCTTTTTCTTACAGCTTCACAGCTTCATCATAAAGTATGTTTTTGGACAGGCCGGTCTCCTTTGCGACCTGCTTGACAGCGTCCTTCTTGCTCAGACCGCCTTCGATCTTCTTTGCCACCAGCGCCAGTGCGTCCTCGATGGAGAGCGTCTCCTCCGCAGGCGGCTCTGCGCCTTCCAGGATCAGCACATATTCCCCTCTGGGGGCGTTTTCTGCGTAGTAGTCTACAGCGCCCTGCAAGGTGGTGCGGATCACTTCCTCGTGGAGCTTGGTCAGCTCACGGCACAGGCTGATGCGCCGGTCGGGGCCGAAGGCGTGGAGGAGGTCATCCAGCGTACCTGTCAGCTTGTGGGGCGCTTCGTAAAAGATCATGGTGCGTTGTTCGCCGTCCAGAAGTGCCAGATGCTCCTGCCGGTTCTTTTTGTTGGTGGACAGGAACCCTTCAAAGGTGAACCGGCCTGTCGGCAGTCCGGAGATGCTCAGCGCCGTGATGGCGGCGCAGGGACCGGGGATGGCGCTGACGGTGATGCCATTTTGGGCGCACAGGGCCACCAGATCCTCACCGGGATCGGAGATGGCGGGGGAGCCTGCATCGGAGACGAGGGCGCAGGTCTCGCCCTGCTCGATCCGCTCCAGGATCTTCTGACCGCTGGCCTCCCGGTTGTGTTCATAATAGCTCACCAGCGGCTTTTTGATGCCCAGATGGTTCAGCAGCTTCAGGCTCACTCTGGTGTCCTCGGCGGCGATGAAGTCCGCCTGCTCCAGAGTCTCTCTGCATCGCTGGGAGATGTCGCCCAGATTGCCGATCGGGGTGGGGACGAGATACAGCATACCTGCCATGGTGTCACTCCTTTGTGTGTCGGTGGTACATTCTTTTATATTCTTCTGTCTCTCCTTGATCGTCAAAGAGGATCAGATCGTGTTCATATTGAAGTCCGGGCCTACCGCCCTTTCTGGCTTCCAGCAAAACGAGGCTCACGGGGCTCTCCAGTCTGTGGCGGACGAAGCGGATGCGTTTGGGCTCTAACTGCTCCTGCTTCAGATGGAAGATCAGCTCCGCCAGCCGTTCCGGCCGGTGGACGACCACAGCTCTGCCGCCTGTTTTCAGGAGCCATCCCATGGCGGCAGTCAGCTGTGACAGGGTGCAGGTCTCTTCACTGCGGGCCTGTGCAAGCTCTCCCTTTGCGGCAGCGCCGCTGCCTACGGGAAAATAGGGGGGATTGGAGATGACGCCATCCATAGAGCCTGCGGGCAGGAGGTCGCGGATCTTGCGGAGATCGCCCTCTATGACGGTGAATGGGAGCCCGTTGCGTGCGGCATTCTCTTTGGCTGTTTGGGCGGCCCGGGGCATCAGCTCGATGCCGGTGAGGGTCAAAGAAGGGTCGCTCGCCAGCAGCATCAGGGCGATCGCGCCGCTGCCGCAGCCAAGATCGCAGACCTTGGCGCTTTTTGGAAATTTGGCGAACCATGCACAGGCGACCGAATCCGTGCCCAGCCGGAAGAGACTGTCTTCCATGCACACGCCGTTCCAAAGCGTTTCCATCGAGTGCCCTCCTTTCCATAGGCAAAAAGCCTGTGCGTGAGCACAGGCTTTTTGATGTAGTGACGAATCAGCCTTCCACGATAGCTTCGGTGGGGCATTCGCCGGCGCAGGTACCGCAATCGACGCAGACATCAGCGTCGATGACGTACTTGCCGTCGCCTTCAGCGATAGCGCTCAGGGGGCAGGCATCAGCGCAGGTACCGCAGCTGACGCAAGCATCAGTGATAACATATGCCATGGATAGACACCTCCATATTATTTTTTGCAAGTCCATTCTATCATGTTTTTTCAAAAATGCAAATGAAATTATCAGGAAATGCAAAAAGGTATAGATCCGGCTCTTAGTGGGAAAAGTTTTCCAGAGAAAAGGTGGTGGTCGTATCGTTCGGGTGACACTGGATGCGGAAGCGGAGCGGACACTGGTGCAGGCCAGATGTGAGGCGGTCAGTCTCGGCCACAGTCATGTGGGGAGCGAGCATCTGCTGTTGGGGCTGCTGGCTCGAAAAAACTCTGAAGCGTATCGGCTCCTGCTCCGGTTCGGCTGGGATGCGGAGGCGGTCCGCAGTCTGCTGCCGCAAGGCGTGCCGTATCTGCCGCTGCCGCAGGGGCTCTCGCGGAATATGCGGCAGATCCTGCGGGACAGCGCAAGGAACGCACGGCAGTTCGGACGCTGCCGGATAGAGCCGGAGGACCTCCTGCTGTCGCTCCTTCGCAGAGAAGATGCCTGCGGGGTACGGCTCCTGCGGGAAAACGGAACAGACCCAAACTGTATCTTTACAGATCTTTATCTAGATCTGGTCGGTGTCACGGAGACCGTGGCGGAAAGGAGACAGCCCATGCGGCTTTTGGAGCAATTTTGTGATGATATGGTGGAACGGGCGTCGGATATGGATCCTGTGATCGGCAGACAGCAGGAGATCGATATGGTGATCGGGATCTTATGCCGAAAGAATAAGAACAACCCTGCGCTGGTCGGGGAGCCCGGTGTGGGCAAGACGGCGGTGGCGGAGGGCTTGGCCCAGTGTATGGCGGCAGGCCGTGTGCCGGAGCAGCTGCAGGGTCGGCGGCTGCTCCGGCTGGATATGGCAAGTGTACTGGCCGGCACGAAATACCGCGGAGAATTTGAAGAGCGGGTGCGGGATATCCTTGCGGAGATCCGCCGCTGCGGCAATGTGATCTTGTTCGTCGATGAGATGCATACGCTGGTGGGCGCAGGCTCGGCAGAGGGCGCGATCGATGCGGCCAACCTGCTGAAGCCTGCGTTGGGGCGCGGTGAGATCCAGGTGCTGGGTGCGACCACGCTGGAGGAATACCGCAAGCACATCGAAAAGGATGCGGCGCTGGAGCGGCGTTTTCGCCCTGTCACCGTCAGGGAGCCCTCCAGGCAGGAGACGCTTGCCATGCTGGAGGGGCTCCGCCCGGGGCTGGAGAAGCATCATAAGATCCGTATCGCGCCGGAAGCCATGCAGGCGGCAGTGGAGCTGAGCTGCCGCTATCTTTGTGACCACTTTCTGCCGGACAAGGCGGTGGATGTCCTCGACGAGGCGGCATCAGTCGCCGCCGGACGCAGAAGGGGCGACAGCACCTCGGAGGACACCAGACGGCAGCTCCACGCGGAGCTGACCATGGCGGTGCGGGAGGACCGCTTCGAGCAGGCGGCAGCGCTGCGGGATCGCCTGCAGCATCTGGCGCGGCAGCAGCGCACGCTCTTTGGAAAGACCGTTTTGGATGCAGAAGATATCGCGCTTGTGATCGCGCGCCGCACCGGTGTGCCGGTGGGGAGAGTGAGCAGCTCGGACAAAGAACAACTGGCACAGTTGGAGGAGAAGCTTCGGCAAAAAGTCTTTGGGCAGCCTCATGCGGCGCAGGCTGTTGCATCTGCCGTCTCCCGGGGGAGACTGGGGCTTGCCGATGCGGACCGGCCTGTGGCATCCATGCTGTTCCTTGGGCCTACCGGTGTGGGCAAGACGGCGCTGTGCAAGGCTTTGGCGGAGACTGTGTTTGGGAGCACGGATGCCATGGTGCGGCTGGATATGTCGGAATTCATGGAGCAGCACGCCGTCTCCCGTCTGATCGGTGCGCCTCCCGGCTATGTGGGTCACGGAGAGGGCGGCGAGCTGACGGAAAAGGTCCGCCGCAGGCCCTATTGCGTGGTCCTGCTGGACGAAGTGGAGAAGGCGCACCGGGATGTGCTGGGATTGCTGCTGCAGGTCATGGAGGACGGTGTTTTGACCGATGCCATGGGGCGGCATGTGAATTTCCGAAATGCCATCATCGTAATGACCTCCAATCTGGGGAGCGGCAGCCACGCCATGGAGCAGGTGGGATTTCTCGGAAGTGGTGCGCCTGCCGGTGCGAAACGAGCGCTGAAGGACTTTTTCTCACCGGAATTCCTGGGGCGGCTGGACTGTGTGGTGGAGTTCAAGGCGCTGGATATGGATGCACTGCGGGCGATCGCGGAGCGGGAATTGGAGAAGACTGCGCGCAGGGCACAGCATGCCGGTGTATCGCTGCAGATCGACTGTGCGGTGGCGGATGCGATCGCAGGATGCTGTCTGCACGGGGATGGCGGGGCCAGAGAGATCCGCAGGACGATCCGCAGTCAGATCGAGACACAGGTGGCGGAAAAACTGCTGAAAGGCAAATATGACAAGCTCTTCGTCAGGGTGCTCGACGGTCATCCGGTGGTGCAGGGAGCTTGAACAATGCCCTTCCGGGATATCTCGGAGGGGCATTGTTGATACGAACTATCGAACAAATGTTTGAAAATCGTGAAAACCTATGAATTTGCAGGAAAAAACATGGATTTTTTTGAAATAAAATACCATTAGGGGATTGCATTTCGAGCGAAAATAGAGTATAGTGTAGTTACGCGTGGTGTAAAATGGCGCGAAAAAGATGAAAGTGGAAAGTTTGCTGCCGCTGGTGGAGCGAAAATGGAGCAGACTGACCGATGGCAGAGGGGTGAGGTCTTTGTTTGGTAAATATCGGCACAGCGTAGACCCCAAAGGCCGTCTGTTCGTCCCTTCCAAGCTTCGTGAGGAGCTGGGAGATGCCTTTTATGTCACACTTGGCCTGGATCACTGCCTGAGCGTCTATACGCAGCAGGGGTGGGATGCCATCGTGGAAAAGTATAACGCGCTGCCGATCTCTGCGGCTCGAAAGATCCGCTATGTGTTCGCCAACGCGTGCAGGTGTGAACCGGATAAGCAGGGCCGCTTTATGATCCCCGCCGACCTTCGTAAGTACGCGGGCCTGAAGCAGGAGGTCATCTTTATCGGACAGGCCGGCCGTGCTGAGATCTGGGACAGTGAAGCATATGACAGGCTGGAAGCCGAGACCATGACACCTGAGGCCTTGGCGGAAGCAATGGAGGAGCTTGGCTTCTGATGGAGTTCGTACATCGTTCGGTGCTGCTGCAGGAGTGTATCGACGCACTCGACATCAAGCCCGATGGGATCTATCTTGACGGCACCCTGGGCGGTGCCGGGCACTCGAGCCAGATCGCCCGGCGGCTGACCACAGGTCGGCTGATCGGCGTGGACCGTGATACGGTGGCGCTGGAAGCGGCCCGTGAGCGGCTGGCTCCCTATCTGGACCGTGTCACGCTGGTCCACAGCAATTTTTCCGAGATCGCGTCCATTTTGGACAGCTTGGGCCTCACAAAGATCGATGGCATGCTGTTCGATCTTGGCGTGTCGTCACCGCAGCTCGATGACGGCAGCCGCGGCTTCTCCTATATGGCGGACGCCCCGCTGGATATGCGCATGAACAGGCAGGATGCCCTGAGCGCCTACGATGTGGTGAACGGCTGGCCGAGAGAAGAACTCAGAAGGATCCTCTTCGACTATGGCGAAGAGCGCTATGCACCTTTGATCGCCGCGGCGATCGAGCGAAGAAGGGAACAGGCTCCGATCCAAACGACGCTGGAGCTGGTGGATGTGATCCGTTCGGCCATGCCCAATAAGGCTCTGCGGGAGAAGCAGCATCCTGCCAAGCGGAGCTTTCAGGCGATTCGAATCGCGGTCAATGATGAGCTTGGCTCTGTGGAGCGGATGATGAAGGCCGCAGTAGAGCGGCTGGCACCCGGCGGAAGGCTCGCGGTGATCACCTTCCACTCTCTGGAGGACCGCATCGTCAAATCCGGGATGCAAAATGCGGCAAGGGGCTGCACCTGTCCGCCGGAGTTCCCGGTATGTGTGTGCGGCAATCAGCCGAAGGTCAAGATCTTAACGAAAAAACCGATCGTCTCCACGGAGGAAGAACTGGCGGAAAACCCCAGAGCAAGGAGCGCCAAGCTCCGCGTGGCGGAGAAACTGTAAACTAACACAAGAGAGGAGCCTGCCCCATGGCACGCACCAGAAACGATCAGCTGTATAACGGATCTGCGGCATATGATATGAACTATCTGACGCAGACGGCTGCGCCTGAGATCCGGCGCGATGGCCTTCCTGAGGATCGTCCTCTGCTCATCAACGGCCGACATGTCAAGGCCAGGATGGCGATCGCGCCTTTGAGCGTGTTCGGCATGATGGTGGCGGTGTGTATGCTCATCCTTGTGGTCTTTGGCTATGTGCAGCTGTATGAAGCCTCTGAGCGCGTCAGCAGTCTGAAGAGCGAGCTGTCGGATCTGCGGCAGGAGCAGGTGGTGCTGGAGAGCCTTTACGAAGGCGGCATCGATCTGGATGTGATCGAGGAGCAGGCAGGCGCCATGGGTCTCGCGGTCCCTGAGCGGGAGCAGGTCGTGTATCTGGATCTGGTCGGCAGCGATAAAGCTGAGATCTATTCCACTAAGCGGGAGACGCTCTTCAGCCGGATCATCCGCGCGATCGAGACCAGTGCCGGCGGATTGGTGGAATACCTGTCCTGATGGGGCGATAAAATGAAATAGGCAGGGCGGCGATCGGAAGTCGCCGCCCTTTGTTTTTGGAAGAAAGGAACGGCTATGGCAAGAAAGATCCGCAGACCGATACCGAATGAACGAAAAGAGACTGCTTCCGAGCGGGCCAACAGGACCATATTGAGCCGCACATTGATCATGATGATCTTGTGTGGTATCGTTCTTTTTATCCCGCTGATCGCAGTGCTGTACAACCTGATGATCGTCGATCATGATAAGTATGAGGAGATGGCGATCCAGAACCAGACCAGGAGCATGGTCCTGACGGCTGACCGCGGTGCGATCTACGACAGGAATATGAATATCATGGCCTCCTCCGCTACGGTGGAGACGATCTTCCTCGACCCCAATGCCATCGCGCGGGCGGAGAAGGAAGAGGAGGAGCATCGCATCAAGGGCGATGAGGACTATAATGCCGACCGCTCTGCTGCCTATATCGCCAAGGGCCTCAGCGAGATCCTGGATGTGGATCAGGATTTCATCCGTGAGCAGGCGGCCGATGTGGCATACTACTATAAGATCGTCAAGCGCAAGGTCCCGGAGGAGACGGCGCAGAAGGTCCGTGATTTTATCAATGAGCATGATCTGACAGGTCTTGTCAATCTGGAGATGGACAGCCAGCGCTACTATCCCTACGGTTCTCTGGCAGGGCAGATCATGGGTTTCGTGCGGACGGACAATGTGGGCGCCGAAGGGCTGGAGGCCTACTATGACGCCACCCTGACCGGCACGGCAGGTGCGATCATCACCACCAAGGGCAACCACAATGCGGAGATGCTCTATACCTATGAAAAATACTACGATGCCACCGATGGCAATTCTCTGGTATTGACATTGGATGTGACCGTGCAGTATTATTTGGAAAAGAATCTGGAAGAGGCCATGGCGCGCTACGATGTGAAAAACGGTGCATTCGGCGTGGTGATGGATGTGGATACCGGTGAGATCGTCGGTATGGCTACGCTGGGGAGCTACGATCCGAACAACTATCAGGAGGTCTACGATGAAGAGCTCCGCAGAGAATTGGAGGATCAGTATCAGCGTGCGCTCCTGATCGATGATGAGTCTCAGGCATATCGGGATTCCATGGCGGAGTACAATGCTGCGATCGCGGCGGCCCGCCTGCGCCAGTGGCGAAACCGCTGTGTGTCCGACGGCTATGAGCCGGGCTCTACCTTCAAGCTGATCACCCTGTCTGCGGCTCTGGACTGCGGTGCGGTGTCTGTGAACGATCATTTCCACTGCGAGGGCACGGGCCATGTGTTCGCCAACCGCGATCAGCCTGTGGACTGCTGGAAGCTGGTGGGCCACGGAGATCTCAGCACCATGGAGGCGCTGGGCGGCTCCTGCAACCCGGCCTTTGCCGCCATGGGCGTGCGTATGGGCGATGAGACCTTCTACAACTATATCAAGGACTTCGGCTTCCTGGAGCGCACCGGTGTTGATCTTCCCGGTGAAGCCTCCGGCCTGTTCTTCCCCAAGGCGGACTTCTGCGGCGTCTCTCAGGCGTCTATGATCTCCACCACCTTCGGTCAGACCTTTAAGATCACACCGATCCAGCTGGTGAGAGCTGTGGCAGCCGTGGTCAACGGCGGCTACCTGATGGAGCCCTATATCGTCAGCGAAGTGATCGATGCTGAGGGCAATACCGTCGTGAAAAATGAGCCCACCGTCCTGCGGCAGGTCATCAGTGAGAAGACCTCCGCCACCATGCGCGAGATGATGGAGCATGTGGTGACTGACGGCACGGCCAGCAAGGCAAAGGTCCCCGGATTCCGTGTGGGCGGCAAGACCGGCACCTCGGAAAAGATGGATGTGTTCGATGAATATGGCAAGCTGGTCGATGATAAGATCTGCTCCTTCATCGGGGTCGCGCCGATCAACGATCCGAAGTATGTGGTCCTCGTGGCGCTGGATACGCCCAACAAAGAGACCAACGATATGATCGGCGGCGGTGCCAATGCCGCGCCGGTGGTAGCATCCATCATGGCGGATGTGCTCCCGTACCTTGGGATCGACCCTGTCTATTCCGAAGCGGATCTGAATCTGATCGAGCATACCATGCCCGACCTTGTGGGCATGACAGAGGCGGAGGCCGCCATCGAGCTGGAGAAGAAGGATCTGACCTACCGTGTGGTGGGCGAGGGCGCGACCATCATGGATCAGCTGCCTGCCGCAGGCGCATCGATCCCCGGCAAGTCAGAGGTCGTGCTGTACTTCAACCAGTCGGCGCCTACAGATCTTGTGACGGTGCCCGATGTTTTGACCTATAACCTGAACAATGCCAACTATCTGATCACGACCAACGGCCTGTATATGCTGATCACCGGTGCCAATAAGCACGACCCCAATGTCACCGCGACCTATCAGGATATCCCGGCAGGCACACAGGTGCCAAGAGGCACCATGATCACCGTGGAATTCACCGACTATTCCGCGGGCGAATAAGACAGAACGACAAGGAGGATCAAACTATGAAACTCAGGGAACTGCTCTTGGGACTGGATATCATGGAGCTGCACGCAGATGACGCGCTGGAGATCACAGGCATCTGCCACGACAGCCGAAAGACACAGCCCGGCGATCTGTTCGTTGCCATCTCCGGCTTTGCCGCCGATGGACACCGTTTCATCCCCATGGCGCAGGAAAAAGGTGCAGCCGTCGTGCTGTGCGAGCATGCTCCTGAGACGGGGGACTATATCCTTGTCAAAAATTCCCGCCTTGCGCTGGCCCGGCTTGGTGCCAACTGGTTCGGTCATCCGGCCGATAAGATGACCATGATCGGCATCACCGGCACCAACGGCAAGACCACCAGCACCTATCTCCTCAAGCACATCTTGGAGAAGGAATGCGGTGCAAAGGTCGGCCTTGTCGGTACGATCCAGAATATGATCGGCGAGGAGGTCCTGGAGACAGAGCGCACCACCCCTGAGAGCTTTGAACTGCAGGAGCTGTTCAAAAAAATGTACGATGCAGGCTGTACCCATGTGATCATGGAGGTGTCCTCTCATGCGCTGGTGCTGGACCGTGTGGCGGGCATCCGCTTCAAGACCGGTCTTTTCACCAATCTGAGCCAGGATCATCTGGACTTCCATAAGACCATGGAGGAGTACCGGCAGGCCAAGGCGCTGCTCTTTGGTATGTGTGACTGCGGCGCAGTCAACTTCGATGATGCTGCGGCGGATGCCATGGTGGCAGATGCCAAATGCCCGGTGCTGACTTATTCCGCTGACGGCAGAGCAGCCGATCTGATGGCATCCCATATCGTTTTGGAGCCCGGCTGTGTTTCCTTCGATGCTTCCTGCAAGGGGGAGAAAGCGGCCATGCGCCTGCAGATCCCCGGCAAGTTCTCTGTCTATAATGCCCTCGGTGTCTGTGCCGTGGCGCTGTTGCTGGGGCTGTCTCTGGAGCAGATCGCCGATGCGCTGGCGGATGCCTCCGGTGTCCGCGGCAGAGCCGAAGTGGTCCCGACCTTCGGAAGAGATTATACGGTCATCGTGGACTACTCCCATACCCCCGACAGTCTTGAGAATATCCTGAGGACCGTGCGGGAATCCTGCAAAGGCCGCGTGGTGGCGGTCTTTGGCTGCGGCGGCGACCGCGATCCCATCAAGCGCCCCATCATGGGCAGGGTCGGCGGTGAGCTGGCGGACTTCGTGATCGTGACCTCCGATAACCCCCGCACGGAGGATCCCATGAAGATCGTTGCACAGGTGGAGAGCGGTGTGGAGCAGACCGGCACTCCCTATGTGGTGATCGAGGACCGCCGCAAGGCGATCGCCTACTCTCTGGACCATGCAGGCCCCGGCGATGTGATCGTGCTGGCAGGCAAGGGCCATGAGACCTATCAGGAGATCGGACATGAAAAATTCCATCTTGATGACCGGGAAGAGGTCATCAAGCACTTACAGAAGAAGGGCTGATGTATGAAAAAACTGATGCTGCAGCAGTTGGCGCAGTGGTGCAACGGCACGATCGTGCCCTGCGGTGCTGACTGCGAGATCAATGCGATCCAGCAGGATTCCAGAGATATCCGTCACGGCGATCTGTTCGTGGCTCTGGCCGGTGAGCATTTTGACGGCCATAACTTCGTCAAGCAGGCCGCAGAGACAGGTGCGGCAGCCGCGCTGGTCGGGCATGAGACCGGCAACGGCATCCCCGAGATCGTGGTCAAGGATACCCTGATCGCCTACGGTGACATCGCCAGAAAATATCTGGGATCGCTTCGGATCCCGGTGGTCGCCATCACAGGCTCTGTGGGCAAGACCACCACGAAAGAGATGATCTTTGGTGTGTTGGCAGGCAAGTACCGTGTGTCCAAGACCCAAGGCAATCACAATAATAACCTGGGCCTGCCCATCACCATCATGGAGATGGCGGAGGATACGCAGATGGCGGTTTTGGAGTTGGGCATGAACCACTTTGGTGAGATGTCCTATCTGACCTCCATCGCAAGGCCTGATGTGGTCGTCATCACCAATATCGGCACCATGCATATCGAGCATCTTGGCACCAGAGAGGGCATCCTCAAGGCCAAGCTGGAGATCATGCAGGGGATCCGGGATGACGGTGTGGCTGTGTTCAACGGCGATGAGCCGCTGCTCTGGAATCTCCGGGAGGGGACCCATCGCAGAGTCTACTTCGGCATCGAGAACGAGCGGTGCGATGTCCTGGCGAAGGATATCTGCCAGAAGGACGGCGGCATGGACTTCACCGTAGACGCTTTGGGGAAGAGCTTCCGCGTGTTCGTGCCGCAGGAGGGGCGTCATACCGTTTATAATGCCCTTGCTGCGATCGCGGTCGGTCTTTTGCAGGGCGTCGAGCCTGATATCATCGTGCGGCAGCTGGGGCTGTTCCACAATACGGGCATGCGCCAGCGTGTGTTTGAAGAAAACGGCTGTACCATCATCGATGACTGCTACAACGCAGGTCCGGAATCTATGGAAGCGGCCTTGAATGTTTTGAAGGAGCATAAGTGCGAGGGCAGACGCATCGCGGTCCTTGGCGATATGCTGGAGCTTGGTACCCGTGCCATGGCGGAGCACTACCGTGTGGGCCGTCTGGCGGCGGCTGCTGCCGATGTGATCTTGACCTATGGCAAGCATTCCGAGCGTATCATCACCGGCGCCGTGACAGGCGGCATGAGCACAAAGAATGCCGTCCACTATGACGATCAGAGCGAGATGGCGCAGGCGCTGGCCCGTGCGGCCCGACCCGGCGATGTGCTGCTGTTCAAGGGCAGCCGCGGGATCAAGATGGAGCGGGTCATGAAGGAGTTCCTGGAACAGCAGGGAAAAGATCAGTGATAGGTGGCGTATAGTATGTATGTGATCGTTATGGCTTTGGTGAGCTTTTTGCTCACAGTCCTGTTGGGGCGTTTTCTGATCCCCATCCTCCGTGCGCTGAAGGCCGGACAATCCATCCGTGAGGTGGGGCCCAGCTGGCATCAGACGAAATCCGGTACGCCTACCATGGGCGGCCTGATGTTCATGCTCCCGGTCCTGCTCTGTGTGGTCATCGGCGGCTGGTCTGCCATGCGGCAGGGCGAGCTCGGACATCTGATGGTCCTTGGCTTTTCTCTGGTCTTTGGTCTCATCGGTTTTATCGATGACTTCGTCAAGGTCAAGCTCAAGCGGAATCTGGGCCTGACCTCTCTGCAGAAGTTCCTGCTGCAGCTGGCTGTGGCGCTGGCCTATCTTGCGCTGCTCCGCTGGAACGGCGATCTGACCAATGAACTGTACATCCCGTTTTTTGATGTGTCCTTGACGGTCAACTGGGTGGTATATCTGATCTTTGCTATCTTCGTGATCGTGGGCTGCGTCAACGCGGTGAACCTGACCGACGGCATAGACGGTCTCGCTTCCGGCGTGACCCTTCCCGTGATGGTGTTCTTCGCGGTCGTGGCGTATCTTTGGAAAGGACAGACCGCGGCCATGTTCCCTGCTGCTCTCGTTGGCGGCATCGCAGGCTTTTTGTGCTATAATTTCCATCCCGCCAAGGTGTTCATGGGCGATACCGGCTCTTTGTTCCTCGGCGGTGCCGTGTGCGGTATGGCCTTCGCGCTGGACATGCCGCTGATCCTGATCCTGGTCGGTCTCGTCTATATCGTCGAGGCGCTGTCTGTGATGATGCAGGTCACCTATTTCAAGCTGACCCACGGCAAGCGCATTTTCCGTATGACGCCCATCCATCATCATTTCGAGATGGGCGGCTGGACCGAAGTGAAGATCTTTGGTGTTTTCGTCGGCGTGACCGTGGTCATGTGTCTGCTGGCGGGCCTTGGGATCCTCGACCGTTTTTGATGCAGAAAGGAACCTCCCATGAAGGATAAGATCCGACTGCTCCCGCACCGGGAGCAAACATCCAGACCGAAACGAGAAGAGCGGGTCATCGTGGATGAGCAGGGCATGATCGATATGCCCTTCCTGATCCTGACGATCCTGCTGGTCGGCATCGGTGTCATCATGATGTTCTCAGCCAGCTATGCCTCGGCCTATATCCAGAAGGGGAGCTCCACCTTTTATTTTGCAAGACAGGGCCTGTTCGCCATCGCGGGCATCGCGATCATGCTGATCGTGGGGCGTGTGCCCTACAGGACATGGTATCCGCTGGCTCTGCCGATCTTTGCCGGGACGATGTTCCTCATGATGCTGGTGCCTCTGATCGGTGTGGAGGAAGGCGGTGCCAAACGCTGGCTGAACCTTGGTATCAGCTTCCAGCCCTCTGAGATCGCCAAGGTGGCGCTTATCATGATGTATGCCCGGCTCATCACCACATCCAAGGACCGGATCAAGACCTTCCGCGGGCTCTTGCCCTTCGTGGGGATCCTGCTGGTGGTGATCTTGCTGCTGGTCCTGCAGCGGCATCTGTCCGCCATCGTCATCATCACCTGTGTGGCGGCTGCCATGCTGTTCATGGGCGGCGCACAGCTTCGCTGGTTCGGTCTGGGACTGGCAGGTGTCGGCCTGTTCTTCCTGATATACCTGACCTCCATGGACTATGCCGGAGCCCGTGTGACGGCATGGATGGATCCATGGTCCGATCCGCAGGACAGCGGCTATCAGATCATCCAGTCCCTGTATGCGATCGGCTCGGGCGGTCTGATGGGGCAGGGGCTGGGGCGGAGCCGTCAGAAGTACCTGTATCTGCCGGAAGAACATAACGACTATATCTTCCCTGTGGTCTGCGAGGAATTGGGATTCGTGGGCGCGGTGCTGATCGTGCTGCTGTTCATGCTGCTGATCCTCCGCGGTTTCTGGATCGCGGTCCATGCGAAGGACCGGTTCGGTGCGCTGCTGGCAGGCGGCATCACCACGCTGCTGGCGCTGCAGGTGTTCTTCAACATCGGCGTCGTCACCAACTTCCTGCCATCGACCGGCATCTCTCTGCCGTTCTTCTCCTACGGCGGCACGGCGCTTTTGCTGCAGCTTTTCGAGATGGGTCTGATATTGAGCGTATCGCGTCAGTGCGACAACAAGCTTTTGTCATAAGGAGCAAAGTATGAAAGTGGTCTTTACCTGCGGCGGCACAGGCGGTCATATCAACCCCGCTGTCGCTGTGGCGAAGCTCTGTCAGGAGCGCATGCCCGGATGTGAGATCTTGTTCATCGGTGCCGAGGACGGCATGGAGAACACCCTCGTCCCACGGGAAGGCTTCCGGCTGGAGACGCTCAAGGTCTCCAATTTCCAGCGAAAGCTGACCCCTGTCGGCATTTGGCATAATGTGGTGACGGCAGTCGGCATGGTGGGCTCCATGAGAAAAGTGAAAAGGATCTTGCGCCGATTCGAGCCCGATGTGATCGTAGGGACCGGCGGCTATGCCAGCTATCCTGCGCTGAAGATGGGCGCGAAGCTGAAGATCCCCACAGCGGTCCATGAGGCCAATGCCGTGCCGGGTCTCACTACCCGCATGGCGGCGAAAACGGCAGACCGCATCATGGTCTCCTTCGAGGAGAGCAAGGCGTATTATGACTGCCCCGAACGCATCACTGTTACCGGGATGCCTGTTCGTGAGGCATTCCTTTACACGAAAAAAGACGAGGCCCGCAAGGCGCTGGGCCTCGATGATAAGCCCCTGATCCTTTCGGTGTGGGGGAGCCTCGGTGCGCGGGAGATGAATAAAAAGATCGCCCGCTTCATGGTCCGTGAGGCGCAGGACGGTCTTTTCCGCCACATCCACGCCACAGGCTCTTTCGGCTGGCGCTGGATGCCGGACTATGTGAAAGAGCTGGGTCTGGATCTTGCGGAGCATCCCCAGATCGATATGCGGGAATATATCTATGATATGCCGCTGCTCATGGCGGCAGCAGATCTGGTGATCTGCAGAGCAGGCTCCTCGACGATCTCGGAGGTCTGCGCATCAGGAACGCCCTGCATCATGGTCCCCTCTCCCAATGTGACCAACGACCATCAGTGGAAAAACGCCTCTGTACTGGCAGCGCATGGAGCTGCTGTGGTCATCCGGGAAACGGAATGTGACGGCGACAGCCTGTATGAAACAGCCAAAACGCTGCTCTCAGAGCCTGAACGCCTGCGGCAGATGGGCAATGCGGCGGCAAATATGTCGGTGGTGGATTCTGCCGAGCAGATCCTGCGCGTCATCCGCGAACTGGCGCGGTGACACCACCCGGATCTCCTTTGCATAGGATAGCAAAAAATGCGGAGGGGATCACATGGGAGCGATCATCATAAACGGCGGCAGACCGCTGCGTGGGACGGTGGAGATCTCCGGTTCCAAAAATGCGGCGCTGCCGATCATCGCGGCAACGGTCCTGCATGGCGGGACCTACGAGCTGCGAAACTGTCCGGATATCGCCGATGTCCGCTGTGCCTGCGCGATCGTGGAGGAACTTGGCGGTCATGTGACCAAGGCCGGGCAGAGCCTGTACATAGACACCGGGCAGATCTTCCGAAAGACCGTCCCGGAGCATCTGATGAAAAGGATGCGGGCATCGGTCTTGTTTTTAGGGCCGCTCCTTGGGCGCTTCGGTTCTGCGGAGCTGACCCTGCCGGGCGGCTGTCCTCTGGGCTGCAGACCTGTGGATCTCCATCTGGAGGCAGTGGCGGCCATGGGCGCTGCCGTGACATTGCGGGAGGGCACGATCTGCTGCCACGGTCCGCGGCTCCACGGCTGCTGCATCGATCTGCGCTTCCCCAGCGTGGGGGCGACGGAGAATGCTTTGATGGCTGCTGCAGCCTGTCACGGCACCGTTACGATCAAAAATGCAGCCGGAGAGCCGGAGATCTGCGACCTGATCGCCTTTTTACAGGCAATGGGCGCACAGATCCGGGGCGGCGGAACGAGCGAATTGACCATCACGGGCGGCGCACCGCTCCGCGGTGTATCCTATACGGTGATGCCGGACCGGATGGAGACGGCTACCTATCTTTGCGCCACAGCAGGCTGCGGCGGCGAGGTGCTCCTGCTCGATGGGGACGGGAGCTGTCTGGAGCCTGTGATCGAGGTGCTGACACGAAGCGGATGCGACATCCGCCAGCGGCCGGAGGGGCTCTATGTGAAAAGCACCGAAAGACTGCGTGCTTCAGGCCATATCGAGACTGCGCCCTATCCCGGCTTCCCAACAGATGCACAGGCGCCTTTGATGGCGGCGTTCCTGCGGGCAAAGGGTGCTTTGGAGATCTCCGAGCATATCTTTGAAGACCGCTTTGGGCATGTGCCGCAGCTCCTGCGGTTCGGGGCCCGGATAGAATTGGCGGGGAACTGTGCGCGTGTCCGCGGCGCGGATGTGCTTCGTCCAGCACGGGTGGAGGCCTGCGATCTGCGGGCGGCAGCGGCTTTGATCCTTGCGGCCTTGCAGGCGGAAGGGGAGAGCGTGGTCTCGGGAGCCCACCATCTGTACCGGGGATACGACGATCCGGTGAGAAAATTTACAGCGCTCGGTGCGAGTATTCGGCCTGCGCGATAATACGACTGGATATTTTTGCTTGCTTGGTGTATAATGATACCGTTACAGCTTTATGCAAGCGTACTATTGGAGGATATACTATGCCTGATAAGAGGAGACGCAGCCGCCGTGCTGCGGGGCGGCAGAGCGCGCCGAGCCGGACCCATGGCGGCTTTGTCGGCAAGCTCGTCGTGATGCTTGCTGTCGTTGCCGCGATCGTGTTCGGTGTGGCGATCTTTTTTCGGGTCAATCAGATACAGGTGCAGGGGAATAAGATCTATTCCGCGCAGCAGGTGTCCGAGATCTCCGGTGTGGAGCCGGGCGACAATCTGTTGACGATGAACCGTGCCGCAGTGGCTGGCAATATCTATGCCAATCTGCCTTATGTGAAGACGGTGTCTGTCGGACGGGTGCTGCCGGATACCATCGTGATCAAGGTGGTCGAGAGCGAGATCGCGGGCCTTGTGAGCTCCGATACGGGAAGCACTTGGTATGTCAATGCACAGGGGCGTGTTCTGGGCAGCAGTCTGGAGGATTTTGAAGGTCAGATCGTGGAGCTCACCGGCTTTACACTGGTGGCACCCTCGGCAGGCGCGGACGCGGTCGCATCCGAAGGGATGGAAGACAGCATGGACGCGGCCCTGCAGGTCCTTTCCCAAATGGAAGGCACCGGGCTGATCGGCATGATCACGCAGATCGACTGTGAAAAGAATTTCGATATCCGGATCCTGTGCGCCGACCGTTTCGAGATCCGTCTTGGCGGCACCGATGCGCTGGAGTATAAGGTCTGGTGTCTGCAGGAGGTCGTCGATCGTCTGGAGGATCATCAGGTCGGTATCATCGATCTGACCATGGCCTCGGAACACAGCGTTCGGTTCATCCCCTGGGAATAAAATGTAAATTTTCTGTGGAACTTACGATTTTCTATTGACCTAAGCGCATTTTAGAGATATTATAGATAGGTGAAGTTATGTGAACTTACACCGCAAAATGACCAAGCGATGCTATGAACTGATATACAGATGATACATAGGAGGATCTCTCATGCCTGATTTTGAAGAAAAAGTCGTTTCTATTAAAGTGATCGGTGTCGGCGGTGCCGGCAACAATGTCGTCAACCGCATGATGGAAGACAATGTCGGCGGTGTGGATTTCGTCATCGTCAATACCGACAAGCAGGATCTCAATAAGTCCAAGTGCAAGAACAAGGTCCAGATCGGTGAGAAGCTCACCAACGGTATGGGCGCAGGATCCAAGCCTGAGATCGGTCAGAAGTCTGCCGAGGAATCCAAGGCTGCGCTGGCAAAGCTGCTGGAAGGCACCGATATGGTCTTTATCACCGCCGGTATGGGCGGCGGCACCGG
>JAFSHB010000042.1 GCA_017440525.1 Oscillospiraceae bacterium | reverse complement strand
CGAGCAGTGCTCGCCCCTACATCAATGGCAGTCGTGCGTTCGTATTCGTAGGGGCGACCATTGGTCGCCCGAACAAACTGCCTGCACGCGGCGGCCGAGGGTCCGGCCGCCCTACACACGCACCCGTAGGGCCGGCAGACCCCTGCCGGCCGTAAATGCCTGCACCGGGCCGACACGCGGGTCGGCCCCTACGGAGCACTATCGAACACCGTTCGTAGGGGCGGATGCCCTCATCCGCCCGAAACTGCCTGCACGCGGGCGACCAATGGTCGCCCCTACAGCGTTGTTCGGTTGCGCTGCGGGGAAAACTGTGCTATGATACTCATGAGGTGATACCCATGTTAGACAAAAAAGCACTGCGTGCCGAAATAAGAGAAAAAAAGCGCGCCATGACAGAGGCGCAGATCGAAAAGACCAGTTCCCTGCTGGGGGAACAGCTGAGGGCCCATCCTGCCTACCAAGAGGCCAAGAGCATCTTCGGCTATTTGAGTTATAACCAAGAAGTCCGTACCATGCCTATGCTGGAACAGGCGCAGAAGGACGGCAAGCGCGTTGCCGTTCCCAAGGTCATTGACGATAAAATGATCTTCATCTGGCTGGACGACCTTTCCAGAGTGGCGCTTGGCTACTGTGATATCCCCGAGCCCATCGACGACGGCCCGGAGGCAGTCGATGAGACGGCCCTCGTCATGATGCCCGGTCTTGCCTTCGACCCGGAGGGCCATCGGTGCGGCTACGGCGGCGGCTTCTACGACCGCTATCTGGAGGCCCATCCCCACCATCCCACCATCGCCATGTGCTACGGCTTCCAGCTGTACGAGCAGCTGGAGGTGGATGCCCACGATATCCCTGTGGACTATGTCCTTTCGCAGGAGGTCACAGGATGATCTATCTTCTGTATGCCCTGCTGGTGGCTGTGGTGTTCGGCATCATCGCCCTTTGTGACTTCCTGCTCAAAAAGCTCCTGCCCAAGCCCCGTCACGCAGAAAAGGGCAATGTGGTCAGGATGCCGCGCTACAGCTTCATCTTCGGTATCGTCCTGACGATCGCCGCCATCATGGCATTGCTGTTCGTGCCCCTTTCGGAAACGCTCCTGTGGGCAAGCGCATGGGGCGTTTTGGTCATGGGACTGTTTTTGCTGGTGAGCTTCTTCCGCTTCGGCATCTTCTTTGATGAGGAGGGCTTCACCTGCCGCACTCTGACAGGCAAGGCCCGCTCCTACCGCTATGAGGAGATCCGCGCCCAGGAGAGCTTCCTCGCCAGGAGCGGCTGGAACAGCACCCTGTATGTGGGAGACGATGAGATCGCCCTCACCGCCGCCATGCAGGGCGTGGACAAATTTTTGAACCGCGCCTTCTTCGCATGGTGCAGACAAAAGGACATCGACCCCGACACGGTGGAGAACGACCCAAGTATGCTGGTGTTTTTCCCGCCGTTGGAGCGCTGAACTGCCTGCACCACGATCCCTCAGTCAGCTTCGCTGACAGCCTTCGGCCCAGGTCGCAAGCGCAGCTTGCTCCCCGCTTTGGCTAAAAATATGCCACTGGCATATTTTCTTAACGCGTCGCGCCCTTTACGCAAGGGAGCCTTTGCACCATCGAACACCGTTCGTAGGGGCGGATGCCCTCATCCGCCCGAAAACTGCCTGCACACGGCAGGGCAAGCCTGCCGCCGATATCGCTCCCTTGCAAGGAGCGTCGATATGCGCTTCGCCCTCGATATGTGCGCCGCACTCGATATGCGCTTCGCGCGAGATGGGAGCGATAGCATATCGGGTTCGTGAAACGAACATATCGAATTTGCCGCAGGCAAATATATCGATCGCCGCATTGCGGCGAATATCGACAATACCCTGAGATCGCCACGCGCATTTCATGCGCTCGCGATGACAAGCATGGGGGCGGTGCGTTCGTGTTCGTAACTGCCTGCACCGGGCGACCAATGGTCGCCCCTACGGTGTCGTTTTACGGTACAGGGATATCGTCCCCCAACCCCCACCGCTTCGCGGAGCCCCTAAAAGGGGGCACGAGGGTCGCCCGCTTATTCAGATCGTCCGCAACGCGGACACCTCGATCATTCATCATTCATTATTCATTTCAAACATAAACAAACGCCGCGACGGTTTGACCTGACCGTCGCGGCGTCTGTTTAAAGAAAAAAGGAGAGGAAAATGAAAAAGAAACTTACTCTGTGCCTATATCTTATCGTCCGTTCTTTAAATAAGTTAGAGGCACTTTGTTAAAAGATCGTTAAATCTTCAAAAAGTTTTTACCACGCGGCATCAAAGCCCTTCAAAAACGCATCGCCGGGCTTGGCCTCGACCGCACCGCCCCTTGTGACGCTCCTGACAGGCGCATAGGCGGCGGGCTTCTTTTTTTCCTCCCGGGCGGCATTGTAGGCTTCATAGGCATCCTTCAGCTCTCTGCCCTCCACGGCACAGGCCGTGACCACCTCCTCCGGAAGCGCCTCTCCTTTCAGCTCAGGGTGCTCCGCATAGAGGGCGCGGACCTGTCCCTCCATATCTCTGGTGACAGATTCTTCCATGTCTTGCTCCTTTCTCAGATCAGCATCTTCGCCAGGGAAAGCTGATACTCGCTCTCCCACTGGCGGATGCTCTGCTCAAATTTTTCCACATCCAGACCATACTCCGCCGCCCACTTTTCCAGCTCCAGCAGCTTCAAAAGATAGGTCTGGGAGACCTCCATCATGTCATCCGCCTTTTCAAACTCGCCCTCGGCGCGGAGCTTGGCGATCTGCTGTGCCGTGTCGGTGGCAAGCTGCACCCGGGCATCCGCCACGGCCTGCCGGTTGGCATCCGCCTGGGCGCGGATGTAGTCATACTGGCTTTTGCCGATGCCGCCCCGGTCGCCTCTGGTCTCGGCATAGAGGGCGGAGTTGTCCAGCCCCTGCATCTCCTCCCGGGCGATCTGATCCAGACGGGTCTGCTGTGCCTGCTCCGCCTCGGCCTGTGCCTGCAAGAGCTGCTGCACCGCCACATCCACGGCATGTCCGCGCTGTGCGGCTGCCTGCTCCATGGCGCTCTGCTGCCAAAGCTCCAGCGTTCCCATGGCAGGCTCCGACTCCTTTTGCACGGCAGCAGCCGGGGTATGGCCCAGGATCGTGCCGTTGTCATAGTCCGCGCCTGCCGGGTTCGTCTGCAGCATCGTGCCCGGCTGGATCACACCGCGGTCATCCACATAGGACATACGGCCGGCGGACCTGGTATAGTCCTCCATGCTGTTGTTGTCCTTCAGGGCAGGCGCTCTGGGGATGATATCGCCGTTCTCGTCTCTGGGCGGCATCCTGCCATCGAGCTCGTCGGCAAAGCCGTCGCCGCTGAGATCGATGTAGGTAGAGGGCGCCACACCGTGGGTGCCCATGAGGAGCTGACCGTAAGGGCCGTTCACGAACTGGGCATATATGCCGGTATAGCCGCTGGACTCATCGATCCAGTTGCGGATCAGATCCTGGTCCACATAGTTGTGGTAGCGGTCCGTATCATTGCGGTACTTGTCCAGCTGTTCATCGGTCATGCCGTACTGGTTCTTATACCAGTCCTCATCCTCATAGTTTTTCAGATTATAGCCGTAGCCCAGATTGGGGTTTTCCGTCTCCCAGCGGCCAAACTCCGCATTGTAGGTGCTCCTCGTGCCGCCTGTGTGATCTTGCAGGATCTGCGCCAGCTGCAGGTTCTGCTCGTGGAGATACGCCTTGCCTGCCTCGTCCGCCGATGCCCAGGCATCGGAGTTGGCCTGCATCTGCTGGCGGATGAAGTTCGCCATGCTGCGGTGGTTCATGGCATCGGAGAAGCCGTTGACCCAGCCGCTCTGGGCATCGTAGTTGGTATATTTATAATCCTCCGCCCATTTCTGCACCTGTGCCGCCGTCATACCGCCGCCGCTGCCGAGCTTGAATTCGCCGCTGCCGTCGGCACCGCCGGAATAGCCCTTCCCGGCGCGGATGGCTTCCGCGCCTGCGTGGGCGGCATCCATACCGGCCTTGTCGCCCTTCTCATAGGCGGCCTGCCAGTCGCTCTTGTACTTTTTGATCTGGCTCTGCTCACCGGCAGAGAGATTTTTCTGATCCGCACTGCTAAGACTCATATCGTCCCTCCTTTTCAAATACACCGGCCCTGTCCAGGATCGTGAGCATCCGCACCATATCCCGGCTCAGGCCCAGGCTCTCGCCCTCTCCCTGCAAAAGGCCGCAGGAGAGGAGCTTCTCCACCGTAGGCCGTGCCCAGTCCGGCACAGCCTGCAAGGTATCATACATCGTGATCTCCTCCTTGAACCTCGCCCAGGCGTCCTCCTCCACCAGCGGCTGCGGGCACAGCTTGCCCGTCACATCATAGTGACGCAGGACACGGTCGGGCGTGATCTGATATTTCGCCATCAGCGCCCGGATCAGGGCCTGCGCCCGCTCCACTGCAAGGGGGTCCAGGCGGTATGCCCCGGGTGCGCCCTTGGTGCAGATCTCGATGCCGATGGAATTTCCGTTGCGGCAGTATGGATGCCGGTAGTGTGCGCCGCCGCAGTGCCATGCCGTGCAGGTCTCCGGCACAGAGGCCACCACCTCTTTTTCATCCACGAAATAATGGGCAGAGGCACCCACCTGCTCCCTTGCGAAATACAGGCCGTTGTTCCTTGCCGTATCACCGGGCGCACCGGTGTAGTGGACCACCAGATATTCCACGGGGCCCTGCCGCAGACCGCCGTAGTTCTCTCGTTTACAGGGGATCATCCCCCGACCTCCGGCAGACCTGCCACGGAAGTCAGCAAAGACAAAATGCCTGCCAACACCGAGGCAGAGCCCACCATCAGCCAGTTGACCTCACCCAGCACCGCCGCCGTACCGATGGTGGCAGCGGCAGTCTGAGCCATGGTCTTTAATGCGCGGACCGATGCCGCATGGATCCATGTCCTCATATACATCCCTCCAAGTCTTTGATCCTGTGGTCGGCAACTTTGATATGCTCATGGAGCAGCTCCACCTCGCCCTCCAGACGATAGGTGCGCTCCACCAGATGATTGTGGGCCTGCACCTTCTCCTCCAGCTGCTGCAGGCGGAAGTTGACCAGCTTGTTGGACACGACGATGCCGCCCAAGGTACCTGCCAGCGTACCGAAGAGCGACAAGATCGCCACCAGCACGCTCTCCGTCATAGGATCACCTCATACTGCTGCAGCAGCGCATACACCACATCATCCTTCAAGAGCTTCTTGCGCTGACCGGCATTGAGGGCATCGTAGAGGATCTGGAGCGCATCTCCTGTCGCACACCTGGCTGTATGGACCACCTGTTCCAGTTCTTTCTTCGTCATATCATCACCCCAAAGCCACGGAGCGCATCCTCATAGTCCGCCGCCTCTGCCGGAGCAAGACGCGCCGCCTCCTCCGCCGTCACTTCCTGCCAAGCGGCGGCCTGCTCAGCTTCGGCAAGATATACGCAGTCGGCAACGGTCCTCCCATCGGTCAGGACCATGCCCTCTGCGGCTTTCAAAAATCGTTCCATAAGTTCCTCCTTTGTTATCAGCTGCACGCGGCGGCCAATGGCCGCCCCTACAGGCACCATCGAACATCGTTCGTAGGGGCGGATGCCCTCTCAGTCAGCCCTTCGGGCTGCCAGCTCCCCCAAAGGGGGAGCCAAGCCCGCCCTCATCCTGCATTCTGCATTACGCCAGCGCGATGGTGCAGCTTGCCGCATATCGGTGCAGGAGCTCGTTCCAGTCCTCGTTCATGGTCTCGCCCGTCTGGCTGTTTTTCTTGTCCGCACCGGGGAATGCCCCGGTCACGAGCTTCTTGCTCAGGGTGAATGTGCCGCTCTTCCCCGAAAGGGTCTGCAGAAAGGCTGTCAGCCGCTGGGCATCCGACTGCTCCGTGTACCGATGCGCCACGACCACATAGGACAGCTCCTCCGGGAACAGACCATGGGTCGTGCCCAGCACACAGGGGACATCCCGGATCTGCACCAGCCCATCTCCCACCGTGAGCCTGGTCTCCAGACCGCCATGGCTCAGACCGGCACTATAGGGCGTGCCCTCTTTGGCAGACAGGGCAAGACCCGCCAGATTGGACAGGGCCCTGCAGTCGGCACAGAACTGCAGGATCGTGCCCGGCTCTGCCATGGCTCTGGGGTCGTAGCAGGACACGCTGATGAAGTCGGGCGTGAAGGGGACCGGGAACTCCATGAGCCGCCCGCAGCCTGCGGCGAGAGAGACGAAATGCCGCCCCTCACAGCCATGTTTGCCTGCGGCATAGACACGCGGCACATTGTCTGCCACAGCCAGGAGCTTTTCTGTCACCGTCATGCCTCAGCACCTCCTATGTACTGCTCCTGCAGGGTCAAGATCCCATCCAGTCCCTGCTCCACATCTCCCAGGAGCTGGGCTCTGAGCGTCTCCTTCTCCGCAGAAGTCAGCTTCGTGGGAAGGGTAAAGACCAGGCGGGCATACCGATCTGTGCCGATGTTCTCCACCGAAGCAGGCCCCTCCCGCAGCGGCTCCACCCGCACCACAGCCGCCTGACCGGGCGGACCGTTGAATGCGCCCTGCTCCTTCAGCGAACGCAGCTCCCGGGCAGCGGCCCTTGCCTCATCTGCCGCCTCCCGGGCATCCTGCACCTGTGCCGCCAGCTGTGCGAACACAGAGGGCGTATCAGGCTGCGCCGTGCTGTCATCGGGATCCGCGCTCCCTGCCATGATCACAGGACGCACCATAGGGAGCGTCACGATCGCCGCATCCTCATCGCCCTGCGCCCTATAGCCATAGCAGGTGATCCGGAGCTGTCCCCTGCCGCAGACCTGCCGGGGCAGAGGTGTCTTTCCGGTGTAGAGCACCTGTGCGGTGCTGTCTCCATTGCGAAGCTCCACCAGCTTGACCAGACCATCCCATTCGGGATCGAAATCGATGGAGAAGGTGTCGGTCTGTCCGCTGTCAGCAAACGGCACTGCCGTGCCTTTGTAGGTCAGCCTGCGCCGGGAGACGAAAAACCTCAGTTCCATACCGTCACCTCAATATACCGCCAGCCACTGATACACAGCGCCTGCGGCGTTCATATGCTGACACAGCATCTGATCTTGCTTGCTGCCCCAGCGCGTGCAGGTAAAGCGGAGCGCATTGCCCACCAGCCGGACCTGCGCCTGATACTGGACGATCTTTCCGTCATAAAACTCATAGTCGCCGGAGTCCTTGCCGCCGTTGGCAAGGCAGGCTGTGTCCTCCGCATCGTTTTGGGGCCATACGAGGATCATCAGCGGTGTGACAGGCAGCTCCACAGAGCAGTCTGCCGCACTGCCGGTGCCGACATAGGAGCCGGACAGCACCCGGAGATAGCCGCCCTGTACCGCCAGCTCCTCCGGCGCTACCGCAGTGGGCTTGCCGCCGCGGAACTGGACGACGCCCTGCTCCACAGGGCACAGCTCCTCCATGAGCTCGTCCCCCGCGCCGTAGAGGATCGCGCCCGCCTTCACACGATCAAGACCTGTGCCGCCCCGGCGGACAGGCATGGTATCGATCCAGATCTGCTCCCAGCGGCCTGCATCAGTCTGCGCCCAGACCGCCGCAGGGATCCGTCCTCCGGCTTTGCTCAGCATCTGCATCCACTCCTCAGCGTTCTTGATGCCGGGATACTGCCGTTCCAGCGCGCTCGCATCCATGACACACAGGCGGTCCACCCGAAGCCACGCATCCTCCACACCTTCAGGCACCGCGCCTTCCAGCATCAGCTGTAAAGATCCGGCATTGTCAAGGGTCGCCTCGTAGAGACCGTCCTCCTCCAGTTATATGCTGTCGCTTGCGTTGATGCTGAGCGTCAGCTCTCCCAGCTCGTCGGAGGCCGTGCAGTCCAGCCGGAGCAGGAGCTGGTCGCCGGCTCTCCCCACACGATCCATGGTGTACACGGCCTTGATGCTCTCTTGCTCGTCGGCGCGGAAGGTCAGCTCCGCCTCCTGACTGCCGCTGAGCACTTCCCAGACGCCATCGGAAGGATCCAGCGGCTCCACCGCAGGCCGCAGCCAAAGCTGACCCACAGGGAAGTCTCGATCGGGATCGTCCTGCACCGTGGGCGCATCCAACGAGATCCAGGCTCTGCCGCCATAGATGCGCGCAAGGAACGCCGAATCCAGCTTCTCCTTCGTCACCGTGCCATCCGCGATCGCGCCGGATGCTACCTCACGGAAGGAGGCAAAGACCTGCTCGACCGCCTCCTGCACCGTGGCGGCATCCAGCCCCTCCACCGGAGCGATGGGCAGCTCCGCCGCGGCGGAGACATCATTGAGGGCATCGATCAGACGGTTGAGTGCCGCCTTCGTCTCATCATGGAGGCTCTGCAGGTCCGCACGGACCTTGCCCTCATCAGGCTCGTAGGCCGGGAAGGCATCGGGATCGAGCCATGTTTTGGTAAATTCCAGTCGTCGGAAGCTCATGCGTCCCACGCTCCCGTTCCATAGGCATGCTCGGCGTTGTACTCCATGAGCCGTGCAAATGCCTGCTTATCCTCCTGCAGACGCAGGAGCTCCTGCTCCTCCACCGTAGGAGGCGCAGGCTTTTGGGGCATGCTCCTGCGCCCCAGCCATACGCCAAGTGCCAACAGCACCACGGCGATCAAGATATCTGTCATGTTTTTTCCTCCTTATGTAACTGCCTGCACACTGTCACTGCGAGGCTTCAAAGAAGCCGTGGCAGTCTAAAAATGTCGTGATATGGTACGAAGTCTCACTTCCCTGAGATCGCCGCGTCGCTTCGCTCCTCGCGATGACACGCATGAGGGGCAGTGCGTTCATGTTCGTGACTGCCTGCACGCAGGCGGCCAATGGTCGCCCCTACGGGGCACCATCGGACATCGTTCGTAGGGGCGGGCAGACCCTCTCAGTCAGCCCTTCGGGCTGCCAGCTCCCCCAAAGGGGGAGCCATGCCTCCCCCTATGGGG
>JAFSHB010000041.1 GCA_017440525.1 Oscillospiraceae bacterium | reverse complement strand
TGGGGCCCTCGGCGGCATCCACCAGCAGGAGGACGCCATCGACCATTTTCAGGATGCGCTCCACCTCGCCGGAGAAATCGGCGTGGCCGGGGGTGTCCACGATGTTGATCTTGGTATTTTTATAGTGTACGGCGGTGTTCTTCGCCAGAATGGTGATGCCGCGCTCCCGCTCCAGATCGCCGGAGTCCATGACGCGGTCGGTGGTCGCCTGATTCTCACGGTAGGCGCCGCCCTGCTTCAAAAGCTCGTCCACCAAGGTGGTCTTGCCGTGGTCAACATGGGCGATGATGGCAATGTTTCTGATATTTTCCTGTGCCATAGTCTCAGATCCTTTACAATAAATATCTTTTCCAACCATTTATTTTAGCACAGAGATATTGGATATACAACAGTTTTTTGAAATATCTGTTCAGCACCCAAGGTCCCCCTTGTCAGCGAAGCTGTGACTGAGGGGGGGAGCCGTCTCTGCCTGCACCGGGCGAGCAATGCTCGCCCCTACAGGCACCCACGCACTGCCGACAGGGTCCGCAGAAGAATTTTCACGATCCGTTCATGTATTCCACAAATTTCATGCTATACTATAACAATATAGAAAGGATGATGAATATGGAAGAATACTCCTACCCCTTCCGCGATCAAAATGAAGATCCCAAGCCCAAGAAGCCCAAAAAGGACTTCGGCAAATTCAAAGCCGCGATCTTGATCGCCCTGTGCGTGATCGTCCTCGGCACGGTCGTGCTGAACGGACTTTACACCATCGGCGAACAGGAGAATGCTGTGGTCACGACCTTCGGCGTGCCAAAGACCGTCACCTCCCCCGGTCTTCACCTGAAGCTGCCCTTCGTGCAGGAGGTCAGAAAGGTGGATATGACGATCCGCAGTCTGGCCATCGGCTACGACCTGTACTCCGGGCAGAGCAAGCCGGAGGAGAGCCTGATGATCACCAGCGACTACAATTTCGTCAATGTGGATTTCTTTTTGGAGTACCGCGTGACGGATCCCGCCAAATTCCTCTACAGCTCGCAGGATGCCACGGCGATCTTAAAGACCCTGGCCCAGAGCTATATCCGCGACACCATCGGCCTTTACCCGGTGGATGAGGTCATCACCTCCGGCAAGAGCCAGATCCAGGCCGAGATCCGGGAGAAGATCATGACCCGCATGGAGCAGGAGGATCTGGGGATCCAGCTGGTGAACCTGACCATCCAGGATGCCGAGCCGCCCACGGCGGAGGTCCTTGCCGCCTTCAAGGATGTGGAGAACGCCAAGCAGGGCAAGGAGACAGCGCTGAACAATGCCAACAAGTACCGCTCCGAGCAGCTCCCTGCCGCCGAAGCCGAGGCCGACCGCATCGTGCAGGAGGCTGAGGGCATCAAAGAGAGCCGCATCAACGAGGCCGAGGGTCAGGTGGCCCGCTTCAATGCCATGTATGAGGAATACAGCAAATTCCCCGATGTGACCAGACGGCGGATGTACTTCGAGGCCATGGAGGAGCTGCTGCCCGATCTGCGCGTGGTGATCACCGACGGCAGCGGCAGCACCCTCAATATGTTCTCCTTCGACACAGAACAGGAGGTGCCTGCCCAATGAAAAAGCTGAAAACAGTCCTTTTGATCGTGCTGGCGCTGGTGGTGGTGCTGAGCCTCGGCTCCTGCTTCGTAGTGACCAACGCCAATGAGTACACCGTGATCCGTCAGTTCGGCAAGGTGGTCTCCATCCGTGACACCGCAGGCGTCAGCTTCAAGCTGCCGCTCCTGCAGGATGCCCAGAAGCTGCCCAACACCGTGCTTTTGTACGACCTGCCCGTGTCCGATGTCATCACGAAGGACAAAAAGACCATGGTGGCGGACTCCTTCGTGCTGTGGCGGATCGAGGATCCCCAGAAGTTCATCCAGACGCTGAACTCCAGCGTCTCCAACGCTGAGAGCCGCCTTTCCTCTCTGGTCTACAATGCCATGAAGAACACGATCTCGGGTCTGGATCAGACGGAGGTGATCTCCGGTCGTGACGGTGAGCTGGCCGCCGCCATCAGAGCAGGCGTCACAGGGCTTGAGCAGTACGGGATCGAGCTGATCGCCGTGGAGACCAAGCGGCTGGATCTGCCCGATGACAACAAGGAAGCCGTCTACCAGCGCATGATCTCCGAGCGCGGCAACATCGCCGCCGGTCACACCGCCGAGGGCGAGAGCGAAGCAAGAAAGATCCGCTCCGAGACCGACAAGGAGGTGCAGATCATGCTCTCCGAAGCAAGAGCCGACGCCGAGACGCTGGTGGCAGAGGGCGAAGCGGAATATATGCGGATCCTCTCCGAGGCATATGCCGACCGTGACAAGGCCGAGTTCTACAGCTTCGTCCGCAGTCTGGACGCCGCCCGGGAGAGCCTGACCGGAGACGACAACACCCTCTTCCTCACCCCCGACTCCCCCCTCGCCCAGATCTTCTACGGCAACTGATAAAAAGAACGCACACGACAGTGTGCGTTCTTTTTCTATCGCTCCGGCTCTGCAAGAGCGCGGATATGCAAGGTCACGATCTCAAAGGGACGAAGTGCCAGATGAATGGTATCGCCAGCAAAGGCCGCGGCGCCCATGGGCACATCCAGAAGATCGGTAAAGACCGCGTTTTCTATGGGCCTCCGCATACGGATGGTGCAGCCGCCTGCCTGCTCCGAGGCGTAGTAGCCGCGCAGACGGACGCCGCCCTCGATGGGTGCCAGCGCGGTGATGATGAAGTCGCCGTCCACAGCCGACACAGGCGATCTCAGCGCCGCAGGCGCATCGCTCCACACCGCCTCCAAAGGCGCGTCGAAGCAGAGCGCCTTGCGGCTCAGGGAAGCCACGGTCTCCTCACCGCAGACAAGGGCATAGGAGAACAGATGCCTGCCCCGCTCTGCCGCCATCTCCGTATGGGTCCTGCCATCCCGGAAGCGGGCAAGGCCCCGCTCCGTGCCGTAGGCCGCATAGTCCTTAAAATCGCTGTAGGCGCGCAGGAGACCGAGGCTCAGGGCGTTCCCCTCCGCCCAGTAGGCGCAGTTGCCGCGGTTGCAGATGGCAGCCGTGTAAGCGCCGTCCTGCAGTGCCGCCCACTTCTGGGCGCAGAACAGATCTTCTCTGCCGCGGACTGCCGAGAACGGTGTCTCGCAGATGCTCCGGGGCGTGTCCATCGCAAAGGGGAATTTGGCGCGGAGGATCAGATCCGTGCCGGGGAAGTCCAGGATCTCAGTCTCGAACTCCACCCGCTTTTCGCCCTTGGGCAGGCGGACGGTCTTTCGCAGGCGGAAGCCAAGGAAGGGCTTTTCCGCCGTGACGGTGATGGCAACAGGCGTCTCGGCGGCATGGATGTGCGCTGCCGGAGCATCGTCGGCAAAGACCTCGCCCGTCAGCCGCAGAGCGCCCTCCATATCGGGGTCGCGCTCCGCCAATGCCTCGATGGCGTTGCCCCGCCCCCGCAGGAGCTCACGCCCCGCCTGCTTATCGAAGATGCTGTCCGGGTCGCCGGTGATCGGGTCGAAGTGCAGACGAAGATAGGCATTCTCCACCACCTGCGGGACAGAAGCCCCGGCAGGTGCGCCCGCTTCTGTATACAGGCTCACCGACCCATAGGGACCGAGCTTTGGCACACGGACGGTCAGCTCCGCCGCCGCTTCATCATACCATGCCGCCAGGACCTCCCCGGCCGCCGTCTTGACGGTGCAGGGCGCGGAGGCCGCCACCGTGACAGTCCCGCTCCGTACCACAGGCGTGGGATTCCATACTCGCAGCACCGGACCGCGCGCATGGCCCAGGATGATCCCTTTCCGCAGGAACATACGGTCGATCGCCAGCGTATCGCGCAGCATGGCATGAGCATAGACATCGTCGATGCAGCTGCCGCCGATCGTATCGTGGAACTGCCCGAACAGCACAGGCCGCCACAGCGCCTCCTCATCGGGGATGGTCTCTCCCGCACAGGCACACAGGCTCTCATAGGAGAGCAGCGCCCGCTCCGCCGCACGGTTTTTCAGCTTCAGCCCCACTCTTGAGAGATATGTGCCGCGCAGATCCTGCCGGTATCTGGGCGGCGCCAGGTCGCACCGCTTCACCGGGAGCAGCTTTGCCTTTTGCCGCAAAGCGTCGAAAAATGCCGAAGGTGTGGCGATGATGATGTCTTCTTCGGAAAGGTCGAGGCCCACGGCCCTCGCCGCATCGGTCAGCTTCCCGCAGATCTCATGGGCGCGGAGCGTCAAGCTATAGACATCGTCGCCCCATGGCAGCATGGCAAGGCCGGTCCTGTGCTGCAGGGAGCTTTCCTCCAGCAATTGGCGGAACACATAGGACAGCTCCTCTTCCTCCTTTTTCACGCCGCCGATCGTCGCCACCACCAGCCGGTGATCGGGCGCGCTCCCCTCGCACAGCACATAGGAGGTGCGGAACCAGTGGGTCAGGAGCCTGGTGCCGTCCGGCCCCTCCAGCCAAAATTCCGTGGGGAAATGCTCCGGATCGTCCTTTTCGTGGATATCCCGCATAAAGGCAAAGCTGTCGAAGCCCGCCAGATGACAGATCTGAGGGAGCTGATCGATCTGACCGAACACATCCGTATGCCACGCGACCCGGGCCCTCCTCCCAAGGTTCGCTTCCAGCCACCTTTGCCCGATCCGGATGTTGCGGATCAGCGACTCCCCGCAGGGCTCCTGCACCTCCGGCTGGACGAAGGTACCGCCCACAGGCTCCAGCCTGCCGTCCTCCACCAGCGGGCGCACCACGCCCTCGGCGTGCTCCAGCAGCTTCTCCCAGACTGCAGTCTGATCCTGGGCGAAGCAGAGCACCTTATCCTTTTCCAGCATGGGGAGCGTCGTATCATAAAACAACTGCGGCAGCATGGCTCCCAGCTCCTCTGCGGTCCAATACCACTCCACATCGATGTGGGAGTGGGGCACGATAAACAGCTTCATAAGCACCCCTCCGATCTCCTTTGTCTTTGCAGTCTCTCCCGGATCAGACCGATGAAGCTGTCCGGGGCGGTGACTTGCAGGACAGGGCCGAAGGAAAGGATGCGGATCAGCAGCTCCGTTTCATCCTCCTTGTCGTAGCGCAGAGCCACCTGATAGGTATGTTCGTTCAGCCGGACCGTCTCCTTTTCCAGATGGGAAAAGTGCAGCAGGACCCGCTCCAGCGCATTGCGTTCATCCCGCAAAAGGAAAGTCACTTCCCTTGTGCGGGGCTTTGCCGTCCCGGCTTCCTCCGGGGCATAGACATCCAACAGCTCACACGAGCGAACCCGTCCCAGATTGATCACATGGCGTTTGGCACCGCCTGCGGTCAAAAGGCGGAATTTGTCGTCCTTTGGGGAATACTCGATCCGCAAAGGGATGCAGACGATGCTGTGGCGGACGCCGGTATGTCCACGAAAGCGGACGCGGAGCTTCCGCTTCTCGCGAAGTGCCTGCAAGATCAGCCGGAAACAGGCGATATAGGTCTCATCGTCATAGGGATCGCCGTCTGCGTAGCGGTCAAAATACACGAAAGTATCGGGCGTGAACAGCGGCTCCACATCCTCCAGTCCCTCGGCGCTTGGCGCGAACAGCGCGATCCGCGGATCAAGGAGCAGTGCCTTCATCCACCGCCTTTGCAGGGTGGTCAGGGGCTTTGTCGGCGCGTGGCGCAGGGGCGTGCCGCAGTTTGCATCCACCAGCGGCCAGTTCCCGCTGTTGAGCGCTCCGGGGATAGACAGGCCGCTCTCTGCAAAGGCTTTTTCCTGCACCAGCGCTGTCAGAACACGCCCGGTCAGCGTTCCCTCTGCCGCGTGGCACAGGATATCCTCCAGCACACGGAAGTAACTGCCGTAAACTTCATGAAACAGCATCGTCATCCCCTCCGTACATCTCATACATCCGCTTCAGATCATCATAGAATACCTTTGCTACATTACGGTTGCTGCATTCCAGCTTCTCGATCCGCCCGATGAAGGTCCGAAGCCACGGCAGCATCTCGGAAGCATCGTAGACATCCGCCGAAAAGCGACAGGTGTGTTCGTCTATGATCTCCACAGTTCCATGGCGCTTTTCTCTGTTCAGCCTTTGGAGGATAAATCCCTCACCCGGTCCAAAGCGAATGGTCATTTCGATATGATCGATGTTATGCTCCGCGCCTGTGGAAACGCCCCAGAGGTTTTGATCGAACTTCTCCCAGAAGCCCATATACTTATCATACTGTTTTTCTTCGCTTCCCAGGGTGACGGTCTTGATGGTATCCAGACGGTAGAACACCGGATGGCGGCCAATATAGCTGTAGCCCAAAATATACTGCCGCCCGGTCTGGGTGGAGCAGTAGATCTTCAAGGGGCAGATCGTACGGACACGATCATCCTTACCGCGGCTGCTTCGGATCAGCAGCTCCACCACGCGGTGCTGTGAGATCGCATCCAGCAGCTTCAGCAGGATCTCACTGTCCAAGGCATGAAGGATATAGTGGTGCTTGAAGCGGAAGTGGTCGGAGCGCTCTTTGAAATAAGATCCGATCACGCCCAGGGGCGCGGCCTCGGAGAAAAAGGCAAGGGCATCTGCCCAGCTCTCAAGCTTCACAGCATCCGTACTGCGGCGGTAATACAGGCTCTTGCCTTGCTTTTCGGACTGTAAAAGCCCGAGCGCCTCATATTCTTTCAGCTTTTTCCGCACCGTGGACTCATCCATCGGGAAGGGCGTCTCAAAGTGAGAAAGGTAGGCTTCCAGACGGTCTGTGATCTGCCCGGCCGTCAGGCTCTCGCCCTCTGCCAGAGCATCGAGGATATAAAAATGCAAGGTCACATCTTTGTCTGTAAAACTCTTGGCATGAAAGGCCTTATACAAAGGATCGGAGGGGATGCGGCGGCTGTCCACACTGAGAAACACATGCTTGCCGTCGCGGCTTTGATGGAAGGACATATACTCTCCCAGCCAGCTTTCGATCCTGCGGCGCTCGTTGTCGTAGGATCTTGCGCTTTTGGCATCGTATTCCTCCCGGCTCTTGAAACCGTAGACATAGAACTGGCGCATATAATCCCGAATGCGGGAAAAGCTCTTGATCAGTTCGCTGTATGCCATATCCCGTCTCCTTTCCTGTTTTTTCTATCATATCACACTTCTCATAATAACAATATATTTTTTTGCAAGTCCAATATTCGGGGCACAAAACAGCAGCTTTTTTATCTTCGCAACTTTTTTTCCATGATTTTCCCCGAGATCACAAGTATGATGAAAGCACAAAAGCACAGACAGCAGCAAGACGATCAACTCCCTGATCTTAAATGTGCTTTGTCCGACACGAACGACCGAAAGGAGATGTTGTGTCACTCTGAGCGCCTCCACTGAGGAGGAAGAGCCATCAAACTCGTTATAAAGACGCAGACAGCAACAAACGATGCATTAGCTTATTTGGTAAAGCACCTGCTTTCTAAGCAGGAGACCTGAGGGTTCGAATCCCTTATGCATGAAACTGCGTCTTGTTTTTGAAAAAAGACACGAACAGCAATTTGAAAATGTACCTTCCTACATTGGCTCATGTAAGAGCGCCCGGACAAGGGCCGGGAGATCGGCGGGTGAGATCCCCTCCATGTACACATTTCAAACCGTGTCTTGTAACTATCGCCCGGTAGCTCAGCAGGTAGAGTGGGGAAAGTAATGAGTCCCCGTGTCGTGGGTTCGATTCCCACTCGGGCGGCACGAAAGATGCCAACAGCAAAAAACTGTCTCGAATGCTATAGGTCTTTGACCACAGAGGTCGATAAAACGGCATCTTGTCAACAAAAGGCGCACACAGCAGTTTGCGAACTTCGCTCGGAGCATTGCTCCCTCGCCCACCCACTTTTTCTCCGGAATCGGACGAGTAAAGCTGCGCGGCGGCAGCCGGAGGCCACATGCCGCGCAGGCGCCTTGTATCTACACTAAACTTAAGGAGGGATCTTCATGTTAGAGTTCCTGAAAAAGCAAGCAAACCTTACCCATACGGAAAACGGTGCCGTGACCTATCGCAGCACCAATTCCCACTGCCTTGATCTGTTCGCCACCGTCGGCGCGCTGCGCCATGCGGAAGACGCCGATGTCATCGCCCGTTTTCTTCGTGCCTACACGGAAGATCCCGACATGGCCATGAAGTGCCTGTTCTATGCAAGAGATGTCCGGGGCGGTCTGGGCGAACGGCGCGTGTTCCGCACCATCCTCGGATGGCTGGCAGAGCATAAGCCCCGGACTGTGGTCAAAAACCTCGGCTTTGTGGCGGAATACGGCAGATTCGACGATCTTCTGTGCCTGATAGGCACGCCCTGCGAAGCACAGCTCATGCAGTACATAAAGACCCAATTGCAGAAAGACCTCGACGCCATGGAAAAGGACGAGAGCGTGTCGCTCCTTGCCAAATGGCTGCCTTCTGTCAACGCATCCAATGCCGAGACCGTCCACCGCGCCAAGCGCATCGCAAAGGCACTGGGCATGACCGATGCACAGTACCGCAAGACCCTCGTGCAGCTTCGTGCCAAGATCCGCATCATCGAAAACGATCTGCGTGAACGCGACTACACTTTCGATTATGCACAGCAGCCCGGCAAGGCACTTTATAAGTACCGCAAAGCCTTCGCCAGAAATGATCATGACCGCTATATGGAGTTCCTCCAGAAGGTGGAACGCGGCGAAGCCAAAATGCATACCGGCACTTTGATGCCCTACGAGCTGGTCGATCCTTATCTGTACAAAAACGGATACTGGAGCATGGACGAAAACTTTATGCTCCCCATCACCGAAAACGAGGCCGCCTCTCTCAACACCACCTGGGCGGCTCTGCCCGACTTCACCAATGGGGAAAACGCCCTTGTCGTCGTAGACACCTCCGCCTCCATGTACTGTGTGCAAGACCCCACTCCCGCCTCCGTGGCGCTGTCCTTGGGTCTGTACTTTGCCGAGCGCAATACGGGTGCATTCAGGGATCACTTCATCGAGTTTTCCGACGATCCCCGGCTCATCGAGATCAAGGGCAAAACATTCACAGACCGCCTGCGCTATATCGCCTCCTTCTGTCAGGTGGCAAGCACCAATTTGGAATCCGTATTTGATCTGATCCTGGATGCGGCAGTACACGACCGCGTACCGCAAGAAGAACTGCCCTCCACTTTGTACATCATCTCCGACATGGAGTTCAACAGCTGCGTGCGCAATGCCGATCTGACAAATTTTGAAAATGCCAAAAAGAAGTTCGCCGCCTACGGCTACGAGCTTCCCAGCATCGTATTCTGGAATGTGGCGAGCCGCAGCACCCAGCAACCTGTGACTATGAATGAACAAGGCGTCGTTCTGGTCAGCGGCTGCTCTCCCCGCATTTTCTCCATGATCTCCTCCGGCACCCTGTCCCCCTACGCATTCATGCTGGAGGTGCTGGGCTCGGCGCGATACGCCCCCATCGCCGCATAGAAGGAGTGATACCATGATCACCATCCAAGGCAGCTGCAACACTGCCATCTGCTACACCAACGAGCTGGAGCCCACTGCCGCAGAACAGATCAAAGCTGTCTGTGACCGCCCCGAATTTTCCCAAAGCAAGATCCGCATCATGCCCGATGTCCACGCAGGCATGGGCTGTACCATCGGCACCACCATGACCATCCACGACAAGATCGTTCCCGGCATGGTGGGCGTGGATATCGGCTGCGGTATGGAGACGGTCAGGCTGCAGGAAAAATCCATAGACTTTGATAAACTCGATGCCCTGATCCGTGCCGAGATCCCTTTTGGCCGTGAGGTAAGAGACATCCATCATCCTTTGAACTTTGAGATCGATCTGAATGCCCTGCGCTGTTCTCCCTATGTGGACTTGCACCGCGCAAGGCGCAGCATCGGTACTTTGGGCGGCGGCAACCACTTTATCGAGATCGACCGCGGCGCAGACGGAGATCTATATCTGGTCGTCCACTCCGGCAGCCGCCATCTGGGCAGCGAAGTGGCAAAGTTCTATCAGGATGAAGGCAGACGCTCCCTGTGGGGCGGCAGCCACCATCAGCGCATGGCGCTCATGGAACAGATGAAGGCGGAAGGTCGGTTCCGGGAGATCCAAAAAACCATGGATGCATTGAAGAAAGAGCATCCCATCCATATCCCCAAGGATCTGGCCTATGTGGAAGGCCGGCTGTTTGACGACTATATCCACGATATGAAGATCATCCAGCATTTCGCCGCCCTCAACCGCAAGGCCATGGTGGATGTGATCGTCAGCGGGCTGGGGCTGACCGTGCAGGAACAGTTCACCACCGTCCACAACTATATCGATACAGACGAAATGATCCTGCGTAAGGGCGCGGTCTCCGCCAGGCAGGGGCAGAAGCTGCTGATCCCCATCAATATGCGTGACGGCAGTCTCATTTGCATCGGCAAAGGCAACGAGGACTGGAATTGCTCCGCACCCCACGGCGCAGGCAGACTGATGAGCCGCAAAGCCGCCTTTTCTGCCCTGTCCATGGAGGAGTTCAAGGCGCAGATGGCGGGGATCTATACCACCTGCGTCTGCTTCGACACGCTGGACGAAGCGCCTATGGCCTACAAGAATATGGAGGACATCGTGGCGCACATCGCCCCCACCGCCCAGATCGTCGATACCATCAGACCCTTGTACAACTTCAAAGCCGCAGAATGAAAGGAGGATCACCCCATGACCGATCTGATCCGGCAAACATTGAAAGAAATTGAACAAAAAGAAAACTGCCGCATTTTGATGGCAGTGGAATCCGGCAGCCGTGCATGGGGCTTTGCTTCACCCGACAGTGACCAAACTCTTCTTGAGATCGCATGACCACATCCAAATCTACCAAATTGAATCTTTCAAGCATTTTATATTCAAACATCGCTTTTCGATCAAGGGATCTTTTCATAGCCAGTGCTGTTTTTACAGGCTTTTTTGTTAAAAGATCAGGGATTCGTTTCACCATCGTCCCTCCCAAATTTACTTCGTGAAATGCTAATAGTCTGCAACAACGCGGCGACACCTCTAACATCATCATTGTCATATCATGCACAAGTGAACTTTTCAATGTAGAGCCCCTGCTGTGAACATAAAAACCTTTCATGCATTTTTCTCTTTGTATCGCTTGATGGATCGGGGGAAATTTAACGATAGGATACCAATACCATCGTATTTTCGGTTTAGTCGTACAGGCATGCCGAAATGGATCATTGTCTGCATTTTGCGTTCCTGAGATTGAAGATCGTCCCGTTTCAAGGCAAATGGGCATGAAAGACCTACCGCAAGCGATACCCATTGTATCAACTTGCGGTAGGTTATTTGGCAAATACTGCGTTAGTTGATACCATGCAACGCTATGAGTCGGAGCATTGCATTGTGGTGGTCATGCCACCTCTATGATCATTTTCAAAAGACGGGGTCAAAACGACCCCGTCTTATCTTGCAGATGCTTATTTCTTTTCCAGAGGTCTGCCTTCCTTGTCGGTGAACTTACCCACCAAAATCTTGATAAAGTCGATCAGCCAGCCGATGCCGAAGACACCGCCGGTGATGAGCCACAGGATACCGGTGCCGGTCTTGCCCACATAGAAGCGGTGGACACCAAGGCCACCCAGGAAGAAGCACAGAAGAAGCGTGACGATCCAGCTTCTGGGAGGGCTGATGGCATCGCGGACTTCCTCTTCGGTGGGATGGACGAAATCCTCCACAGGCTGGCCGGCAATGATCTTCTGGACAGTTTCCATCACCGCATCGGTGTAGGCACCGCGCTGCATGGGCAGATCCAGCATGCCCTTGACGCCCTTACGGCCGAGGCTGTTCTTGTCGGTACGCATATTGATGCCGCCGACACCAACGGAGGAGGTGTTTTCCTGAATGATAGGAGTGACTTTCACGGTGTTCTCCTTGATGGAGATGTGGACGATCACATCGGTGACCTTCTCCTTTTTGAAGGCGATGTGCAGACCGCCGATACCCTTTTTCAGTTCAACGGGCATCTGGAAGGCTGCGGCTCTTGCCTGCATCTTCTCATGCAGTTCTTCGATCGTCAGAGGGGCTGCCAGTTCAAAGGTCCTCGGTGCAGTGGCTTTTGCCATTTCGGATAAACTTGCCATGTTCTTTTCCTCCTGTTTGTTTTTTTGTAATTTCTTTATCCCACGGCTTCTTCTTTGTATTCGCCGTAGAATTCTTCAAAAATATTGTTGGCCTCCCACATGAGGCCGGAGCCTGCCATGGACGCGATCTTCAGATAAACGGTGATCTCACCGTGGCGATCGACGAAGATGGGAAGATCCAGATCAATAAACGCATCGGAAACGGTCTGCTCCAGACAGTCGTAGTAGCCGTATTCTTCTCTGTTTTCCTCCGGCATATCACCGAATTTATCATGGAATATCTCCTCGGCTCTGGTGCGAGCGGCATCAAGGAAGTCCTCTTCTGAGATCTCCAGACGTTTCAGCACCTCTGATGCATCCAGCTGTTCCAGCGTATCCACATCCACATAGAAGATGCTGTGCTCTTCCCAGTCATAGGTGTAGGCATAGACATGCAGGAACAAGATGCCCTTGTAAACGGAAGACTGCCAGTCGATCAGATCATAGCTAAGGATCTCGCCCTCCGACATAGCATTCCGTTCCATTTCCATGATGGGATAGTAGAACTCCGTGATCTGCTCGTTGATCTTCTGCAGGTCCTGGTTTTCGGAATGGTAGAACTGAGGCAGACTGTAGTAGTAGGTGTACTCTCCGCCGTACTGATCGGTGTATTCACCGCTGTCCGTCAGATTTGCCACGATATAGCCAAGAGCTGTATCGGCATCGAGGACAGTGAAGAAGTCCTCTTCCACCGGCCAGAAAGTCCACATGCCATCCAGCAGTATCCCGGCTTCATCGGAGAGGTTCAACCCCCACTCATCCACGAACCACTCCCAGTCGGCTACATAGGGGTAGCCGCCGTAGCCCAGCCGCTCGGCATGGACGACCAGATCACCGCTGTTTCTGCCGAAGCCGTACACACCTTCATACACCGCGATGGGTTTATTGGGCTCTTTCCAAAACATGGAGAATGCCCCATCTTCTGCAAAGGTCAGGCAGGCTGCCTGCCAGCCGTCCCAGAACCCCCAACTTCCCACGACATTTTTGCTGTCGTACTGGTACTCAAAGTCCAGATGGACATCCTCGCCAAGACGGGTGCGCATCTCTTCGGGGGCGGCATGACCTGCAAAGCCATCCGCCCGCTCGAAATACTCCGCATCGGCATCGTCGTAGTTCAGCACCACGCCATCATCTGTCAGGGTGATGCAGCGGTTTTTGGGCAGCTCGGAGTAGTTCTCATACTGCGCCATGGAGCTGAAGATCTGACTCTTACCGGAGACCGTATTCTTGCCGATCTCAGTGTACCAGCCCTCACCGGGCCAGAATTCCTCTGCCCAGTAGCGGTAGACACTGCCCTCCATCAAGCCGTGGTATTCCAGCATGATGAAGTCATTGAAGCCCTTGATCTGCAGCCAAGTCTCGTCATCCTCGCCCTGCGGCAGCCTTGCCCGGTAGAGGCCGTCATAGGCTGTCAGATCATTGCCCTCGTGGGGATGATCGCTGGGGCTGTCATAGGCAGCCAGACCCTGACTGGGCTCGGGATCGACCCATTCGCCCTCGTTTCCTTCCGATCTCTCGGGCTCTTCTTCCTGTGTTTCTTTTTGTTGCTCGGCCTGTGTCTTGATCTCTCCGATCTTGTTTGCACGGTCTGCCAGACTGGAGTCATCCTTGCCACAGGCTGCCATAGAGAAAACCATTAGTACAGCCAGCAGCAATGCCAAAGCTTTCCGCATAAGGTTTCCTCCTTTCTTTCATTTAACCGTTGACACCGCTGGACCAGGAGATGGAATGATAACGCCAGCCGCTGCCATCATCGGTGGGCTTTGCAGTCATGATGATATGATCTTTCCCGTCCGCCGTTGTCCACTTGTATTTCTGGTATTCGTCATCCCAATCATCCACTTTGTAGGGAGCCGGCTCAATACCGTCCATGGCTTCCACACATTCTTCATAAGTGGGCGTATAGTACTCGTTCTCGTAGGAGTTGACCTCGTCCAGCCATGCCTTCCAATCCTTCAGCTGCTGCAGCTCCACGATGCCTTCTGCAGCAGCTGCGGCAGGTTCTTCTTCCTGCACATCGGAGACCACATTGCCGCTCAGTTCGGGGATCAAAGAGGTATCATAGCCGTACAGCTCCACGATCTCTTCAAAGCTCTTGCCCATGTAGAAGTCCACGCCCTCCTGCGGCAGGTAGGGATAGTCGTTCTCATAGTCCCACTGATCATCGAGTCTGCGCAGGCAGCCCAGCAGCTTGAACACATCGCCGCTTCCGTCGTCATACTCGGCACCGATGTACAAAACACCGTCTTCCAGTTCGATAAAGCTTTCCACAGGATCCAGAGGCTTCTCATGGAGGGTCCCGTTGATGAGCATACAGTCGTATTCTTCGTCATAGGAAAGGCTTTCGATCACGAAGTTCTCATCCTCGGACTGGCTCAGACACAAGCGGACATAAGGTGTGCAATACCCTTCCTCGTCAAAGACCAGACGGGCAATGATCTCACACTGCAGCTCGTCTTCATCGGAATAATCACCGGTGCACTCATAGAACTCCGCCATGCCATGCCAGTCGCCTGCATAGGTGGTGGCAATGTCGGAACTGAAGGCATAGCCGACCTTCTCTTCCTCGGCGTCTTCCACACCCATAGTCACAGCAGGAACTTCATAGGCTTCCTCGGTCACAGTCAGGACAACTTCCGCGCCTTCCATATCAAAGGTCAGGGTATCGCCTTCGATAGTGTAGTCGGAGAAAGGCACACCCATCATGGTGAACTGCTCGCCGTCATAGTCGAGCATGAACACATCGTCGAACATATCCATCACAGCCGTGCCGTCGCTGTTGAAGGTCACATAGCAGTCGCCCATCAGCGCCAGCATATCTTCACCCAGCTCTTCACCGCCGGCGTTCATGGAGATCGCCTTGTAGGTAACAGCATCGCCGTTCTCGGTCTCTTCTGTGGGTGCAGCGTTGCCTGCCGCGCCGACCGTTGCCAGGTCGATGGTCAGATGCTCTTTTTCGCTGTCGAACAGATCGGTGAATTCGATCTCAATGGGAGCTTCTTTGTCTGCCAGCTTATAGGTCAGCGCCACTTCCAGCATCTCGCCGGGTGCTACATCTTCCATAGCGGTATCAAACAGGGTATCAAAGGAATCCTCGCTGAGGAACACGGTGGCCTGCTCCATCTCGGCACCGTTCTGCGTAAGAGTATAGTACATGCTCCAGAGGAAGGAAGCATCCTCATCGGAGTTATTGGTGAAGTCGAAGTAAATGGCAATGGCATCATCGCCGTCGTAGTCAGTCACAAATTCGCTGTGGGTATAGTAGGCAGTGTAGTCGCCAATGACGATCTCGTTGGGGTCGCCCTTGTCCTTATCGCCGCAGGCAGCAAGCCCAAGGACCATCACAAGGACCAACACAAGAGCCAATAATTTCTTTTTCATTTTTGCATTACTCCTTTCGGTGCAGGGCGGTCATGCCGCCCTGCTATCTCTCCCATTAAAAACCGCTGAGCTTAAATGCCACAGCTTCCATAGCGGAGCCATCGGCACGGTCCTGACTCAGCACGCACAGGATGCTGCCGTCTGCCAGCACATCGCCGGAAGCCAGCCAAGGATAGTCGGTGCTGAGGAGTTCGTCTGCATCCACGGCACCCAGCCAGGTACCGTCGGCCGTCCACAGGACGATATCACGCATATTGCCGTCCAGCGCGATGAAGCCGTTGGCAGTCTTGGTCACATAGGTGATGGAACCAAGGCCGATGGTTGCGGTGGGATCGCCGGTCAGCTGCATCTTCAAAGAACCTGCATGGTCATAGACAAAGACATAGTGGCCGCTGCCCTCCACAGGGGAGCCGGTGACATAGATGTAGCTGTCATCGATGCAGAGCTTGCTGATGGTGTTGACTTCGGCAAAGGGGAATGCTTCGCCGACCAGTGCGCCATCGGAGAAGGTGTACTTCTCCGTGCTGTCGCCGGAGGAGAACCAGCTGATGCCCCAAGTGCCATCGGGGGCTACGGTGAACTTATCAGGTCCTTCGTAGGAATACAGGACATTCTCGCCGTCATGGCCGATAACGGGTCTCATAAAGCTGGACAGCACCAAGTTGCCGCCGGCACTTTCCACATACTCATAGTCCGCATCCAAGGGGATCTCACGGCTGAAGGTCAGTGCCGTGCCGTCGCAGGTGTATTCCCGCAGGACATAGTCGCTGAGGAGGTACACCTTATCACCGATGACTTCCGCATCATGCTTGAAGGTCTCATAGGTGACCAGTGCTTCGCTCATGGGCAGGAACTCTGCCTTCAGGTTGTAAGTTCCCACCATCTGCTCTGCCGTCTCGGCGGTGAAGGCTTCGCCTTCCCAAGGCCAGGGAGCTTCCACATTGTCGGTGCCCTCTGCGGTGCAGGTGATGCCCTCGATCAGAGCAGGTACGCGGGGGTCTTCCCAGTTGGTGGCATCGATGGTGTAGTAGACACCGGCAGCCTCGTTGCGGCCGAAGTAGAAGCGGTCGCCGTTGGACTGGTCCACAAACAGCATCTTCTGACCGCCCACATCCACAGTCTCCAGAGTGCCATCCACGTAGGCTTTCTGGTCAAAACCGTTGACATACAGCGCTTTGCGGAAATCCTCGGGGTCATCTTCATCTGCATTGATGGTCACAACGATATCCGTATTGCCTTCTTCATCGAGGATGCGGATATAGACATTGCCGCCGGTCTCATAGGTATACACATCATCCTCAGCGATGCTCCAACCGGCAGCCTCGTCATAGGCCACGGTGAAATAGGTGTTCTCATGGAGCGTCAGTTCCGCTTCCGGCTCTTCCACGACGGGCTCATCCACCACATCTTCCTTGACAGGAACGCCGGGATCTTCGATATCGATCTCTTCCTTCTCGCCGCAGGCTGCCAAGCTGAGCAGCATCAAAAGGGCAAGCAGCAATGCCAGTAGCTTTTTCATGATAGTTCTCCTTTCGTTGTTTGGCCTTTATCCAATGGTAGCAGGTGCTTCCATGACACCTTCTTCGATCAAAGGCAGATACCACGCTTCATAGTAAGAAGGCATATCTTCCGGCTCGTTTTCTGCCACATCAGACCAGTCGGTGCCCCATGGACGCAGATATACATAGTACCAGAAGTCATAAGTACCGTCCTCGTACTCGCCATCGATGTACAGCACATCGCCGTACTCGGTGGCATCGGAGTAGAACACCCAGTCGGCATGTTCCATTTCATCATCCAGGAACCAGCCTTCTTCGGAACAGAATCTTGCCACACCGTTACCATCCACGGTGACAGTGATGCCCATTTCTGCCAGAGGATCGTCCTTCGGCATATCCTCATCCCAGAGGATCATGGTGCCGGTGCCGTCCTCATCCAGCTCGATGGTGGCACAGCAGTCCCACCAGTCGCCCTCTTCGAAGCCTTCACCTTCCCAGACGGAGTCGATGACCCACCAGCCGTAATAGTCGCCTTCCCAGTAAGAAAGCTCGGTGGGATCGCCTTTGTCCTCACCGGAGGTCTGTCCGGCAGGTGCTGCAGGCACTTCTTCATCGGTCACTTCCAATACAAAGATGCTGCCTTCCATGTCCAATTCCATGCCGTTGTCAGTCAGAGTATAGGGCATCTTCTGTCCGTCAGCTTCGATGCTTTTACCGTCATCGGTAACAGGGAAGTTCTCACCGAACATGGCGAATGTGCCGGTGCCGTCGCCATTGAGGACCACATGACCGCCGCCCATCATTTCTACCATGTCAGGTCCCATTTCCTCGCCTTCCATGGTGAAAGAGATCAGCTTGTAGGTCACAGGGCCGTTCTTCTTGCCCAGTTCCTTGTCGCCGTTCTTATCGCCGGAGGCAGCAGGTGCGCCGCCTTTCTTTTCAAAGGTATAGACAACGCCGTCCAGATCGAACATCAGCTGACCACCGCTCAAAGTGCCGTAGTACTCGCTGCCGCCCTCCTTGAGGGTGAAGTCTGTTCCATCCAATCCCCACTTACAGGCGATCTCCTCTCCCATCATAAAGACGGTGGCTTTGCCCTTCTGCTTCAGCTCCACCCAGTCGCCGTCAGCACCGATATCGAGGCCGGCATAAACGCAGGAAACACCTTCATACAAGCCCAGATCGGCTTCTGTGCCCTGATCCTTGCCGCCGCAGGAGGCCAGCAGGACGATCAGCACGATCACAGCTGCCGCAATACCAAGGAACACAGGCAACAGGCTCTTTTTCTTCTTTTGCGGTGCCGTCTGCTGCACCGGGGGCGTATAAACAGGTTCCACAGGTGCTTCATAGGCAGGCTCCGCAGGTGCTTCGTAAACAGGTCCTGCAGGTGCCTCATAGGCAGGTTCCGCAGGTGCTTCGTAAACAGGTTCCGCAGGTGCCTCATAGGCAGGTTCCGCAGGTGCTGCAGGTGCTTCGTATACAGGCTCTGCAGGGGTCTCCTGAACAGGAGTCTCTACATCGAATTTGGTGCCGCATTCCGTGCAGAACTTTACGCCCTCAGGAAGCTGTGCACCGCAGTTGGTGCAGAATTTCATGCTGTTTCCTCCTCTTT
>JAFSHB010000040.1 GCA_017440525.1 Oscillospiraceae bacterium | reverse complement strand
GGTGCAGCCGTGGCAAATGGCATCGGCACCCTCTTCCAGCGCCACCTTCACCAGAGCCTCTGCGATGCAGGGGCGGGCATGGGAGGTGCCCAGCAGATATTCTTCATAGACCGCGCCGGCCTTCAGGCAGGGCATGATGTAGTCATTGACATATTCCTCGGTGAGATCGGCCACGATGCACTTGCTCGCGCCGGTCTTGATAGCCTTTTCCTCCAGGCCCTCAAGCTCATCGGCCTGACCCACATTGCCGGAGACGGCGATGATCTCGGGATCGTCGTAGTTCTCCTTCAGCCAGGGGATGATGATGGATGTATCCAGACCGCCGGAGTAAGCCAGTACGATCTTCTTGTATTTCTTGTTTGCCATGTTGATGACCTCCAATGCTTTCATGAAGCAAATTGATATCGTGGCTATATCTTACATCGAAAAAGCAGGATTTGCAAGACAAAACCTGCACAAACATAAAAAATATTTTGCAAGCTTTGTATAGATGTTTCACAATTATACAGTATATCCTCGTATTTATACATGGATATACAGTATTTTATTGTATATAGCTGATGATCGTGCCGAGGGTATCCTGTCGCCTTATGTAGTACCGCTGCACCTGATAGGGGTCTTCGCCGGTGGTGTACATGAGGCCGTTCATATCGATGCCCATGCAGTAGTGCTCTCTGCTCAGCTCCAGCGTGGTCTCATCATAGCTGCCGGAGGGGTAGCAGATGACGGAGGGCTCCTTTCCCGTGATGGCGGCAAGATCCAGCTTTGACTGCACCAGCTCCCACGATTGCTGCTCCCGGCTCATACCGCGAAGATAGGGATGGGTGGCGGTATGGCTCTGGATGGAGACGAGCCCCGAGTCGGACATCTCTTTGATCTGCGCCGAGGTCAGCGTTCTGGGGTTATAGTCCACGATGCCCGTGACCACGAAAACGGTGGCCTTGACGCCGTACTTTTTCAAGATGGGGAAAAGATCCGTATAGTTGTCCATGTAGCCATCGTCAAAGGTGAGGATCACAGGCTTCTCGATCTCATCCACATGGGGCAGATCTTCGAACCAGATGGGGGTATAGCCATTATCCACCATCCACGCGATCTGGGCTTCCATGTTCTCCGGGCTGACGAACAGCTCCGTCATGCCCCACAGATCGTTGCTGACACCGTGGTACATCAGCACCGGCACATCGAAGCCCTCAGGGATCTGCCACTGCCTTGGAGCGCAGAGCATATAGATGTGCTTATCGTCGTCACCATGAAGGGTCATGCCGGATGCCTCGCACAGCTCTTTCAGCGGCACATACTCCCGCCCCTCCACCTGCACGCTCAGGTCGGTACGGCCCGTGAGCCCGGGGATCTCCATGGCGGCCGCCTTCTCCACGAAGGCTTTTCCGCCGAAGTACACACAGCCGCCCGTAAAACGCGAGCCCTCGATCATAAGGGTGAACGCCGGCTCGGGCAGAGGCGGCAAAGAGACCTCCTGCACCGCCTGCACGGAAACAGGCTCCTCCACAGGAGGCAGGACTTCCTGCTGTCCGCAGGCGGTCAGGCTCATCAAACAAAGGGCAGCGGCTGCCCACTTCAAAAACTTCATATCATGTCTCTCTGTTTCTTTGGAAGTGGGCGGGCAATGCCCGCCCCTACAGGCACGATCGGCAGTGCGTGCCATGCTGTCAGCCGATGCCGATCGCATCGCCCTGCACAGTCAGCCGCATCTCATACACGGCCTTGACCGCACGGATCATGGAAGGCACATCGGCGCAGGCCGCCGTCTCAAAGGCCGAGTGCATGGCCAACTGCGCCATGCCGATGTCCGCCGTCAGCACAGGCGTCCTGGTGGCGGCGATATTGCCGAGGGTGGCGCCGCCTGCCTGATCGGGACGGTTGGAATAGTGCTGGATCGGGACAAGGGCTCTTCTGCAGACCTCCGTGAATACCGCGCAGGACAGGGCATCGGTGGCGTAGCGGGGCGAATGCTTGACGATCACACCGCCGCCCAGGACCGGCGCTTCCGTGCGGTCGGCCAGCTCCGGATGGTTGGGGTGCAGTCCGTGACCATTGTCACACGAGAGCATGAAGCTATGGGCCAGACTGCGGCTGTAGTCCATGCCAAGGTAGCGGCAGACATCCTTCAAGATATCCATCAAAAGCACAGAGCCCGCACCCTGCTTGGTCTCAGAGCCGATCTCCTCATTATCGAACACGGCAAGGACCGGGATGCTCCCGGCCTCGGCCTGCAAAAACGCCTCCAGAGAGGTGTAGACACAGGCAAGATCGTCCAGCCGCGGTGCAGAGACGAAGGCGCTGTCTGCGCCCCAGACGGTGCCCCGCTGTCCATTGTAGACGAAAAGATCCGAGGCAAGGACCGCATCCTCCTCGCAGCCTGCCAGCGCCGCCAGCTCCCTGCGGAAGCTGCCCTTTGCATCGGAAAGTCCGTAGAGAGGCACGAGGTCTGTTTTGGGATCGTAGCTGAGCCCCTCGTTCATGGATCTGTTCATGTGGATCGCCACATTGGGGATCAGGACGGTGTCCTTCCCGAAGTCCACCAGTCTCTGCTCGATGCCGTCTTTGGTCAGGACCATCACACGGCCCGCGATGCCGAGGGGGCGATCCACCCACGAGGCATTTATCATGCCGCCGTACCGCTCACAGGACAGGCGCACATAGCTCCCTGCCAGCTCCGCATGATCGCGCACTCTGAAGCAGGGGCTGTCGGAATGGGACGCCGCGATCGTAAAGCCGTCAGCCGCGCTCTCCGGGATCCGGAAGGCGATCAGCGCCGAGCCGTTCTGCGTGATATAGTATTTTCCGCCGGGAAGGATCTCCCTGCCGCACAGGGGGACATAGCCTTCCTGCTCCAGCCGCTCCGCGCAGTTTTTCACCACATGGAAGCAGGTGGGGCTCTTTTCGATAAAATGCAGCATGGACTGTACCATAAAGCATCCCTACTTTCTAAAAATCTATCATTTAGTATATCACAATTCTTTCGTTTGTGATATACTATTTTCAAACACTTAAGGAGGCGCACCGATGGATCCCATTTATGTCACAGGCCACCGCAATCCCGACACCGACAGTATCGTCTCGGCCATTGCGTATGCCGCCCTTCGCAATTCTCTCGGCGACCGCGAATTCGTCGCCGCAAGGCTCGGTCACATCAGCGACGAGACACAGCGCATCTTGGAGCGCTTTGAATTTGAAGCCCCCCAGCGGATCAACACCATGCGTACCCAGGTGCGCGATCTGGACTTTGATGTTCCCCCTGCCCTCAATGCAGGCGTGACGATCGCCAGAGCATGGGAAGCTCTGCAATCCAACCGTAATATCCCGGCCATCCCCGTGACCGATGAGCAGGGGCATCTGTACAGCATGATCTCCCCCTCGGAGATCGCAGACTTCGATATGGGCGTCGCCATGCAGGCAAGGGTGGACGAGATCCCCGTATTCAATCTGCTCAGTGTGCTGGAGGGCCAGATCCTCAATGACAACGGCTACATGGTGGACACCGTCTCCGGTGAGCTCATCATCGCCCTGCCCCAGTGCCGGGACGATCTGCTCTTCCGCGATGAGCAGGCCATCGTCATCTGCGGCGACCAGCCCGATATGGCGGAAAAGGCCATCGATCTGGGCGTCAGCTGCCTGATCGTATGTCAGGCGGAGCTTCCCGAAGAGCTGCGGATGAAGCAGACCAAGACCTGCATCATCTCTACGCCCTTTGATGCCGTGCGGACGGCCCGCCTGATCTATCACGCCACCTCGGTGGACCGCATCTGCCGCGGAAGCAATTACGAATGCTTCCATCTGGACGATTTCCTCGACGATGTGCGGGAGGTGGTCTCCAAGAGCCGCCACCGCAACTATCCGATCTTAGACGAGAACGACAAGGTCGTGGGCACCCTGTCCCGCTTCCATCTGCTCCGTCCGAGACGCAAGAGAGTGGTGCTGGTGGATCACAACGAAGCCTCCCAGTCTGTGCCGGGCCTCGAGCAGGCGGAGATCATGGAGATCATCGACCACCACCGTCTGGCCGATATCCAGACAGGCTCCCCCATCTACTTCCGCAATGAAGTGGTGGGCTCCACCTCCACGATCATCGCCGGGATGTATCAGGAGAAGGGCCTCATGCCCTCTGCCAAGCTGGCAGGTCTTTTGGCTGCTGCCATCATCTCCGATACCGTCATCTTCAAATCCCCCACCGCCACAGACCGCGACCGCCGCATGGCAGAGCGCATGGCCCGTATCGCAGGCGTACAACTGGATGAGCTGGGCCAGTTCATCTTCTCCGAGGGCTCCAACCTGTCCAAGCCTGCGGAGGAGCTGATCCTCACCGACTTCAAGGAGTTCCATATCGCAGAGCATGCCCTTGGTGTCAGCCAGATCACCTGCGTGGACTCCGAGGCCCTCATGGTCCGCAGAGCCGATCTTCTCGGCGGTATGCAGAAGCTCAAGCAGGAGCGCGGCTACTCCATGATGATCCTTATGCTGACGGATATCCTGAAGGAGGGCTCTTACCTCCTCTTCCTCGGTGACGAGGAGATCATCCATCAGGCATTCGGCGCAGAGCTGAAGGACAATGCCTGCTTCCTGCCCGGTGTGGTATCGAGAAAGAAGCAGGTCATCCCCATGCTGACCGCTCTGTGGGGCTAAGCTTGGCACTACCGTAAGACCTTGTAGGGGCGGGCACTGCCCGCCCGTGGGCGACCAATGGTCGCCCCTACATACACATACCAACAGTTATTCGTGAGATGACCTACAACAAACTATCCGACCATCTTCAAGCCCGGTTCGGCTGCAAGGTCTACAAGCTGGCGCTGCAGGGCGGCATGACCTGCCCCAACCGGGACGGCACCTGCGGCACGGGCGGCTGCATCTTCTGCGCCGCCGATGGCTCCGGGGCTTTCGCCCAGACGGGGCAGTCTGTGTTCGATCAGATCGAGCGCGCCAAGGCGCGTGTCGCAGGGAAGATCAAAGGCGGCAGGTACATCGCCTATTTTCAGGACTTCACCAACACCTACGCCCCTGTGACCTATCTGGAGCCTCTGTTCCAAGCCGCCCTCGACCATCCCGATGTGGTCGCCCTATCCATCGCCACACGGCCTGACTGCCTGCCCCAAGAGGTCTTGGACCTCCTTGGTCGGCTGAACGAACAAAAGCCTGTGTGGGTGGAGCTGGGGCTCCAGACCATCCATGAGGATACTGCCCGGTATATCCGCAGAGGCTATCCCCTCGAAGTCTATGACCGCGCCGTGGAACACCTAAAAGCCCGGGGCATCACCGTCATCACCCATGTGATCCTGGGCCTCCCCGGGGAGGACGAGACCATGATACTGGAAACGGTGCGGTATGTGGGGCAAAGAACAGACGGCATCAAGCTGCAGCTGCTCCATGTATTGAAAGGCACAGACCTTGCCGGAGACTACCTGAACGGTAAGTTCCGCACCTTGGAGCTTGAGGAATACTGTGCCCTCGTAAGCAAGTGCCTGCAAGTCCTGCCGCCGGAGGTGGTCATCCACCGGCTGACCGGCGACGGTGCAAAAAAAGACCTGATCGCGCCATTGTGGTCAGGGGATAAAAAACGGGTGCTCAACACCATGAACGAGACCCTCGCCAACATCCGGCAAGGGGAGCGTCTATGATCGGGCGGGCAGAAGGTGAATCGCCCGATGGGCAAGAGAAGCTGGCCTGGGCCAATGCCCGCCCGCAGATCCCGATGATCATCGAACACGCGGCGGTATCAACATGGACATCATCATCTTACTTTTATTCGTCTGCATCCTGCTGGCCTGCGTGCTCACAGGGACATCCATCGTCCTTGCCTTGGCAGCAGGCTATGTGTTCTTCGCTCTTTTCGCTCTGAAAAAGGGCTTTTCCCTCAAACAGGTGCTCTCCATGTCCATGGAGGGCATCAAGACCGTCAGCACCATTTTATTCACCTTTCTGCTGATCGGCGTGCTCACCGCCCTGTGGCGGGCAGGCGGCACGATCGCCGCCATCGTATCTTATAGCGCAGGGATCATCCGCCCTGAAGTTTTCATCCTGCTGACCTTCCTGCTGTGCTGTCTCGTGTCCTTCCTGACCGGCACGGCTTTCGGCACCTCCGCCACCATGGGCGCGATCTGCGTCACCATCGGACATGCCTTGGGGGCCTCTCCCTTGGCAGTAGGCGGCGCGGTACTGGGTGGTGCATACTTCGGTGACCGCTGCTCCCCTGTCTCCACCAGTGCGCTGTTGACTGCCACCGTCACCGGGACAGACCTCTACGGCAATATCCGCCGTATGCTGAAGAGCGCGGTGCTCCCCTTTTTGCTCACCTGCGGCACCTATCTCGTTTTAGGTTTCCTGCTCCCTGCCGCCGAAGGAAATGCGCCCGATGTCCGACAGATATTCGAAGGAGAGTTCCATGTCGGTGTCATCACCGTCATCCCGGCAGTGCTGATCCTGGTGTGCGCGCTGCTTCGCGCCAATGTGAAGATCTCCATGGCAGTGAGCATCCTGTCCTCCGCTTTTGTGTGCATCTTCTGCCAGAAGCAGACTGTCGGTGAGATCCTGCGGTATGCTCTTTTTGGCTTCACCGCCAAAGACCCGGCGCTTTCCGCCATGATGAACGGCGGCGGCATCGTATCCATGATCCGTGTCACGGCTATCGTTTGCATCTCCTCGTTATATGCAGGGATCTTCCGCAAGACAGGGCTGCTCTGTCCTGTGACCCGTCTGATCGGACTGCTCTCCAAAAAGCTCTCCACCTTCGCGGTGATCTTGATCGTGTCTGTGGTCACAGGCGCTGTAAGCTGCAACCAGACGCTCTCCATCATGCTCACCGAGCAGCTTTGCAGCCATTTGGAGCAAGATAAGGAGCGCCTGGCCCTCTATCTGGAGAACAGCGCCGTGGTCGTCGTGCCCCTGCTGCCATGGACGGTGGCCTGTTCCGTTTCCCTCACCTCCGCCGGCGCGCCCATCGCGTCCTTCCCCCTTGCCTTTTTCCTGATCTTGCTCCCCCTGTGGAGCTTGCTCACATTCAAAAAAGTAGGGCCGTCAGACCCTTGACGGCCGAAATAAATATCCACCCGCCTAGCGGGTGGTTTTTCATATGCGGGCATAGCCCTATGTTCCTCGCGGACGCGTAGAACGCGTAAGTACGATGTCATTTGCGCAGTAATTGGCTCCCTCTGACGAGGGAGCTGGCAAAACCGTAGGTTTTGACTGAGGGAGAGATAACGAAAACTACCCCTCCGACT
>JAFSHB010000005.1 GCA_017440525.1 Oscillospiraceae bacterium | reverse complement strand
AGGTGCACAGTCTTGATGCTGTCCTCCGCCAGAGGCCAGTTGGTGGTGCTGTAGCCGTTGTACATGCCGATGTATTCGCCGTCGAGATACACCTTGACATCGCCGCCCACAGAGCGAAGCACATAGCTCACATCGATGCGGTAATCACCGGTAGCAGGCGCCTTGAAATCGATGCTCAGAGCATCCTTATAGGTATCCAGCTGCTTACGGACAAGGCCGATGTACTGACCGTGGAAGGTGATCTCATCAGCCCAGGAGCTGAACCATGCACCGGAGGTGCCGCCGGAGACCTCCCAGCCATGATCGTCCATGGTGATGGATGCAAGGGTTCCTGTGCCGCGATGCGCCTGATCGAAGATGAGCTCAAAATCGAAAGCATCGGGCTCGCCCTGCACCACAAGGGTCTTGGTGATGGTCTTTTCGCTGTCGGGCAGGGTCACGGTGACAGTGATATCGGCCTCGCCCTCCTTCAGGGCATACAGGCGGCCGTTTTCGACCTTGAGGGTCTCGGGATCGGAGCTGGAAACGGCATAGTTCAGCTTGCCCTCGAGATCGGCACCGAGGAAGATGCCGCGGCCTTCTTTGTCAGTAGCAGACACGGTGTAGGCCACGCTGTCATCCACATAGACATTTTCCTTCTTGATCTCAAATCTGATCTCATCGATCTGCTGTGCAGACTCCTGCTTCACGAACTCGATGCGATTGAGATACATCCAGTAATAGTTGCTGTAGCGGTCAGATGCGCCGGTGGCATGCAGATGCACCTTATGTACGCCCTTGGTCAGATAGACCGTGTTGAAGCTATGGTCGGTATATTCGGGCGTATCAGGTGCGAAGCCCGCATATTCACCCACATAGATATCATCCACATAGATCGCACCGTTACCGCAGCGCTGGTTGCTGACCGAGGTGACCTCCGTACGGTAGTGACCATCCTCCGGCACATAGAAGTTGATGGTAGAGCCCTTGCCGGTGATACTGCTCGTGAAATACACACCGGGGATCGTACCGTCCTCCAGCTTGGGGGCCTGAGATGTGCCGCCCTTGCCGATATAATACAGGAATGTCTGACCGGGGTTCTTGCCGGGCATGGTCTCATCGGTATTGAAGCCCCAGCCCAGTTCGCTCACGGCATCGCCGGTAACGGCATAGGTCTTCAGATCCGCCGAGGCGTTGGCAACGGCAAACAGATCGATCAGAAGACCGGCAGTAGGTTCAGCCGTGACCTTCCACTGGCGGGTCAGGGGGTTGGTGCCCACGATCACGAAGCGGTCGGCACTGTAGCCCTCCGCCAGAGAGAACTCTGCTGTGGCGGTATAGGTGCCGACTTCCGTAGCCTTGTGACCGGACAGGGTGGCAACGACACCGGCAGGCAGTGTGCCGAGGAGGGTCGCAGACTTCTCGGTGCCGTCATAGACGGCATCGTTCCCAACAGGGATCTCCCAACTCATGCCGGAGACATTCAGCTTGGTCTTGGGGATCTCAACGAGTTCGCCCGTTCTGGTGAAAACGATCTTCCTGATGATCATCAGCTGTGCGACCCCGGAGGTGTTCTGGATCGTCAGGCGGTTGCTGCCTGCAGTCAGCTGCACATTCTCAGCCGTCACGGTCTTGGTATCCGGGCCCCATGCAGCATACGCATAGAACTCCGTCGTCGTACCACCGACCTCGACAGCGGTAGCAGAACAGTTATTGCCGGGGCAATAGATCAGCTCCATGGTATAGGTACCGTCCAAGGGCACATCAAAGCTGATCGCGCCGATACCATAGGGTGAGGTCTGGGTAAAGCGCAGGGCGGAATAGTCCCACTCATTACGGTCGTAGAACAGCGCCTGCACATTGGAAGAATTGTTGGCATCATAGCTCCAGCCATCAGCCGCATCAGTAAACTCATTGAGCTTCTTGCCGGACTTGGCTGCAGCATCAAAGTCAAGCGTCACAACGGAAAGATCCTCTTCCGAGGTCTCCTTCACCAGCGTGAACTTGATCTGCTTGACCATGATCAAAGAGGTGCTGCTGACCTTTTCGGGCGTGGTGAAGGTGATGGGGTTGCTGCCGACAGTCAGCCGCACGCCCTCCGTGGTGACGGTCCTAGGGGCTTCGCCCCAGTTGGCCCACGCAAAATACTCCGTGGTGGTGCCACCCACGATGGCATTGACATAGTTGCCGTTATTGCCGAGGCAGTAGGTCAGCTCCATCTTGTAGGTGCCGGTCTTGGGCGCGGTGAAATTCAAAACGCCCTGTCCGCCGACAGAATTCTGGGTCAGGCGAAGCGCCTTATAGTCCCATTTTGCGTGCTTATAAAACAGCGCGGCAACGCCGGACGAGGCAGAGGAATCATACGCCCAGCCATCGGTCTCTTCCGAATAGTCTGCAACAGCCTTGCTCTTGGCAGACTCAGCGTTGAAATCGATCGTGATGACTGTCTCCTCTGCCGCATCATCCGGCTCCGCTGCCATCACACCTGCCGGGATCATACCCAGCACCATGATGAGCGCCAGAAGCAGGGACAGTGATCTGCTCCATACATGCATCTTTTTCATCGTTCTTTACCTCACTTTCGTGAAATAGGGGGGGATCTGCAAACGGACGAGCACTGCCCGTCGTGGTCTTGCGTAGTCTTCCATGACGGACACTGCCCGTCCGTTTCCGTTTTTCGGGAAGTGGGCCCCGTGGGGGGCCCACTGTATGCTCGGTCTTAGCTGACCACAGCATCAAAGGCCGCGGCAGCTTCCTCACCGGTGGCATAGACACCGGCCATCAGGTTGACAGCGACTTCGTTGATGGAGGTCTTGATGTCGGGATCGTTGTGCAGACCGCCGGCATAGTTGATGTTCTCGGTCATGTTGGCAATGATCTGCTGTGCCTCCACGAAGCGGGGCAGAGGCTCCATCTGCATATCATCGACAAGATAGACATCGGCATCGGTGATGGCCTTGTTGGCCTCGCCAGTGGCCATATAAGTGACATAATCCCAAGCCAGATCGGGATCTGCACAGTTGATGTTGATGCAGTTGCAGGTGCAGGATACGGAAGCGCCGGTGGTGCCGTCCTCAAAGTCGGGATCGATGGGATAGGCAAAAGAGCCCCAATCGATGGTAGCACCGGTCATCTCTTCCACTTCACCGGGGAGCCACAGACCGCAGCTGACCATGACCACTTCACCGGTCAGACCGATCTTGTTCTGGGAGGCAGGGAACTCAGCGGGAGCATTGGGATCGAAGTAGCCCTTGGCTCTCCAGTCGATCATTCTCTGGCACAGGTCGACGAAACGCTCGTTCTCGGCAAAGCCGCCGTTTTCGATCATCTCACCGATGGCTTCCTCACCGACCAGACGGCCGCAGTAGATACCGAAGGTGGTGGGAGCATATGCACCGTCCAGCGCGATGGGCGCATAGCCGGCAGCGACCAGCTTGTCGCAGACAGCTTCAAACTCTTCGATGGTCACAGGCGTCTCGGTGATACCGGCCTTCTCAAAGGCTTCCTTGTTGTACCAGTAAGCGCCGAAAGAGGACAGGGTGGGGATCGCGTGGTACTTGCCCTCACCGTCGCCGTTCTGTACAGAAACATCGCTGATGGTCTGCAGCAGGATGGGATAGGAGTGCTCTCTCATATCAGAGTTCTCCAGATACTCCGTGATGTCCAGCGTGTGGTCATACTGGGAGTGCAGCTGGAGCGTAGAGCCGACGGGGAACACATCGATGCGCTCGTTGGCATCGAGAGCGGCATACAGCACGGTCTGCAGGTCTCTGCCGTAGTGCATGACCTCGATCTCCACACCGCGGGATTCCTCAAACTTTTCGATCATCTCACAGGCAGCGTCATAGGAAGGCGTGCCTTCTTCATAACCGGTCCAGACGACCAGGTCGGGCTCACCGGTCTCCTCAGTCTTGCCGCAGCCGACAAAACAAGAGACCAGCAGGAGCAGGGACAAAAGCAGCGCAAGGTACTTTTTCATAAACCGTTTCTCCTTTGCTATTCGTGCAGGAGGCCCCTTGGGGCCTCCTGCGATGGTGTCTTACTTGTTGATGATGTAGTTGTAAGCAGAGGTCGCGAACTTCATGATGTTGGCATACAGGCCGTAGGTATCGGCGTTGTTGCTTTCCGCTCTTGCCACATAGCTCTCAACGGAGTCGGTGCCTGCGCCGAACACGGTGCCATCAGCGTTGTAGAGAGTGACGGTGACCAGCTGCTTGGCATCAGCCAGAACAACATCGTCCACCACGATCTTGTAGATGTCGCCGGAGGAGCCGTACTTCTCGAACTCAGTGCCTTCCATACGGACTTCCTTTGCCTTGCCTTCGAAGTCGGTGAAGTTGACCATGGCGTACATGGTGGTGACATCCTT
>JAFSHB010000039.1 GCA_017440525.1 Oscillospiraceae bacterium | reverse complement strand
GCTACCGCATCGGGCCTTTCGAGATCGAGAATGTCATCATGGAGCTGCCCTATGTTCTGGAATGCGGTGTCTCTGCTGCGCCTGACGAGGTCCGCGGTCAGGTGGTCAAGGCCAGCATCGTGCTGGTCAAGGACTTCAAGGGCACGGACGAATTGAAAAAAGAGATCCAGAACTATGTCAAGAGCCGCACCGCGCCTTACAAGTACCCCCGTATCGTGGAGTTCCGCGAGAACCTGCCCAAGACGACCAGCGGCAAGATCATCCGCAAGCAGCTGTAAGAGGGCGCGGCTATGGAACACAAGCGTCTGACCTTGTTCGCAGGGCATTACGGCAGCGGCAAGACCAATATCGCTGTCAACTATGCGCTGGAACTTGCAAAAGAGGGAAAGCAGGTCTGCATCGCAGACTTGGATATCGTCAATCCCTATTTCCGTACGAAAGACAGCGCGGCTGTACTGGAGCGGGCGGGCGTGGAGCTGATCTCCCCGCAGTTCGCCAACACCAATGTGGATCTGCCGGCGCTGCCTGCCGAGAGCTACCGTCTGGTGCAGGACAAGAGCACCTACGGTGTCATGGACATCGGCGGTGATGACCGCGGTGCCTACGCCCTTGGCAGATTTACCCCCTTTATTTTGGAAGAGGACGATTACCGGATGGCCTTCGTGGTCAACTTCTGCCGTCCTCTGACGACCACGGCGGATGAGGCGCTGGAAGTCATGCGGGAGATCGAAGCCGCCTGCTCGATGCACTTCACCTGCATCGTACACAACACCAATCTGGGCCCCGAGACCACCGCGCAGACGGTGACAGGTGCCAAAGAAAAATTGGATTCTCTTTGCAGCCTCTCCGGTCTGCCCCTTTGGATGCACACAGCCACGGCTGCGGTCGCCAAAGAGCTGGACGGGCCAGTGATGGCCATGGAGCTGCAGGAAAAATATTTCGCATTACCCGACCCATTCGTTTAAGGAGGAATCACGATGCCAAAGCTCACATTCAAGACCGATCTGTGTAAAGGCTGCGGCCTGTGCGTCGATGCCTGCCCCAAGGGGTGTCTGGCCATCGATACCGGATCTATCAACAAAAAGGGATATTCTCCCGCCACCATGAAGGATGCAGAAAAGTGCATCGGCTGTGCGTTCTGCGCCACCATGTGTCCTGACTGTATCATCACCGTGGAAAAGTAAGGAGGTCAAACAATGGCAGAACGCGTACTGATGAAAGGCAATGAAGCCATTGCCGAAGCGGCCATCCGAGCCGGTTGTGTCCACTATTTTGGCTATCCCATCACCCCCCAGACCGAGATCGCGGCCTACATGGCAAAGAAGCTGCCCAAGGTCGGCGGTGTCTTCCTGCAGGCGGAAAGTGAGATCGCTTCCATCAACATGGTCTATGGCGCAGCCGCCACCGGCACCCGTGTCATGACCTCCTCCTCCAGCCCCGGCATCTCTCTGAAGTCTGAGGGCCTGAGCTACATCGCAGGCTCCGATGTCCCTGCTCTGGTGGTCAATGTCCAGCGCGGCGGCCCCGGCCTGGGCGGCATCCAGCCTTCCCAGTCCGACTATTTCCAGGCCACCAAGGGCGGCGGCCATGGCGACTACAGAATGATCGTTCTGGCTCCCGCTTCTGTGCAG
>JAFSHB010000038.1 GCA_017440525.1 Oscillospiraceae bacterium | reverse complement strand
GAGTGGCCTCTTCTCCGCGCCAAGAGCCGCCTGTCGGCGGTTGCGCTCTCGCACACTCGCCTGCGGGCGAGCGTCTTGGCCTTCGGCCAATTCACCTTCAGGTGGCAAAACCGCAGGTTTTGACGGAGGGGATATTTATTTAGATCGTCGCTTGCGACACCTTCATCGCTTCGCGATGATTAAGTGTTATTGTCATGCTTCGCTGTTCACAGTATGATCGTTGTTCCTCGTCTCATATCGTGACTGCCAGCTTTTGGGGCTCTCTCCGCAGCGCTGTTTGAAGGCTTTGGAGAACTGGGCGGGATCGTCATAGCCGCAGAGCATGGCGGTCTCCTTGATGGGATAGCCGAGCGCAAGGAGACGCTTGGCCTCACCAAAACGGACCTCTGCGATATAGCTGCGGACGGTCATGCCGCTTTCCCGGATGAAGATCTCTGAAAGATAACTTCGATTGAGGCCGAGGTATTTTGCGATGCTCTCTGTGGTCAGCTTGTGCATGTAGGAGGCGTGGATGTAGTCCTTGGCCAGACGCACATAGCTGCGGAGCTCCTTGCGGGGGGCGATCAGTTTGGCGTGGAGCAAAAACAGCTCCGAGGCCAGATGGAACTCCACCTCTTCATTCAGGGCCATCAGCTCGCCTAAGGGGCGGATGGTGTTTGCCGGTATGTCGATCACGGTGGGGAGCTGCTCAAAGCTGTCGGCCAAAAGGCCGTCAAAGCCGATCCATTGGTAGACCCAGGGATCTTTTTCGTCGGCGGTGTAGGTGGCGAGCTCACCGGGGCGAATCAGGAAGATCTGACCGGCGTGGACATCATATTCGATACCCTCCACCCACAGCTTGCCTTTTCCGCTCCTGACATAGTGGATGTAGGGGACCCAGTCGCGGCTTGGTCCAACAGTATGTCCGGGAGGCGGTGCGGCCTCACCTGCTACGAGAGGGTTGAGATCGCGGAACTTTCGGTTGACATGGATCTGATAATTCAGCCGCATACAAGTCACCTCTTTTGCGAAGCGTGTTATTTTGAAAGCAGGAAGACGGCAACCAGCATCAGCACGATGCCGAAGGCCGCCAGGATGCCGAAGGGCTCTCCAAAGAACAAAATGCCGGTCAGCGTTGCCACCACGGGCTCCACGGAAGAGAGGATGGTCACGGTGGAGCCGCTGAGCTTTTTCAGAGCAAGGCCGTACAGGGCATAGGGCGCGAAGGCGCAGACCACACCAAGCCCCAGTGCCCAAGGAAGAGTAGCGGGCAGGGCGAAGACTTCGATCACGCCGCCCATGTCGCACAGCACAGCCGCGCCTGCGGTGCTGAACACGAAGGACCAGAAGGTGACGGTCCATGTGCCGTAGCCGCGCAGATACGCAAAGCGGGTGAATACGGAATACAGGGCGAAGCAGATGCCTGCCAGCAGACCGAAGCCGATGCCGATGACCGAAAGGCCACCGCTGTGGGAGGGGGCGCACACGAAAACGCAGGCGGTGAATGCCAAGATCATGGCGATCACGGTCTTTTTGGTGATGCGCTCCTTGAAGAACAGCGCACCGAAGATGGTCACATAGACCGGCGCAGTGTACATCAAGATCGCCGCCATCGATAAAGAAACATGCTGCATGGCTTTGAAATAGGTGACACAGGCCATGAGCATGCTCACAAGGCCGCAGCCGATGAAGCACCAGATGTCCGTTAGGCGTATTTTCAGATCGCTCCGGCGGAACAGCAGCATATATAGAAAGGTACAAAGGCAGGCGATCCCCATGCGGATCAGGCCGGTCTGCAAGGAATCCAGCCCGAGATCGGAAAAATAACGCACGAACAGGCCGATGATGCCCCAAAGCACACCGGCAGACAGGGCAAAGAACATACTGAGATACCGTTTCATTTTTGTATCACTCCGGGAAAAATAATGCGGTTGGCCATGGGTGGGCCAACCATATTATTATACAATATTTGCGCGTAAAAAGAAAGCACTTTTTCGACCTTATCGAAGCAAGACCGTCACGATCTCATAGGGTTTGACCGTAAGGGCGATCTTGCCGTCCACCACGGGGACCTCCGCTTCGATCTGCTCCAAAAGATCTGTGATATAGGCATGCTTCGTGCCTGCCGGAACGGTCAGTACCGTTTTCGTTCTGGCATTCTCACATTCATACAGGCGAAGCACCGTGCCGTTTTTGTCCTCTGCCTGCTTGACAGTCTCCAAGATCACATTGGCCTTGTCAACAGAAGCAAAGCTGTTCCTGCGGTCGGGCGTACTGCCGGGGACGGTGTACATGGGCTGGTTGAGCTTGCTGCCCTCCTGCACCGTATCCGCTTTCCGCCAGCCCTCGCCGTGGGGGTATAGGCTGTAGGTGAAGCTGTGGAGCTCCACATCGGCATTGGGGTTGGGATCCACACCGCTCTTGATGAGGGTGAGGCCAATGGTGCTGTCCTTGATGCTGTGGCCATACTTACAGTCGTTGAGCAGGCTCACACCATAGCTTCCCTCGGACAGGTCCACCCACTTGTGGGCGCAGCTCTCGAAGCGTGCCTTTTCCCAGGAGGTGTTGGTGTGGGTCTTTCGTGTCACATTGCCGAACTGGATGTCGAAGGTGGCCTCGTCGGTGTGGACATCCACCGGGAACTCTGCCTTCAAAAGATGCTGATGGAGCTTCCAGTCCACCACCGTCTCAAAGTCGATGCGGCGGATATCAGCATAGAAGCGGATCTTCTGGCAGATCGTGCTGCCGCTGAAGGTGTAACGGAGCTCCAGCGTGGTGCAGACCGGGCCGTCATCGATCCAGCGAAGGGATGTGAGGGCTTCCACCGGCCATGACTTTTCCGTGTAATACATATCGATGTCCCAGTTATCGAAGTAGATGGGCTTATCTTCATACACACGGAGACAGTTCAGCTTTTTGCCGGGCTGTACGATCTCGCGGTCATGGAGCTTGTCAAAGAGGGATGTAAAGCGGCCCTGTGCATCCAGCTCTGCGCGGTAGAATGGCGTTTCCAGCCGAAGCGCACCGTCATGGATGAAGGGAGAAGCCGCTTCGCAGTCTGCAAAGGAAAGGGCCTGGTAGCCCTTGGAGGGGATGCCGCGGACATAGGCCACAGCACTGTTTCCTGTTTGCTGGATGGGGTAGAGCCTGCCCGTTTCATCTTGCAGTGCGGTGGCGGAGCATCGACCCAGCTCGACCACATCATCGCGGTCGAAGCCCAGGGTGTTGAACAGCGTGATGCCGCTCCCTTGGCCTGCAAGGGCGCTCAGTCGCTGTGCGATCAGATGGGCGGTCTCCTCCGCAAGCTGTTCGTATTCCTTCTTTGTGACTTCATAGACCTCTGCGATGGAGGTGCCGGGGAGGATATCGTGGAACTGGTCAAGCAAAACGGTATCACGCCACAGGCGGTCTAAAGCTTCCCGGGGATAGTCTCCGGTCATAACGCCCAAAAGCTCCAGGTCCATCAGCGTCAGTTCACTGCGGCGGTTGGCTCTCTTGTTGCGGGCCATGGAGGTGTAGGTGCCCCGGTGATATTCAAAGTAGAGCTCGCCCACCCAGGTCTCCAGACGGCGGCTGTCTTTTACGCGTTCGTACAGTTCGTCGAAGTAGACACCGGCTTTTTCCTGCCGCACTCTGGGGATGCCGCAGATGCCCTTTTCCATGCGTATGGCGGTCTCCAGCATATCTCTGGTGGGTCCGCCGCCTCCGTCGCCGTAGCCATAGGCTACGAGGATGTCGTTGTTGATCTCCTTGTTCTGATAGCGCTCCCAGCCGCCCATGATGGCGTCGGGATGGAGCATGCCGTTGTAGGCGGTGTAAAACCGCTGTTTGGGATCTTGTCCCACATTGACGGTGGTGATCATGTGGGTCAGCACCTCACTGCCGTCAAGGCCGCGCCAGATAAAGGTGTCGTTGGGGATCTTATTGATCTGGTTCCACGAGAGCTTGGTGGTCATAAAGTAGTCCACGCCGCACTTTTTCATGATCTGAGGCAGGGCGGCGGAGTAGCCGAACACATCGGGGAGCCACAGGATCTTGCAGTCCTTGCCGAACTCCTCGCGGAAGAAACGCTTGCCGTAGAGGAACTGGCGCACCAGAGACTCGCCGGAGGTCAGGTTGCAGTCAGGCTCCAGCCATGTACTGCCCTCCACCTCCCAGCGTCCCTCCGCCACACGGGCGCGGATCTTCTCGAAAAGCTCCGGGTAACGCTGTTTCAAGAAGTAGTACAAAACAGGCTGGCTGGACATGAATTTGTAATTGGGATACTCCTCCATCAGCTTCAGCACGGTGGAGAAGGAACGGACCACCTTTTCTCTGGTCTGTGCCACGGTCCACCACCATGCCACATCGATGTGGGTGTGGCCGATACAGGTGGCGATGACATCATCATGGCCGCCCATGTCCTCGTAAAGATGCCTGGTGATGTAGGCCTGCGCTTTTTCGACGGAGGCATAGAACGCCTCAGACCACGGGATACGCATATCCAAAAGGTCGATGGTATCGTTGAGCACCGTTCGCAGCCACAGATGTTCCTTGCTGTCCGGGCCGAGCCTGCTGAAGGCCTGCCACGGGATCAAAAGGTCGTAGTAGAGCTTTTGGATGGGGCGTTCCAGTACGGAAAGGCTTGCCGAGAAGGTGAACTCCCGATAGAGGGTGCCGGTGTAGGCCTGCACATCGATGGTCAGTTCTTCGCCGCCTGCGGCGCATTCACGCAGCAGGATCTCGGGGTGCTTCATATCTGAGCCCTGCACCACCTCGCCGTCCACGAACACGAGGAACTGGGGATTCTTGCCCTCATAGCCGAATTGTGTATTGGTGCCGATGTTCAGAAAAAGGCATTTGCCGTCCAGCTCCTGCGGCACGCGCACATGGCATCGAAACCAGTAGTGGCTGCCGGGGATGCCGCGGAAGTCGGAGACATAGGCCGGGAACTTTCCGGGGAAACGGTCGGAGCCGTCATAGTCGGCATACCACTTCATGGTGGCACAGTCGAACTTCTCCCAGGGGGCGGCGTCTGCGTCTGCCTCCTCCGGGCGGAAGAACTGCCCTTTTTTATATTCCCAGTCGGGGAGCCCGCATCCGCCGTGGAAGCGGAGCATCCCCAGCTGGTCACAGATGACTTTGATTCGTTGGTCGATAAAGTACATGGACCTTCCTCACCTTTCTTTTGTGCGCTTCGGCTTTCTGAGTTCGGCACCGATGGCCTCTTTCTGCCATTGTCCCGGTGTGCGGTGTGCATCGGATCTCGTTTTGAACTGGTGGAAGAAGTTGGACATATTGCGGAAGCCGCACAAGGCGGCGGTCTCGGTGGCTGAGTAGCCCTCCTCCAGATACCACACGGCTTTTCTCAGGCGTATATGCAGGATATAGTCCTGAATGGAGCAGCCGTTGCGCTTTTTGAACAGGCGATAGAGATAGCTGCGGTCCAGATTGACCTGATCGGCCAGAAACTGCACGGAGATATCCTGCATATAGGAAGCCTCGATGTAGTCCATGACCCACTGGATCGGGTCAGATCGTTCCTGCAGCCGCGTTTGCACTCTTGCCTGCAGGAACAGGATCTCCGATGCCAGCTGATATTCCAGAAGATACGCGGGGTGCAGCAGGTCGCACAGGTTCTCAAAGACCTCCGGCGGCACATCCATCACCGTCGGCAGATCCAGAAAGCCGCCTGCCAGGGAGCCGTTGAAGCCCACCCAGCGGAAGCGCCAGGGGTCTGTCTCATCAGCGGTGTAAACGGCTGTCTCACCGGGACGGAAAATAAAGATCTGCCCTGCGGTCACAGGATAGGTGGTCCCGCGGGTCGTCACGGTACCACAGCCGGCGCGTACATAGTGGATGATGGTGTAGGGAGAGACGGCATTTTGCTGCTCATGACCGGCCGGCGGTGCAGCCTCTCCGGCAAAGACCGGGGAGATATCTTGAAACTGGGGATTAAAATTCAGCTGAAAGGTCTCCAAAAGATCCACCTCCGATCGTAGTCCATGCAGGATGCTCCTATGATACCATAAAAATGCCGGATCGTCTGCAATGCTTGATGCAAAAAGTCACATGAGCATACAAAACAGCAACATGGGAAAATGTGCGGAAAGGCAGCGCCCATCCTCCCGATCGCGAAAAATATCCGATTCTTTGGTGCAAACTTCTCTTTACTTTGGGCGCAGAAAGAAGTAAACTGTTGATAGAGAATGGGAAAGGAGAACTGTTATGTTCAACATCAAAAATTTTCAGACAGGTACATATGCAAAAGAGTTTTTCTCCGGTCACGGCAGCTTCGGTGAGATCTGCGGCACAGTGACCATGGGGGATGGCTCGATCGTCAATGCTTCCGATGTCTATAAGCTTGAATGCAGCTATGAAAAGGACGGTCACGGTGTCTTTACCCGCAAGGACAGCTTTACCAATACTTCGGCTGCGCCCATCCGTGTCAACAGCCTGAAGTCCCGCTTTATCTTCAACGGTGACGAGTGTCAGGTCTATACCCAGTTCAACAACTGGCAGCATGAGAGCACCGGCGCATGGCAGAGCCTGAATACCGCTGTTTCTGTCGCCAGCCGCAGCACCAGACTGACCATGGGCGGCACGCCCTTCATGGCGCTGTGGTCTGAGCAGGCAGGCCGCGGCGTGGCCTTCCATATCATCCCCAACGGCGCATGGGAGATCAAGGCTTTCCGCACCGGCTACGCCAGCAAGCACACCAAGGTCGTGGTAGAGCTGGGCCTGCATGACTACGGCATGGATCTGGAGGTGCAGCCCGGCGAGACTGTCGCCATGCCCGAGATCCTCTGCTATGAATTCCGCAATAAGCTGGATATGGACTGCTGGAAGCTCCATAGCTATATGCATACCCGCGCCCCCCGCAAGCAGATGCCCATGCTGTACAATACATGGCTGTGCCGCTTCGATAACCTGGACTATGATGTCCTGATCCGTCAGGCCGAGCTGGCAGCTGAGATGGGTCTGGAATACTATCTGATCGATGCCGGCTGGTTCGGCAAGGGCGCGGCATGGAGCCTGAGCGTGGGCGACTGGGAAGAGAATCAGACCGGCGCGCTCTACGGCAGGATGAACGAAGTGGCCGATAAGGTCCGTTCTCTCGGCATGAAGTTCGGTCTGTGGCTGGAGCCTGAGCGCGCTGTGCCCACGGCGGACAATGTGAAAAACTATCCGCAGTACTACATGAAGGGCGGCACGGAGGAAGAGCCCTACTACTTCCTCGACTTCGGCAATGACGAAGCAAGGAACTGGATGCTGGATATCGTCTTTGGTCTGATCGACCGCTACGGCATCGAATACATCAAGGACGACTACAACGCAGATCTGTTCTTCGATCCCAAGCATACTGCCTTTACCAACTATCATGCAGGTCATGCCAAGTTCATCAAGGCCATCCGCGACCGCTATCCCAATATCTATCTGACCAACTGCGGCTCCGGTGGTATCCGTCTGGATCTCAAGAGCTATATGCTCTTCGACAGCGCATGGCCCAGCGACAACGAGAGCCCCTACATCGAGATGCGGATGTACCGCGACACCATCCTGCGTATGCCGCCGCAGGGCTTCGAGCGTTGGATCGCGGCGCTGTCCATCGCAGACCGGAGAGACTTCTTTGAATGCTTCCAGGGCAGCAACACCGGAAAGCTCGACCGCATGGTGGCCTGCGGCGATGCTGTGTGGCATCATCTGGTGGGCGTGCAGGACAGCTACATGGATGGCTACATGACCTGCGGCCCTGTGGGCTTCAGCTGCGACCTGCGCCTGTTCAGCGAGGAGGCTCGCGCCCACTTCAAGGAGAAGATCGCCCAGATCAAGGCCGACCGCGAGTTCTGGAAAACGGCCGTTGCCAGGATCCTCTGCGATACCAAGTCTGTCACCACCTATCAGTACAGCGATGTGGCGCTGGATAAGGTCGTGGTGCAGATGTTCACCCACGAGACCATGCAGCAGGACTTCCGCGTCTATCCTGTGCTGGATGGGGCAAAGGATTACCGTCTGGAAGACGGCACGGTCGTGTCCGGCCGTCAGCTCATGGATGAAGGCATCGAGTTCCACGCCGAGACCTGGGTGGATAACTGGCACGAGATGTTCCAGACTGTGCTGGAAGCGATCTAAGTCAAACCTCTGGCTAAGCCGGAGACTTGATCAAGCCCGATAAGGGCATTGTTCAGGCATTTGCCCCTTAAGGGGTCCCGAAAAGTTTGCCGACCGCATTTCTTTTCCGGGCTACCCCTTAAGGGGCCTCTTTATGCTTTCTTGTTCACGCTGGCTGTAAATGGGTCTGCGAATCCCTCTGTGCTACAAAAGCCCAGTTCAGTACAAGACCGAACCGGGCTTTTAAAACTATGGTGTTTTAGTGTCTGCTTTTACTTGGCAGATGCATTATGCGGGCGGATATTTTTCTTCCGGCAGTGCGGGCATCGGTATCGCGTGGTCATCTGGGACGATTGTGAGGCTGCTGTTCCAGCGCTTTTTTCCACTCTGCTGGCCGGTGGCCTGTTTCCCGGAGGAACAGGCGGGAGAAGTGGACACGGTCGCCAAATCCGCAGAGCATCGCCGTATCGGAGACGGAGGAGCCGCGCACCAGATACCGCTTGGCCTCAGCGATACGGAATTGCAGGATGTACTCCTGCATGCTCATGCCCATCCTTGCCTTGAACAGCCTCGACAGGTGGCTGCGGTCAAGGCCCAGCTCATTTGCCATGTCACTGACAGAGAGCTTCTCCATATAGGAGGTGTTGATGCGGTTGATGACCTTTTGCACATAGTCCTGCTCCAGCTCCTTGGGCTCCTGCATTTTGGCGTGGATCAGGAACAGCTCTCCTGCCAGACGGGAGCTGAGATTGCGCTCGGGCTGATCGGGATCGTAGAGCGTAGCGGTGAAGTCGGCGGGCAGAGAAAAGACGGCAGGGAAGCGCATGAAATCATGAGAGAGCGTGCCGGACAGACCGATCCAGCGGTAGGTCCAACCGGTCTTGGAATCGGCTTGGAGGACTGTTTCAGTGCCGACGGGCAGGATAAAGAAGTCACCTGTTTTGACACGATGACGCTCGTCACCCAGACGAAAGCTCCCTCCGCCCTCGCAGGAATAAAAAAGGTGGACGCAGTTTTTGGAATATGTGACGGCCCGGTAGCCCGGCGCGATGGAGGCCTTCCCTACAGAGAGGGGATTGATATCCTTCAGGTCGTCCTTGATAAAGATCTGATAATTGGATGGATCGGTCCTCAGGTTCGTTTTTCCTCTGTCTATCGCGATGAGCTCCAGCTCATCCTGTTGCATATGATCCGCTCTGTTTATTTCTTTTTGCATAATATCCACCTGTGATATCCTTTATTTATTGGTAATTACACACAGTCACGAAACGCTACATTTCTGCAACATCTCGCCATACCCAAATCCTGTAAGGCAAAGTAAAATGAGATCGTGGAGGCGGCCTACTGCGGCTTGTTCCACCCCTCCCATTCCAGGATCCTGACCCATTCGGTGGGAGAGCAGCCGATCTCACGGATAAAGATCTTGGTGAAGTTGGCCCGGTCATTGAAGCCGCACAGGTGGGCGGTGTCGGTGACGGTGTAGTTGTGCTTGAGATACCGCTTGGCTTTGGAAAGGCGGAACTGCAGGATATAATCCCGGATGCTCATGTTCATCTTACTTTTAAAGAGCCTCGACAGATGACAGCGGTCCAGACCGAAGTCTTCAGCCATCTGCGTGACGGAGATCTTTTTCATATAGTTGCTATTGATCAGATTGACCACCTTTTGCACATAGTCCGGCTCGTTTTCCACCGGCTCCTGCATATAGCTGTGGATCAGGAACAGATCGGCAGCCAGTCTGGATCCAAGATTGCGGCCTTCTTTTTTGGGATCGCAAAGCTGCGACATGAGCTCCGGCGGCAGGGTGAAGGGGATGGGAAAGCGCTCGAAATCGTGGGTGAGCACCCCGATGAAGCCGATCCAGCGATGGGGGAGCGTATCGCCCGGTGCGGCGGTCAGATTTGCCCTTGCGCCAAGCGGCACGACAAAGAGATCGCCGGCCCGGACATGGTAGTATTCGTCATTGATGAACAGGGTGCCGCTGCCCCCCAGGATGTGATACAGGTTGGTGCAGTCTGCGGTGTGGATCCCATGCGTTCCGTCGTCTTTGCGGTAAGAAGCACCGACAGATACCGGATTGAGGTCGGCCAGATCCTGCTTCAGAAAAATATTGTATTCATTCCGGGAAGGATAGGAGCGGTCCCGTTCCAGATCCTGCTCTCTGATCGGCTTCCCTGTGTAGTTTCGCCGCATAAGATCAGCCTCCTGCCTTGCGATCGATTTGATCACAATATACCACAGATACGCAACGCTTTGCAATACCGAATTTGGAACAAGTGTAGTAAAATATGACTGTAAACCATCCGCGATGCGGAAATATAAACAAAAAGGAGAAATCAACCATGAAGAAACGCGTACTTAGCATGCTTCTCGTTCTGGTCATGGTCGTGGGTATGATCCCCATGGCAATGGCGGAAGAAGCAGCGGCGGAAGAGACCGTCGTCACCCTGGACTTCAATGCAGATGCCGCAAACGGCGTTACCGTGGCCAATGCCACGGAAGCCGCCAACGGCTGGGCCTGGTATGCAGCAGGCTCTGTCAATGCAAAGAGTCATTTCTACAACACCACAAACTATTGGGATGCAAACTACAAAGTCCTGAGGATCTATGCGGCAGATACGACTGTTGCAGAGCTTTCCGGTGCACTTTCCTTCGTCGCACCCAAGAGCGGTAACTACAATGTGGATGTGACCTATATCTGCACCGGCGACTACGGCAGCACCGAGATCTCTGTCGGCGGCCGTGAGTTTACCTACAGTGGCGCCGGCTCCTGGGCAAATGCCACAGTCCTGACTGTCTCCGAGACCGATGTGGCTCTGAACGAAGGCAGCAACCTGATGACCATGACCAGCCTCAACGGCACCAGCAAGATCTATATCGAGAAGATCGTCTTTACGCTGGTCGAAGAGACCGAGGACACAAAGGTCGCGCTGGACTTCAATGCCGATGCAGCCAAGGGCAAGACTCCTGCACAGTTCACTGTGGCAACAGACGGCTGGGGACTGGATACTGCAAATTCCGCGAATGTCAGCACCAGCCAGTTCTATAAGCGTTCCAACGAAGGCAGCGCGTGGGATTACTCCGTACTGCGTATCAACGGTACTTCCCCTGTTACTGCCGGCATCGCGTTCTATGTGCCTGTGGCAGGTACTTACAGAATGGATATGACCTACGCCCTCGGCAACAACTCCTACACCACCAAGGTGACTGTGGGCGGCACCGAGACTGACTACAATGCTTACGCCACTTGGGGCGCTGCTCCCAAGAGTGTTACTACTCACGAAGTCAAACTGGAAAAGGGCACCAACCTGATGACAGTTACCGGCAACGCCGCTATGATCCTGCTGAAGGACGTGACCTTCACTCTGGTTGAGCAGGAAGGCGTCTTCGGCCTGGACTTCAACCGCTACTACAAGTATGTCAGCAAGAAGGTCGATGAAGCTACCATCGAGAACAACGGCTGGACCATCAACACCGACGAGACCACCGCTGCCGTTGATTTCTACAAGTTTGGCGGCAACGACAATTATGCAGCATGGGATTACACTGTTCTGAGAGGTCAGGGCAGCGGCACCACTCTGGCGATCGATTTTGCCACTCCCGTTACCGGTTCCTATAAGATGATCCTGACCTATGCCCGCGGCAACAACTCCTCTCTCGTCGATGTGACTGTTGGCGGCAAGACTGCACAGTACAACGGCTATGCTCCTTACGGTTCCGAAACGCAGGAAGTGGTCATGGACGGCCTGTTCCTGGAAGCGGGCACCAACACGATCTCCTTCGTGCCCACCGGCGCTCTTGTTCTGCTCAAGGATATCAAGTTCATTCCTGTTGACACTGTTGTCGAGATCGACTTCGATGTGGAATTCAACAAGGACAAGCACGATGGTGACGGCGATGTCTCTGTATTCACCATCGAAGAAGATGGCTGGGCATACAACACCGAAGAGTCCTACAACATGACTCCCGGCTGGTACCGCTATGTGGATACCAACCATGAAGATGAGAACGGCGACTCCACCTGGGGCTACCGTGTCCTGCGTCTGGTACAGACCGCGGAAGGCAGCCTGGGCGTGATCGATTTCCCCGTTGCGCTCCCCGGCACCTACACCATGAAGCTGGAATACGCCGTCGGTAACAACGGCAATGCTACCGAAGCTTATGTCGGCGGCACCACCACTGCGTTCCATGGCTATGCAAAGTATGGTGATCCCTACAAGACCATCTCCACCGAGGGCGTGGAGCTGACGCAGGGCGTCAACTCCATCGAGTTTGCCGTCAAGGGTGCGGCCGGTCAGGTCTTCGTCAAGAAGCTGACCTTCACGCTGATCGAGATGGCGGAGACTCCCGATGTTCCCGATGTTCCCGTTTGCGACCATGCTGAGACCGATGTGGAATATCTGGATAACTACGACGGCACCCACACCGTGGATACTTCCTGCGCAGCCTGCGGCGCTGTCATCTCCTCCGAGATCGAAGACTGCTATGACTACGAAGATGGTGTCTGCATCTGCGGCGCTGCGGTCGAGACCGCGTGCGCGCACGAGAACACCGCTTCTGCCGGCTATGTGGATAACGGCGACAAGACCCACACCGCCCTCACCACCTGCGTCGACTGCGGCGAGACTGTCTCCGAAGAGATCATCGACTGCGCCGACGAAGACAAGGACTGCCTGTGTGATGACTGCGGCGGCACCTATGTCACCATCGAGAAGTTCTCCATGGCAGGCTCCAACATGACCCTGGGCAACGAGCTGGAAGTCAACTTCCTGTTCCTGAAGAAGAATCTGACCGCTACCGACTGCACCGCCATCGTCACCCATTATATGGCGGACGGCACCACCAAGGTGACTGAGATCGCACAGGCTGACTGGGGCGCAATGGGCTCCACCTACCATAAGGTCTCTACCCGTATCGCTGCCAAGGAGATGGCAGACACCCTGACCATCGAGATCGTGGATGCAGACGGCTATGTTCTGAACAACGAGTACTCCGACTCCGCCCGCGGCTACGCCGGCCGTGCACTGGCTTCCTCCAGCACCACGCAGTATGTCCGTATCATGATGATCGACATGCTGAACTACGGTGCAGCAGCGCAGGAGCATTTCAAGTACAACACTTCCGATCTGGCCAACAATGCTCTGACGGAAGAGCAGCAGGCTCTGGCAACTGCCAAGATCACCTGCACCAACGG
>JAFSHB010000037.1 GCA_017440525.1 Oscillospiraceae bacterium | reverse complement strand
GAGTGGCCTCTTCTCCGCGCCAAGAGCCGCCTGTCGGCGGTTGCGCTCTCGCACACTCGCCTGCGGGCGAGCGTCTTGGCCTTCGGCCAATTCACCTTCAGGTGGCAAAACCGCAGGTTTTGACGGAGGGGATATTTATTTTGAACCGTCGGCTTAAGTAGGGGCGGGCATTGCCCGCCCCTACGAACACGAATGCACTGTCGATCATGCCGTAGGGGCGACCATTGGTCGCCCGCGTGCAGGCACCAACGAACAAAGGCGCAGGCCTGTGATGGGCTTGGCGCTCGTTCTTGCTTCTGCAGAAAACGACCAAAAAGATACATAAAGCGTTCGATCTTGGGGCAGTCGATTGACAAGATCTTTGGCCTTTGGCATAATGGAGACATCTATATCAAGGAGGATATCTTTATGATCTCTGCTTCCAACATCTATCGCGATGTGGCGTATCTGACCGAGAACATCGGCATCCGTCTGGCAGGCTCTGCGGAGGAACTGCAGGCGGCGGAATATCTGCGCGACCGCTTTTTGGAATATGTCCCCAAGTGTACCATCGAGGCGTTTGATACCACCTGTCGGCAGGTGGAGCAGGAGGAACTGTCTGTTTTCCAGAATGGCCGGTGGAGAAAGATCCCTGCCATGCTGTTCAACGGTGCCCCGTCTACCGAGGGTGAGACTGTGGAGGCGGAGCTGATCTATTTCGATTCCCACACGGACTATCAGCGCGCAGACCTGTCCTATCTCAAGGGCAAAGCTGTGGTCCACTGGGGACTGCGCTTCGGCAGTGAGGAAAACTATCACCGCATGATGGAAGCTGCCCCTGCCTTCCTGCTGATGGTGGATACCCGCTACACCAGCGATATCCCGCTGGGTGACGGCATGTTCCCCGCTTATGTGAAGAAATATGGTGCGATCCCCACGGTGAATGTGGCATTTTTCGATGCGTGGGAGATCTGCGCCCATGGCGGAGAAAAGGCGCGTCTTACGGTGCGCGGCGGCGCTGTTCCTGCAAAGTCTCACAATGTTGTGGCGGAGATCCCCGGCACATTGGAGAAACCTCTTTACTTCTACTGCGGCGGCCATCTGGATACCCAGTCCGGCACTGTCGGTGCCGATGACAATGCCATCGGCTGTGCGATCCTGGTGGAGCTGGCAAGGGTGCTGTCGCAGAAGAAACTTCGCCATACGATTCGCCTGATCGCCTTTGGTGCGGAGGAGCAGCTGTCTGTAGGCAGTGCCTCCTATGTCCGTGCGCACAGAGCGGAGATCGAGGAAAAAGGCAGGTTCGTCTGGAATTTCGACAGCTGTGCATCTGCCCTTGGCTGGAACCGCTTCCTGGTCAATGCAGCTGCACCCCTGCGGCAGCAGATCGCGGAGCATTTCCATGGAGATGATATCTATTATGAGGAAGTGTGCATCGCTGAGCCTACCATCGACCTGTTCCCGTTTACCGCGGCAGGTGTTCCCGGCTTCTCTATGCACAGAAGGAACTGTGAGACGGGCACCTTCTTCCATCACCGCCCGGCCAACAGTCTGGAGAATATCTCCACCGAGATCGCGGCTTCGATCGCGCAGGCTGCCGCGAAGATGATCTGCACGCTGGATGAGGCACGATTTGATGACAGCTGCCGCATCGATCCCGAACTGGAGCAGGATGTGGTCCAGGGCTGGGAAGAGACCTTCGGCGGCTGGTAAATACAAATAAGAGGAGGTCATAGACCTCCTCTTATTTGTATTTTTTCCGGAATGCGGAGGGGGAGAGGCCATAGTGCCTGTCGAAGACCTTGTAGAAATTGCTCAGGCTCTGGAAGCCGCAGGTATAGCAGATATCGATGATCGGCGTGTTGGTATTGAGCAGCAGGTTGGACGCATAGTTGACCCGCAGCCCATTGATGTATTCGCTCAGGGTGAGACCGCAGTATTTTTTCAGGCAGCGGGAGAGATGCTCACAGCTTCGTTTGCTCAGCGCCACCATGGCATCACGGCCGACGGTGAAATGCTCAGGCCGTTCCATCTCGCGCAGGAGCTGTGTGAGCCAGATCGGCCTGTCATCGTGGTGACCTGATGGCACATGGGAAAAACAGCTGACGTAGATATCAGCCAGCACTGCACGCATCCGCAGCTCCAGCGCATCCTTATCCTGCCGGTCCAGAGAGTTCAGCGCACCGATCTGAGCCACAAGACGGTCCTTTTCCGTCCTGTGCAGCAGGAGCGTGGGCGGCATGGGGTTTGAGAGCAAAGCCTTGGCGGGGAAGCTGTCTGAGAGATAGGCAAACAGCCCCTCCATGATGGCTCTGCTGAATGAGAGGTTTACATAAATAGTTTCTGAGCTTTTGGGATCGTCGTAGATGTAGCCGTGCAGATCGTCCGGGCGGATGAAGACCAGACTGCCTTCGGGAAGCGGCATGGTCCTGCCGTTGATCCAATGAGTCACAGTGCCGGAGACTGTGATAAAGATCTCAAAAAATTCATGGCGGTGGGGATTGAAAATGTCATTGGCGCCGATCACATAGTAGTAGCGGCACTTTGCTCTCGTTCCAAATTCCTCAAGCTCTGTGAATCTAGGATAAGCATCCATTCTGCTCACCTCAAAATATCAATATAGTGGAATAACTGTATCATAGAAAAGGTGGAAATACAACGGTGCTTTCGTTATGATATAGAAAAAAGTGAAAGGATGATATAGGATGTCCAACTGGCTCAACGATGCGGTGGTCTACGAGATCTACCCACAATCCTTCTACGACTCCAATAGCGACGGTATCGGCGATCTGCGCGGTATCATAGAAAAACTCGACTATATCCAGAGCCTCGGTTTTACAGCCATCTGGCTCAATCCGATCAATCCCAGCAGCTTCCGCGATGCAGGCTATGATGTGACCGATTTTTACGATGTAGCGCCCCGCTACGGTACGCTGGAGGACTACAAAGCCCTTTGCGATGAAGTCCATGCCAGAGGTATGAAGATCATCTTCGATCTGGTGGCAGGCCACACCTCCATCGACCATCCCTGGTTCATCCAGTCCGGTCGGGTGGAGGAAAATGAATACACGAACCGCTACATCTGGACCAATTCCACCTTTGACCTCGGACCCGGTATCGCGGGGCTTGGTGAGCGCGATGCCAAGTGCATCAGCAATTTCTACTGGTGTCAGCCGGCGCTCAACTACGGCTATGCCCATCCCGATCCCAATAACCCCTGGGAGCTGCCGGTGGATCATCCGGACTGTGTGGCGGCCAAGGAGGAGCTGAAAAAGATCATCGGGTTCTGGATGGACCTTGGCACCGATGCCTTCCGCGTGGATATGGCGGCATCCTTGATCAAGGGCGACACGGACAACAGCTTTATGACAGCCTTCTGGCATGAGATCCGCGCCTATATGGAGAAAAAGGATCCCGACAGCCTGCTGATCTCGGAATGGGGCTCCCCCGACAAGGCGATCTCTGCCGGGTTCCATCTGGACTTCCTGCTCCATTCGGGCAATGAAGCCTATACCTCGCTGCTTCGCTATGAAAAGGGGAGAAATACCTTCTTTGAGCTGATGAAGGACGGACACAGCTACTTCAATAAAGACGGCAAGGGCAATATCCACGACTATCTGGACATCTTCTTGCCGGATCTGGCTGTTGCCGAAGGCAAGGGGTATATCGGCCATATCACCGGCAATCATGATATCCCCCGGCTGGCCTACCGCAGGACACCGGAGGAGATCAGGGCGGCGATGGTGTTCTTCTTCACCATGCCCGGCGTCCCCTTTGTCTACTACGGCGATGAGATCGGTATGGACTTCATCGAAGGACTGCCCTCCAAGGAGGGTGGCTATGTCCGTACCGGTTCCCGTACGCCCATGCAGTGGGATAGCAGCAAGAACCACGGCTTCTCCCGGAGCGATACGCCCTATCTTCCTACGGACTCCAGACCCGGTGCGCCTACGGTCGAAGCACAGCTTCAGGATGAAGGCTCCCTTTTGCACTTCGTGAAGCGGCTGATCGCGCTCCACAGGGATACCCCTGCGCTCTGGGCAGAGGGCGGCTTTGAGATCCTGGAGGCAGGCTACCCCTTTGTGTTCACCCGTGAGAGCGGGGAAAAGAAGCTGCTGATCGCCATCGATCCTGCTGACCACATCCGTCAGGTCAAGCTGCCGAAGCTGGACAAGGTCCTGCTTTCTCAGAATGCACAGGTCAGCGGCGATATGCTGACTTTGCATGGTGTCAGCTTCTTTGTTGCTGAAGTGGGAGGATAAGATGAAAAAACTGCATCTTTTATGCAATGCACATATCGATCCCGTGTGGCTCTGGCAGCGTAATGAGGGGATCGCGGCAGCGCTTTCCACCTTCCGTACGGCGGCAGACCTCTGCGAGGAATACGATGGCTTCGTGTTCAATCACAACGAGGCGCTGCTCTACGAATGGGTGGAGGAGCATGAGCCGGAGCTGTTCCGCCGCATCCAAAGGCTCGTCGAAGAGGGGAAATGGTGCATCATGGGCGGCTGGTATCTGCAGCCCGATTGCGTGATGACCTCCGGTGAGAGCCTGCTTGCACAGATGCGTCTGGGCAGAAGATACTTTATGGAAAAATTCGGAAAAGCACCGAAAACTGCCATCAATTTCGATCCTTTTGGCCATTCGCGCGGCCTTGTGCAGATCCTGAAGGCCATGGGCTACGACGGCTATCTATTCATGCGTCCTGCCCGGTTCCAAAACGGCGACTTTTTGTGGGAAGGCTTTGATGGAAGCACCATCCATGGCCATGGCATGATCGGCGGCTATGGCGGACTGCTGGGCGATATGGCCAATAAGATCGGCCGTGAGAGGAAGCTGATCGATGAAAGAGGTATCGAGACCGGCCTCATCCTATGGGGCGTTGGTGATCATGGCGGCGGACCTTCCCGTGCAGATCTGGACGATATCGAAAAGCTGAGGGCAGGATCGGATGTAGAGATCATCCACTCCACGGCAGATGACTATTTCGCGCAGGTGGACAAAAGCAAGCTTCCCATCGTGAAGGAATCGCTGATCCCTTTCTCTGTGGGATGCTATACCACGATGGTGCGGATCAAGCAGGCCAACCGCCGCTTGGAAAACAAATTGGGTGTGACGGAAAAGGCCCTGAGCTATGCCGGGATCTATGATGAGGATGAGATCGACAAGGCAAGAAAAGCCCTTGCGTTCTGCCAGTTCCATGATATCCTGCCCGGCACATCCATCAGGGCGGTGGAGGCGGACAGCCTGCAGACCTTGGCCTACGGCGAGGAGATCGTTGATAAGCTCTATGACAAGGCGTTCTTCAAGCTCTGCACCGGTCAGCCCAGAGCGAAGACCGGGGAGATCCCTGTTATGGTGTTCAATCCTCACCCGTATGAGATCGAAGGCGTATTCGAGGTGGAGTTCGTCCTGCAGAATCAGAACTGGAAGGGCGGAGAATGTACGGTCGCCGCAGTCTATGATGACGAGGGGCATCAGATCCCATCTCAAAATGAAAAGACCCGCTGTACATTCAACCTTGACTGGGTAAAGAAGGTGAGCTTCCGGGCGAGATCGAAGCCTTCCAGCGTGACACGCTTCGATTGCAGGCTGGAGGTAAAGCAGGGAGCGATCTTCAAGACCTACGATCAAACTGCGCCGATCCAAGTCTCCAATGACCGCATGACGGTGCGTATCAGCCGTGAGACAGGTCTGATCGAGCTGTATCGTGTGGATGGAAAGACCTATATTGAGAACAGCGGTGTGATCGAGGTCTATCGGGATAACGAAGATCCCTGGGGCATGTTCGTCACCGGCTTTACAGATAAGCTGAAAGCGTTTTCCCTCATGACCGATGAGGAGGCGTGCGAGTTCGTGGGCTATCCAGAAGAAAAAATGCCCAATGTCCGCATCGTGGAGGACGGCGATGTGCAGATGAAGGTGCAGGCTTTCTTCTCCTGCGGCCGTTCCACGGCCATGGTAGGATATACGATCCCCAAGCAGGGGACCCATATGGATGTGGATATCACCCTGTATGCCATGGAAGCCAACCGGATGTTCAAGTACCGGCTGGACTCCTGCATCAGTGGCCGGCCCTGGGGCGAAACGGCCTTTGGCTGTCAGGAGCTTTATGATGATGAAAAGGAGAGCGTGTTCCACAAGTGGTGCGGCATCCGCAATGAAGAGGATGCTCTGTATGTGCTTGACCGCGGCACCTATGGCGGCAGCTTTACGAAAGATACGATAAAGCTCTCCCTGCTCAGGACGGCGACCTATTCCTGCCATCCGATCCCCGACGGCGGCGATGGGCCCTTGCGGAAGCTGGCTCCCGGCAACAGGATGAACGATCATATCGATATGGGGGAACGGCACTTCTCGTTCCGTATCACCACCACCAAATATGTAGACCGTGAGGCTCAGATCTTCAACGAAGCACCCAGAGCACTGTCCTTTTTCCCGAGTGGTGACGGCAAGCCGCAGCCCCCGGCTGTTACGCTGGACGATCCCGGTGTGATCTTGTCCTCCGTGCGGGGAGACGAGATGGTCCTGCATAATACGCAGGGAAAGACAGCCGATGTGCTGCTGACCGTGCAAGGCAAGGCTCCTGAGACGATCACGATGCAGCCTTATGGGCTGAAAATACTGTAAAATGTCGATCCCACCCTAAAAAAGGGTGGGATTTTTTTGAAAGGTATGCTATAATCACTTCTTGGTAAAGATCTGATAAAAAGGAGAAGTTTTATGTTAGTACCTATTTTGCTGTTCGTCCTTGGTCTTGTCCTTCTGATCAAGGGCGGTGACTGGTTCGTAGACGGTGCCACGGGGATCGCCCATCGGTTCCATGTGCCGGAGCTGATCATCGGTGCCACGGTGGTCTCCATCGGCACGACGCTGCCTGAGGTCATGGTATCCGCCACCTCGGCACTGGGTGGTCATGGTGAGATCGCCTATGGCAATGCCATCGGTTCCATCATCTGCAACACCTCTCTGATCGCGGCGATCACCATTGCCATCAAGCCTGCACCGGTGGATACCAAGGCGCTGAAGATGCCGGTCATCTTCTTTTTCCTGTCTGCGGCGATCTACTGTGTGGTAGCATATTTTACAGGCTATTTCTATCGCTGGGTCGGCATCCTGCTGCTGGCTGTATTTGCGGTCTATATGTTCCTGACTGTGCGTCAGGGCTTCAAAAAGCCAGCTCACAGCGAGGAGACTGCGCAAGAAGCACCCACAGGCTCTATGGTCAAGGATATCATCCTGCTGGTCGTTGGTGCCGCATTGATCGCAGTGGGCGCAGATCTGTTGGTGGATAACGGAACGATCATCGCGGAAGCCCTTGGTGTGCCTGAATCCGTGATCGCACTGACCTTCGTGGCGCTCGGCACTTCCTTGCCCGAGCTGGTCACCGCCATCACCTCTCTTGTAAAGGGCCATGGTGCCCTGTCTCTTGGCAATATCATCGGTGCCAATATTTTCAATCTGGTGCTGGTGTCCGGCGTTTCTGTGACACTTGCGCCCTTTGAAGTACCGCAGTCCAGCGTCCTGTTTGGCCGCAATGCCTCTCTGGTGCTGGATATCCCGGTCATGCTGGCAGTCATGGCGCTCCTGACGATTCCTGCCCTTGCAAGGAAGAAGCTCTCCAGATGGCAGGGCATCGTGCTGCTCATGATCTACGCGGCTTTCTGTGTCGTCCAGTTTACCATGTGATGCAAAAAAAGAACTGCTCCATAGGAGCAGTTCTTTTTTGTATGATGCGTCTGCATAGAAAAGTCAGACCCATGACAAGACTGCACACCCGGCTTCGAATACATATCCTATCCGTTACCCGGGCAGCAAGCTCAGAGCCGGTGACCTTGCGGCACACACTGAGGTCCGCTTAATGCTGCTCGGTTCCCCGCCTGACATGGTTCACGGGACAGTGTTGCGCAAGACCGGATCCTCAACACCGCTTTCCCGGGGCAGACGATAAGATATGCACCCTCGGACGGGAATTCATCCCTGCTGTAGCGGATCGCAGGTTACAAGGCACCGCTATCTCCCCGACTAGTGCAGCCTTGTCACAGGTCTGACCTGTTCAAGGCGATATTCAGTTATGTTCGATCACAGCTTGCTCTCGACGAAAGCGACCAGCTCGCCAATGGTGGCGATCTTTTCTTCCAGTTCCAGCTCTACGCCCAGCTCATCCTCCAGATCCATGACCATTTCCACGGTGTCCAGAGAGTCAACGCCCAGACTTTCAAAGGTGGTGTCGGGGGAGATGGTCTCCACAGCGATGTCCAACTGGTCGGCGAGGTACTTCGCGATCTTTTCAAACATGATAGATTCCTCCGTTTGTCTTGCTTCTCATCATCTTTGGGGCTTAAAACCATACTGTAGATATAATACGGTTTTTTGCCTGAATGTCAAGAGAAAATTTCTCTGTGGCATCGACCGGTCAACTGAGGAAATCCCGCAGTCTTTTGCTGCGGCTCGGGTGGCGCAGCTTACGCAGTGCTTTGGATTCGATCTGGCGGATACGCTCTCTGGTCACATCGAAGGCCTTTCCGACCTCTTCCAGTGTATGCGCTTTTCCGTCTGTCAGACCAAATCGCATACGAAGCACCTGCTCTTCACGGGGCGTCAGGGTGGCGAGGACTGCTTCCAGCTGCTCGCGGAGCATGGTGAAGGAGGCGGCTTCCGCAGGCTGGGAGGCTTCCTCGTCCTGGATGAAGTCACCGAGATGGCTGTCTTCCTCCTCACCGATGGGAGTTTCCAGAGAGACGGGATCCTGGGCGATCTTCAGGATCTCTTCGATCTTGCTCAGATCCATCTGCATCTCAGCAGCCAGCTCCTGCGGTGTGGGATCGCGCCCCAGCTCCTGCACCATGGAATGGGCCGTGCGGATCACGCGGTTGATCGTTTCGACCATGTGGACAGGGATCCGAATCGTGCGCGCCTGATCGGCGATCGCTCTGGTGATGGCCTGACGGATCCACCAAGTGGCATAGGTGGAGAATTTGTAGCCCTTGGTGTGGTCGAATTTCTCCACGGCCTTCAAAAGCCCCAGGTTGCCCTCCTGGATCAGATCCAGCAGCTGCATACCGCGTCCCATGTAGCGCTTGGCGATAGACACAACGAGGCGAAGATTGGCTTCTGCCATCTCCTTGCGGGCCTGCTTGCTGCCCTCTGCCATACGCTGTGCGAGCTCCTGCTCCTGTTCCTGTGTCAGGAGCGGTATCTTGCCGATCTCCTTGAGGTACATCCGCACGGGATCGTCCATGCGGACAGAGGCATCATCGATATCGATCTTCAAAGCCGCTTCCGGAGGCTCCGGCGATTCCTGTGGGAACAGCTCCATCACATCGCCCACATCGATCTCGATGCTGTGTTCGTCCAGCATATCATAAAACTGCTCAGACTGTTCTTCTGTGGCTTCTGCGCTGTCCAGCGCTTCCACCAACTGTTTGGAGGATACCTTGCCGGCTTTTTTGCCTTCGGTCAGCAGCGTGGTGAGCTTTTTGCGGTTTTCTTCGCTCAGATCCCACTGTGCCAGCTTTTTCAATGCTTTTTCCATCGTTCAACCTCCGTATCCTTTTTTTGCCCGCAGCTGTGCCTGCCTGGAGAGCAGGGCTTCTTCGCCGGAGCAAAGCGTCTTTTGGTACTCATCTCGAATCTTTCCCACACAATCGCGGATCACGGCCTCGGAGACGAGGGCGTCATTTCGTTTGCAGACTGCTGTCAGATGGCTCATCTCTTCCTGTGTAAATTCTCCGGAGAGCCCGCTGAGCCCGATGGGGCGGCCTTGTTCCTGTTCATGCAGCAGCAGGCTGTAAGCTCTCCCCAACAGAGGCGAGGAGAACTGCTGCGGCAGAAGGCCAAGTCCTTCCAGATGGGTGGGATCTTTTAGGATCTGTGCCAGCAACAACTCTTCCGCCGCCGCGGAGGCAGGTCTTTCGTAGTGAAGGCTCCGTTCCTTCGGCTGCATCTGCCCGACCACATCCAGTGCGGCTTTCTCCTTCTTTTTCCGTTCAACGGCTTTGCGGCGCCGATAGGCTTTGTCGATCTCCAGCTTCACGGTCTCCGCAGAGACCTTGGCGATCTCAGCGACGCGGGCACCGTAGATCTCACGCGCCACGGCGCTGGGGAAGGTGGAGATCAGCTCTGCGGCCTCTTTCAGGAAATTGACGCGCTGGGCGTCCTGAGAGAGGTCAAATTTTTTCTGCACGCTCAGAAGCTGGTATTCTTCCCGGTTCTCCGACCGGTCCATGAGCACCCGGAACTTGTCCGCGCCGAATTTTTTTAAAAATTCATCCGGATCCTTCGCGCCCTGCATCCGCAGGATCTTGATCTGCAGTCCGGCACGCTCCAGGATGGGGATCGCGCGGCGAGTGGCGTTTTGGCCCGCTTCGTCGCTGTCGTAGGTCAGCACCACCTGATCGGTGTACTTTGCCAGAAGCTGAGCCTGCTCCTCGGTCAGTGCCGTACCGAGGGTGGCTACGGCACAGTCAAAGCCGTATTGGTGCAGCGCGATGGCATCCAGATATCCTTCGGTCACGATGATCCTGCCCTGGGTGCTTTTCTTGGTGATGTTCAAAGCGAACAGGTTTTTTCGTTTGTTGAAAATGGCCGTTTCGGAGGAGTTGAGATATTTCGGCTTACTGTCATCCAAAACACGGCCGCCAAAGCCGATCACATTTCCGCGCACATCGATGATGGGGAACATGAGCCGGTTGCGGAAGCGGTCGTAGACATTGCCCTTCTGATTTTTCAGAGCGAGACCTGCATCGACCAATTCATCCTTGGTATACCCCTTTTTCGTCATGGTATCCAATAAATTGCTCCAGCCGTCGGGGGCAAAGCCAAGACCAAAACGGGTGACAGTACTGCGGCTCAATCCGCGCTTGACTATGTACGCCCGCCCCGGGGCTCCGATGGGGGCATTGAGCTGCTCATGGAAGTACCTTGCGGCATCCTTGCACAGGCTGCGCAGACGCTCCTGCTTTTTGTAGGCTGCGCGGTATTCGTTGTCCTCGGGGACTTCCATGCCCACACGCTTTGCAAGGAAACGGACGGCATCGGGATACTCCAGATTCTCCACTTCCATGATAAAGTTGATCACGCCGCCGCCCTTGTGGCAGCCAAAGCAGTAGTAGATGCCCTTGTCGGGCGCTACGGAGAAAGAGGCGGTCTTTTCATTATGGAAAGGGCAAAGTCCAAAGAGGTTGCTGCCACGGCGCGTCAGAGCCACATACAGGCTCACCACATCCTCGATCGGATTGCGGGCTGTCAGTTCATCGATAAATGAAGGGGGAAATGCCATGGGAGGACCTCCTTTCGTTCAGTGTCAGTGAATCTGCCATGCAGAGGGGATGAATAGTTCTTCGTATTTGTACACGGCATATTTATCGGTCATGCCTGCGATATAGTCGCAGATGACACGGGGGATCCCTTCAAAATCCAGCTGGGGGATGAAATCCGCAGGGAGCTTGTTGGGATTCTTCAGATAGTATTCGTAAAGTGCCGCGATCATGGCCTTGGCTTTGACTTCCTCGCCTTTGGCAACGGGATTGCGATACACGCGCTCAAACAGGAATGCCCGCAGATCGTTCATGGCATTGGCAATGTGTTCCTCCATCCCGAGGACGCCTGTTCGTACCGTGTGCTCGATCATGTCCATGACGAGGGTATTGATGCGCTCCTTGTGGCTCTCACCGAGCACATAGGAGATGTCGCGGGGGATATCCTGCTGGGTCAGGATCCCGGCGCGGATGGCATCATCCAGATCGTGGTTGATGTAGGCGATGCGGTCGGAGGTCCGGACGATCTGCCCTTCCAGCGTCTCCGGGATCTGGTCGCCGGTGTGACCGAGGATGCCCATGCGGACCTCATGGGTCAGGTTGAGGCCAAGGCCGTCTTTTTCCAATATGTCCACCACGCGCAGAGACTGCTCATTGTGGCGGAAGGGGATACCGGTGGCCTGGGTCAGCGCAAACTCTCCGGCATGTCCAAAGGGCGTATGTCCCAGATCGTGACCCAACGCGATGGCCTCTGTCAGATCCTCATTGAGCCGCAGTGCTCTGGCGATCGTTCTGGCGATACGGCTGACCTCGATGGTATGGGTCATGCGGGTGCGGTAGTGGTCGCCCTCCGGCTGCAGAAAGACCTGCGTCTTATGCATCAGGCGGCGGAAGGCTTTGCTGTGGACGATGCGGTCCATATCCCGCTGGTAGCAGGTGCGGACATCGTTGTCCACTTCCTCGCGGCAGCGGCCCTTGGTCTCGGCGGCTTTCTGTGCCTGCGGTGCCAGCATGGTGTATTCGGCCTGCTCCAGATGCTCTCTTACCGTCATAAAAACACCCCTATGATATTATATACGATGAATCGTGACAAAAGATCGTACAAATTAAGAATATTCTGTAATATTTTACACGGGGAAGGCACGGTATTCCTGCCCTGTGATCATGCCCTCCAGTGTGCCGGCGGAGATATCGACTACCCGGTCGAGGAACGCTTTGGTGCGGCCCTCCGGGGTCAGGACCTCCAGCTCCACATCGGCGCCGTATTGGATGTCGCGCAGAACACCCTCGAAGGCCGCGATCTCCTGCTTCATCTTTTCGAACCAGCTATAGGGGACAGGCAGATAGATCACATCCCAGACGCGCTTCATGGACTTGCCTGCGGCGTCCACTGCCAGCTTGGCGCTCTTGGTATAGGCGCGGACGAGCCCGCCGGCACCCAGCAGGATACCGCCAAAATAGCGGGTCACCACACAGCAGACATCGTAGAGCCCTTCCTTTTGCAGCACCTGCAAAGTGGGCATGCCTGCTGTACCGCCCGGTTCCCCATCGTCGGAGAAGCGGGTGGCACCGTCCTTGATGATATAGGCATAGACATTGTGCGTCGCATCCCAGTGCTGCTCCCGCATCTTTTTGATGCAGGCCAGCGCTTCCTCCTCCGTCTCTGTGTGCCAGATGCGGCCGATGAATTTGGAGCGCTTTTCAATATATTCTTCCTCGGAATCCTTTGTGGGGATCAGATATTCATCCATATCTCTGTATCTATAGATTCGTGGGTGGGCACGAATCCCCTTTACATTAAATATTGTGATAATTTACCGTAGAGGATCTCATCACAGGTGGCTTCCACTTCGATGCCGTCCGCGGTGTAGTCCACCCGTGTGACTTTTGCATCTCGGTGCAAGGTATCCACCATGCCGCCCATGGAATAGGGGAGCAGGAATGTGCCGGTCTTGAGGCCCTTATTCAGATTCTTCTCGATCAGAGCCAGGAGCTCCGCCATATTACTGCCTGTCCTGGCGGAGATGCCGATGCGGTCTTCTCCGCGGGGGATGTCGTCCTCTTCTACCAGATCTGCCTTGTTGTAGCATTCGATAACGCCGATCTCAGGTCTGGCCAGCTGCGCGATCAGCTTATTGACCACTTGGATGTGGTCGTCCCGTTCAGGATCCGAGGCATCGATCACATGCAGAAGGAGGTCTGCATATTCCAGCTCCTCCAGCGTAGCCTTGAAAGCCTCCACCAGATGGTGAGGGAGCTTTGCGATAAAGCCGACAGTGTCGGACAGCAGGACCTCCAGCGTGTCGGAGACAGTCAGCTGTCTGGTGGTGGTGTCCAGCGTGTCGAACAATCGGTCATTGGCAGGGATGCCTGCACCGGTCAGATGATTCAAAAGGGTGGATTTGCCTGCGTTGGTATAGCCGACGATGGCGACTACGGGCACAGAGTTCTTCAGTCTGCGCTGCCGTTGGGTGGCACGGTTCTTGCGGACCTCCCGCAGCTCCTCCTCCAGCTTGGTGATGCGCTTTCTGATCAGGCGGCGATCGGTCTCCAGCTGTGTCTCACCGGGGCCGCGGCTGCCGATGCTGCCCTCCTGCCGCTCCAGATGGGTCCACATACCGGTCAGTCTGGGCAGCAGGTATTTGTACTGTGCCAGCTCTACCTGCAGCCGGCCTTCTCTCGTTTTTGCCCGCTGGGCGAAGATATCCAAGATCAGTCCGCTGCGGTCCATGACCATGACACCGGTCATCTGCTCCAGCGCGCGCTGCTGTGAAGGGGAGAGGTCATTATCGAAGATCACCATGTTGGCTTCCGTGGAGGCCAGCAGCTCCTTGACTTCCTCCACCTTGCCTTCGCCGATAAAGCTGTGGGGATCGGGTGCAGGTCTGGACTGCAGGACTTTCGCGGTGCAAAGACCGCCTGCTGTTTCCAGCAGTGCCTCCAGTTCGTCCAGCGTCTCCTCGGTGGCATTTTCCTCTTTTGTGAAAATACCGGCGCTCAGACCGCATAAAACGGCTTTCTCTATCGTTTTTTTCTCAAAAGGGTCCATAGATCCTCCAAATTCTGCAAAGAATGAAAAACGCCCGCACCGATAGGGTGCGGGCGCAGGCGCTTACTTCAGGCCGTACTTCTTGTTGAAACGATCAACACGACCACCAGTGTCAACCAGCTTCTGCTTGCCGGTATAGAAAGGGTGACACTTGGAGCAGATCTCGACACGGATATCACCCTTGGTGGAGCCGGTCTCGATCACTTCGCCGCACGCACAACGGATAGTCGCCTGCGTGTAGTTGGGATGGATGCCTTCCTTCATCATGTTCACCTCTTTCGTATTTGGTAAAAGGGCATAATACCCTTACAATTTCATTTGCCATGGTATGATATCACACCTGCGTACAATTTGCAAGTGTTTTTTTAAAAAACTTATGATAACGATAAAAGCTGCTCCGACCTTCTTCACGATCGGAGCAGCAGATATTCGATTTTTTCGGTCACTCGTGTTAGAAAGAACTTTTTATCAGGTCAGTTGATGTTTCGTTCCTCTATATGAAAGCTCTTACGATGTTGTTCGGTGAGCCATTGATACCGATCACAAACTTGCATTCCATTCCAAAATGTATATTAACGGATCACGCATCCGGTTCGTGGGAAGATGCCGTTTGATATCAGATCAGCGCATTGGACTCATTCCTTTCAAAGTAGTGCGGTTCGGTATTCGACATGTACATCGGAATCAGTCCTTTCTGTAAGTGGATTCGGATAAGCTTCTGAGTTAAGTTTCTGTTTGTTTTCCTCTTTGACTACATGATAGCGGAAAAAGTATCGGCTGTAAATTCGCAAAATGTATGAAAACAAAGAGAAATTTTTTACTACCACTTTTGAAAGGAACTGTGATAAAATAATAGTGTTGGGTCGCTTTCAGAGGTTGACTTCTTTGAATTAAAGTGATAAAATGGTCGAGCTTGGAAACAGGCTCGATCATTTTGTAAAGAGGGATCATTTTGATAGCAGCGATCGTCAATGCCATCGTCGTCATACTGGGCGGCCTTCTGGGGCTCCTGCTGGGCGGCAGACTGAAAGAACAGCATACCAAGACCATCGTAGCCGCGCTGGGCATCTGCACGGCTGTGATCGGCATCACCAGCGCCATCGTCACATCCAATATCCTGATCGTCATCATTTGTTTGGTGATCGGCACGATCGTTGGCGAGCTTTTGAAGATCGAGCAGCGGCTCGATACATTGGGTGACTGGCTCAAGTCCAAAGTGTCAAAGAACGGCGGCGGACGGTTCACAGAAGGCTTCGTCACAGCGAGCCTCCTGTTCTGCGTCGGCTCCATGGCGATCATGGGCAGCTTCGATGCAGGTCTTCGGGGCGACTACAATACCATCTTTGCCAAATCAGCCCTTGACTGCGTCATGGCGGTGACCTTTGCCGCGACGATGGGTGTCGGCGTGCTGTTTTCCAGTGCTACCGTTTTGATCTATCAGGGAGCGCTGACACTGCTTGCAGGCTTCGTGGAGCCCTATCTTTCCGCCGAGGTCATCGTGGAGATGAGTGCGGTCGGCGGCATCATGCTCATCGGTACCGGCATGAACATCCTTGGCCTGACCAAAGAGCGCATCAAGGTGGGCAATATGCTGCCTGCCATCGTTCTGCCGGTCGGCTGGTTCGCGGTCGTAAATTTTCTGAAATAATTGTTGCTTTTTTTCGCGATTTTTTGCATAATTAGAAAAAGCGATCTTTATGGGAGAAGGGTGGACGCAATATGGAACTGTTGAAGCAAAGAGTCAGAGAAGAGGGCCGTATCCTGCCGGGCAATATCGTCAAGGTGGACGGCTTTCTCAATCACCGCATCGATACGAAGTTGATGCGTGAGATCGCAAAGGAATTCAAGCGCCGGTTCGATACTTCAGGCGTTACCATCGTGCTGACGGCTGAGGCCAGCGGAATCGCTCTGGCTACGATCTGTGCTGAAGAACTGGGCGTGCCTATGATCTTCGCGAAGAAGGCGAAGAGCGATAACATCGAAGGCGGTCTGTATCAGAGCGATATCTTCTCCTATACATATAAGAAAAAGGTCACGCTGCTCGTTTCCAAGGATTGGCTCAAGTCCACCGATAAGGTCCTGATCGTGGATGATTTTATGGCCAACGGCGAAGCCATGCGCGGCCTTTGCGACATCGTCAGAGGTGCTGGCGCAGAGCTGGTCGGCATCGGTGTCGCGGTGGAAAAGGGTTTCCAGCATGGCGGCGACCGCATCCGTGAAGCCGGCATCAACCTGCAGTCTTTGTGCATCATCGATCAGGCCGACGAGAACGGCTTCGTATTCCGCGACTGAGATCAAGCGGCGCGTCACGATGGCGCGCCGTTGTTTTTGGAGAAAGAACTATGAAAAGAAAAGCCTTACGCGCCGCCTTGCCGCACACCATCCCGGTATTTACAGGATACCTGGTGCTGGGCATCTCCTATGGCGTGCTCATCACAGCCAAGGGTGCACCCTTCTGGATGCCCATGCTCACGAGCCTTTCTATCTTCGCGGGCTCTATGGAGTTCGTGCTGGTCAACCTGCTCCTGAGCGGCTTCGACCTTTTGCAGGCCTTTTTGATGACATTGATGATCAACGCGCGGCATCTGTTCTATGGCATCTCTATGCTGGACCGCTATCGGGGACTTGGACTGAAAAAACTCTATCTGATCTATGGGCTGACGGATGAGACCTTTTCCATCGTCTGTGCCATGGAGCCGCCGGAGGGCGTCGATCGTGGACTGTTCTCACTGTTCGTGACGCTGCTCGACCACAGCTACTGGGTCTTGGGCTGCACCCTTGGCGGCATCTTTGGGTCTATGCTCAGCTTTGATACCAGAGGGCTGGAATTTGTGATGACGGCCATGTTCGCGGTCATCTTTCTGGAGAACTGGCAAAAAGAAAAACAGCATCTTCCCGCGATCATCGGTGTGGTACTGCCGATCGTGTGTCTTTTGATCTTCGGTGCGGACAGCTTTATGATCCCTGCCATGCTGTCGATCCTGGCGGCGCTGACACTTCTGCGTAAGCCTTTGGAGCAGGAGGTGCAGCCATGAATATGACACAGCAACTGCTGACCATTGCAGTCGTTTCTCTGGGCACGATCCTGACGAGATTCCTGCCCTTCTTGCTCTTCCCGGCGGGCAAGCCCACACCCAAGTATATCCGCTACCTCGGAAAAGTGCTTCCCTCTGCCGTATTCGGTCTGTTGGTCGTCTACTGTCTGAAGCATGTGAGCCTCGTCGCTGCGCCGTTCGGTCTGCCGGAGGCGATCGCGTTGGTGGTGGTCATCGGTCTGCATCTTTGGAAGAAGCAGATGCTCCTCTCCATCGCCGGTGGCACGGTCGTGTATATGCTCCTTGTGCAACTGGTATTCATGTAAAAGATCGGGCTTCTCAAACGAGAAGCCCGATCTTTTACTATTTTAGCTTTTCCACTTCGCACACAGTCAAAACGCCGTCTTTCACATGGAAGCGGAAATCGTAGTTCCCGAAGGCCACGCCGTAGAGACGCTCAGGATCGTTCTGATAAGAAGGACGCGGATCTTGCGCCAAAAGGCCCAGTACGGGAGCTTGCAGATGCTCCGGAACTTGCGCCATCAGATCTTCGGGGAACACCACTTCCAGATGGTAGTCTCTCACAGGATCGGCGAAGCCACCCACAGCGTCGGGATGAGAATCTGTATAGGGCAGATAGGGCTTCACATCCAGGATCGGTGTGCCGTCCATCAGATCGGCCCCGGCCACATGGAGCACAGGACCGTCCTTTGTCTGTGCAAAGCCGACCAGCTTCACAGAGGACAGGCCGATGGGATTGGGGCGGAAGGGGGAGCGGGTGGCGAATACGCCCATCCTCGTTTTGCCGCCAAGTCTGGGGGGCAGGACTGTGGGCGACCAGGTATCGCGCAGGGCCTGCGAGAAGATCCATACGAGCCAAAGGTGGGAATACCCTTCGATGCCGCGGAAGGCTTCCAGATTGCGGTATTCCGGCTCAAATACGATGGTGGAGACCACTTCCTCCACCAATCCCGACTGCCGTGGGATGCCGAATTTCGCTGTATAGTCATTGTGGATATGTGCAATGGGCTTCATTTCCATGGGATATCCCTCCGATCTTGGTGATGATATCACATTACAGCGGCTTGACAAATACCCCACGGGGGTATATTATGGAGAAAAAGATATTGGAGGTGTGCCTATGGCTGACTGCTGCAAAAAGACATTGCGTACGGAAGAGGAAAAGAAAAAACTCTTAAATCGGCTCAGCCGAATCGAAGGACAGATCCGGGGCATCAAGAGCATGGTGGAGGCAGATGGCTATTGCAACGACATCCTGATCCAGGCATCGGCTGTAACGGCTGCCATGAATGCCTTTGACCGTGAGCTGATCGCCGGACATATGAAGACCTGTGTCGCAAGGGATCTGCGCGAGGGCAACGACGAAGTGATCGACGAACTGACGCAGACTTTGCAGAAGCTGATGAAATGAGGTGTGCGTATGAAGAGATATGATGTGACAGGGATGTCCTGTGCTGCGTGCTCTGCCCGTGTGGAAAAAGCGGTCTGCGCGACAGAGGGCGTCACAGCCTGCTCTGTGAGCCTTTTGACCAACTCCATGGGTGTGGAAGGCACGGCATCGCCGGAGGCTGTGATCGCGGCGGTCCGTGCAGCAGGATATGATGCGAAGGTGACAGGCGGCAGGGATACGCCGAAGAGCGAGGATCCCCTGCGGGATACGGAAACACCGAAGCTGAAAAAACGGCTCATCGTATCACTGGTCTTTTTGATTCTTTTGATGTATCTGTCCATGGGCCATACCATGTGGGGCTGGCCTGTGCCTGCCTTTTTGGAAGAGCATCCTGCGGCGCTTGGACTGACGCAGCTGCTGCTCACAGCCAGTATCATGGTCATCGAGCAGAAGTTCTTTATCTCCGGCTTCAAGGCTCTTTGGAACAGGGCGCCCAATATGGATACCCTCGTGGCCCTTGGGGCATCGGCGGCTTTCGTCTATAGCACCTATGCCCTCTATGCCATGCTCGGCGCGGCAGATGCTCATATGTGGCTCCACGAGCTCTACTTCGAATCTGCGGCTATGATCTTGACTTTGATCACAGTCGGCAAGCTCCTGGAGGCTCGTTCCAAGGGCAAGACCACCGATGCGCTGAAGAGCCTGATGGCGCTGACACCAAAAACTGCCACCGTCGTGGAGGATGGCGAAGCGCGGGAAGTGCCGGTGGAGCAGGTGAAAAAAGGCGATGTTTTCATTGTCCGCCCCGGTGAGAGCATCCCGGTGGACGGCATCGTGTTGGAAGGCAGCAGTGCCGTGGATGAGGCGGCCCTGACCGGTGAGAGCATCCCGGTGGATAAAGAGGTCGGCAGCCGTGTCAGTGCCGCCACCATAAATACCTCCGGATTCCTGCGCTGTGAGGCCACCCATGTGGGCGAGGATACGACGCTCGCCCAGATCATCCGCATGGTCTCCGATGCCGCCGCCACCAAGGCACCGATCGCCAAGTTGGCGGATAAGGTCTCTGGTGTGTTCGTGCCGGTGGTGATCGCGATCGCGCTGGTGACGGTCTGTGCATGGCTGATCGCAGGGCAGAGCCTTGGCTACGCATTGGCGAGGGGGATCTCTGTGCTGGTGATCAGCTGTCCCTGCGCCCTTGGTCTTGCCACGCCGGTGGCGATCATGGTAGGCAGCGGAGTGGGCGCAAAGCATGGGATCTTGTTCAAAACGGCCGCATCTCTGGAGCAGGCCGGAAGGACGCAGATCGTGGTGCTGGATAAAACTGGCACGGTCACCAAAGGACAGCCGCAGGTCACAGATGTCATTCCTGCGGAGGGGGTCACGGAGCAGGAACTGCTCCGATCGGCTTCGGCACTGGAAAAAAAGAGCGAGCATCCTCTGGCGCGCGCCATCCTTGCCCATACCCGGACGGAGGAGGAAGTCTCAGACTTCACGGCCCATCCCGGCAATGGCCTGACCGGAAAACTCCGCGATGCCGTCTTAGCAGGCGGCAACCTGCGCTTTATCGAAACGAGAACGGAGATCTCCATCGCGGTCAAAAACCGGGCAGAGCACTTGGCACAGCAGGGGAAGACGCCTCTGTTCTTCAGCCGGGACGGTGTGTTCCTCGGTATCATCGCCGTGGCGGATACTGTGAAAGAGGACAGCGCACAGGCTGTGAAGGAACTGCAAAGCATGGGCATCCGTGTGGTCATGCTGACCGGCGATAACGCGCGGACTGCCAAAGCCATCGGTGCACAGGTCGGTGTGGATGAGGTGATCGCGGGCGTTCTGCCCGACGGCAAAGAGCAGGTCATCCGCAGCTTGCAGCAGGAGGGGAAGGTCGCCATGGTGGGCGACGGCATCAACGATGCCCCGGCACTGACACGGGCAGATCTCGGTATCGCCATCGGTGCCGGTGCGGATGTGGCGGTGGATGCCGCTGATGTGGTGCTGGTGAAGAACCGCCTTCTGGATGTGCCGGCTGCGATTCGGCTCAGCCGCGGCGTCCTGAGAAATATCCGCCAGAATCTCTTCTGGGCTTTCTTCTATAATATCATTGGGATCCCGCTGGCGGCAGGTCTGTTCATCCCGGTCTTTGGCTGGCAATTGGAGCCCATGTTCGGCGCGGCGGCAATGAGCCTTTCCAGCTTCTGTGTGGTCTCCAATGCCCTGCGGCTGAATCTTTTGAATATCCGTGACCCGAAAAAGGATCGTAAGATCCAACATAAAAAGGAGGAAAAAACGATGACAAAGACTATGAAGATCGAAGGTATCATGTGCGGCCACTGCGAGGCCAGAGTGAAGAAGGCTCTGGAAGCGCTGGATGCCGTGGAGCTGGCAGAGGTCAGCCATGAGACAGGCACTGCTGTCGTGACCTTGAAAGCGGCTGTTTCCGACGATGCCCTCAAGCAGGCCGTCGAAGCGCAGGACTACAAAGTGATCTCCATCGTATGATCGTCAGCCGGGTGCTCATGTGAGCACCCGGCTGTTTTTTCTTGACATCGTCAAGGGATATGGTAGAATAACAGAGTAATTGCCGAAATGTCGGAAAGAATACGGATATCAAGGGGAAATATATGGCTGACGTTCTGTTTATCACGCCGAATATCGAGGGCAATATCCACGAAGAGCCGCTTGGCACGCTGTTGCTTGGCACGATCTTGCGCCAAAACGGGATCTCGGTGGATATCCTGCAGTTCTACCATTTTGGGGAACTGAAGGACTTTCCTTCTTTTTTAGACCGTGCCGTTTCTATGACGCTGGAAAAGTCGCCCAAGGTGGTCTCGTTCTACACCCGCTGTGATACCTATCATATCATACTGGCGTTGGCTAAAGAGATCAAAGCTCGCAGACCCGAGATCTATATCGTCTTCGGCGGCCCCCAGTCGGATATCACCGCGCGAGATACTGTCAAGGAGATCCCATGGGTGGACTTTGTTTGCTGTGGTGAGGGAGAAACTACCATCGTGCCCCTGTTCTCGTCTTTGCTCAAGGGGGCACCGGACTATGCAGTCCCGGGGCTTGTATATAAGGCAGACGGCGAGGTCGTGCAAAATCCCCGGCCCGCGCTGATCGAAAACTTAGATACCCTGCCGCAGATCGACTATTCCCTGATGCAATACGTAGAAGGCCGGGAATTCAAGACCGGTATGGCATCTCTTTTCCCGGTGGATGTGGGCCGTGGCTGTCCCTTTGGCTGCACTTACTGCAGTACCAAGACCTTCTGGGGCAGAAAATACCGACTAAAGAGCCCGGAGCAGATCGTGCGCGAGATCCGTGATTTTCATGCCCGCTTCGGTGTGACAGCTTTTGTGTTTGAGCATGATATGTTCACCATGAAGCGTGCGCAGGTGATCGATACCTGCCGCCTGCTCAAAACACTGGAGTTCCCGGTGGCATGGCGATGCAGCGCCCGTCTGGATTGTCTGGATGAGGAGCTGATCGATATCATGGCAGATGCCGGGCTCAAGAGCCTGTTTATCGGCATCGAGACCGGCTCTCAGCGGATGCAGAAGCTGATCAATAAGAATCTGAAGCTGGATCGAGTGCTGCCTATGATGCAGTATCTGGTGCAGAAGGGCCTGAAAGCCACGGTATCCTTCATCTACGGTTTCCCGGAGGAGACGGAGGAAGATGTGGCGCAGACCATCTCCTTGGTGGCACAGATCGAAGCGCTGCCCGGGATGGAGATCCAGCCCCATCTTTGTACGTTTCTGCCGGGTACGGAGCTCTCCGACCGCTATGCCGCCGAGATGCATCCTGCCGATGGCTATTCTGATATCATCCGTTCTTTTGCGATCGCGGACTGCGCGGAACTGATCGAGGCGCATCCTTCCATTTTCCGCCATCTGCTGGAGTATAGGACGCCGCTTCGGAGCAGGCTACAGCATCTGTCCATCTTCTTTAAGATGTGGACCAATACCGCGCCTGTGTATCGCTATCTGTCCGAGCGATACGAGGCGGATGGACTGCTTGCCATGTACTATGATTTTGCATCCGACAATGAGATGCTCTTGGAGCAGATCAAAAAGCTCCCGACCCATGAGCAGATCTGCCGCCTGATGCAGGAAGATCGTTTTATTGAACGGTTGAAAAATGATGAAAACTATGATATCATACAAGATATCTGCCGTTTGCGTGCCGCGCAAACTGCCAAAGCCGTGGAAAACGGCGGCACAGTGACGGATGTTTACTGCTTCTCGCCTCGTGAGCTGACCCATACTGCTGACCTGCGGCAGATCAAACGCCGCCTGACCATGGTGACCAGTATCATCTCCGCAGACGGAAGCGTGAAAATGCAGATCTTCGACCGAAAATAACAAGATGCGCTATGAGAAAGTCAGCGCCAGTCAAGGACCCAAAGCGAGAAGGGGAGAGTGCGAGCCCTTCGGGAGCACCGGCCGGCGCAGCCGCTTTTGAGCGTCTCCGCGAAGAGTGGAGCGGATCATCTCCGATATCGGATGACCAAGATGCCGCGTGAGCGGTAATTAGGGTGGTACCGCGAAGTTTATGCTTCGCCCCTATATCGGGGGCGAAGCATATTTTTTTATAAACTATATCGAAGGAGATATACCAATATGGAACAGAAAAAGTATGGACTCAACGAGCTGAGAGAGATGTTCCTCAGCTACTTTGAGAGCAAGGGCCATCTGCGCCTGCCCAGTTTCTCTCTGGTGCCGCAGAACGATGCCTCTTTGCTCCTCATCAACTCCGGTATGGCACCTATGAAGCCCTATTTCAAGGGTGAGCAGGAGCCTCCCCGCCGCCGTATCTGCACCTGCCAGAAGTGCATCCGTACCGGCGACATCGAGAACATCGGCAAAACTGCCCGTCACGGCACCAACTTTGAGATGCTGGGCAACTTCTCCTTTGGCGATTACTTCAAAGAAGAGAGCCTTGCTTTCAGCTGGGAATTCCTGACCAAGGTGGTCGGCCTCTCCGAGGACCGTCTGTATCCCTCCATCTATGAGAATGATGAAGAAGCCTTCAAGATCTGGAATGAGCAGATCGGCGTTGCCGCCGACCGTATCTTCCGCTTCGGCAAGGCCGATAACTTCTGGGAGCATGGCGCAGGCCCCTGCGGTCCCTGCTCTGAGATCTACTATGACCGCGGCGAAAAGTACGGATGCGGCAGCCCCGACTGCAAGGTCGGCTGTGAGTGCGACCGCTTCATCGAGGTGTGGAACAATGTGTTCTCCCAGTTTGATAACGATGGCAATGGCAACTACACCGAGCTGGCACAGAAGAATATCGATACCGGCATGGGTCTGGAACGTCTGGCATGTGTATGCCAGGGCGTAGACTCTCTGTTCGATGTTGATACTGTTATGAACATTACCAACAAGGTCTCTGAGATCACCGGCGCAACCTACGG
>JAFSHB010000004.1 GCA_017440525.1 Oscillospiraceae bacterium | reverse complement strand
CTTGCCGGAACGGCCGAACTCGTCGTTGACACCGTGGCGCACGACGGGAACGGGGCAAGTCTCGGACAGGTACTCAGCAACAGCAGCACCCAGACCGCCCATGACATTGGCTTCCTCGGTGGTGACGATGCAGCCGGTCTCCTTGGCGGCCTTCAGGACCAGCTCGGTGTCCAGAGGCTTGATGGTGTGCATATCGATCACGCGGGCGGAGATGCCTTCGGCCTTCAGCAGCTCTGCGGCCTTCAGGGACATCTGCACATTCATGCCCACCGCGATGATGGTCACATCAGAGCCATCGACCAGGGTGCAGCCCTTGCCGATCTCGAACTTGTAGCCATCGATGGTATCGGTGACAGTGTCAACAGCCAGACGGCCCAGACGCATATAGGCAGGACCATCGTAGTTCAGCAGAGCCTCGGTGGCCAGTCTCATCTCGTTGCCGTCGCAGGGGCACAGAACAGTCATGCCGGGGATGGCACGCATGATCGCGAAGTCCTCGATGCACTGATGGGTAGCGCCGTCCTCACCGACGGACAGACCGCCGTGGGAACCGACGACCTTCACATTCAGGCCGGGGTAGCAAACGGTGTTGCGCACCTGCTCCCATGCGCGGCCTGCCGCGAACATGGCGAAGGTGTTGACGAAAGGCTTGAAGCCGCAGGTCGCCATGCCGGCTGCGACGCCGACCATGTTGCACTCTGCGATGCCCATGTCGAAGAAACGCTCGGGATAAGCCTTCATGAAACCGTTGGTCATGGTGGCGCCTGCCAGGTCGGCATCAAAGACCACCAGCTCGGGGTACTTTTCGGCCAGTTCTACCAGAGCCTTGCCGTATGCGGCACGAGTTGCAATATTTTCACCCATGATTTAACCCTCCAGTTCCTTGATCGCAGCTTCCAGCTCGGCCTGAGCCTGTGCCATCTGCTCATCGTTGGGGGCCTTGCCGTGCCAGCCGGCATTGTCTTCCATGAAGGAGACGCCCTTACCCTTGACAGTCTTGGCAAGGATCATAGTGGGCTTGCCCTTGGTGGCGGCAGCCTCTGCATAAGCAGCAGCGATCTCATCGTAGTTATGACCATCGACCTTGATCACATGCCAGCCGAAGGCTTCCAGCTTCTTATCCAGAGGCTCGGAGGGCATGACATCACAGGTGCGGCCGTCGATCTGCAGACCATTGACATCGATGCAGGCGCACAGATTGTCGAGGCCGTACTTGGCGGCGGACATGAAAGCTTCCCAGACCTGGCCCTCGGCGATCTCGCCGTCGCCCAGGATGGAATAAACACGGTAGTCCTTCTTGTTCTGCTTGCCGGCAAGGGCCATGCCAACAGCAACAGAGATGCCCTGGCCCAGAGAACCGGTGGACATATCAACGCCCTTGACATGGTTCATCTCCACATGGCCGGACATATGGCCGTCGATGCGGCGGAACATCTTCAGGTCCTCCACAGGGAAGAAGCCCTTCAGAGCCAGCACAGGGTAGACAGCGGGAGAGCAGTGGCCCTTGGACATAACGAAGCGGTCACGGTCTTCCTTTCTGGGATCGTTGACATCAACATTCATGATGTCGAAGTACAGAGTGGTCAGCACATCCAGACAGCTGAGAGAGCCGCCGGGATGGCCGGAAGCTGCGCCATGGACCATCTGCACAGCCAGCAGACGAGCCTTGGCAGCATTCAGGGCAAGGAGCTTGCGCTTGGATGCATCCATAAGTAAAATCCTTCCTTTGTAATTTAATTTATCTCCATCTCGTATGATACCGCATATCGCAGGATTTTTCCAGTCCTATTTGAAAAAAAGTGTAAAAAGAGGGATCTGCTCTGTTTGATCCCCTCAGTCTCGCGCTGCTCGACAGCTCCCCTTATCATAAGGGGAGCCTTTTGGGTGCTGTGCAGTTCGTGAATAAACTTAAGGGGAGGTAGCACGCGAAGCGTGACGGAGGTGATATTTATTCCGTTTCCAAAAAATGATTGACAAACTCAGTCTACAGATGTAGACTGAAAGCAAAGAAGTCTACGCCTGTAGACAAAGGAGGTCATAGGATGGATATCCCCAAGATCCACGAAGGCGAATACCGCCTTTGCCTGCTCCTGTGGGAGCATGAGCCGCTCACGGCTGTGGAGCTGGCAAAGCGATGCCACGAGCAGCTTGGCTGGAAGCGCACCACCACCTACACCGTCATCAAACGCCTGGGAGAAAAAGGCGTGCTGCAAAACAAGGACGGCATCGTCACCTCACGGATATCCAAGGATGCGGTGCAGGCCTATGAGATCGGTGAATTGGTAGAAAAGACCTTTGAAGGCTCTCTGCCGGCCTTTGTAGCCGCATTCACCAAGCATCGGGACATCTCTGCATCAGAGCTTGACGAGGTACAGCGCATGATCGACCGCATCCGGAAAGGAGGCTAAGCATGAATGCGTTTTTCCTGCATATCATCAACACGAGCATCTCAGCCGGTTGGCTCATTCTGGCCGTTCTGATCCTCCGGCTGATCCTGAGACGATCGCCCAAATGGATCTGTGTCCTGCTCTGGGGCTTGGTGGCGGTCAGGCTGATCTGTCCGTTCTCCATCGAGAGCGCACTGAGCCTCATCCCAAGTGCGGAAACGGTGCCGATGAACATTGAGATGTCCCCGTCCCCTGCCATCGACAGCGGCATCAATGCCGTCGATCGCATCGTCTCCCCTGTCCTTTCCGCCTCGTTCGCCCCCGATCCGTTATGCAGTGCCAACCCTCTGCAAATTTGGATCCCGATCTTGGGCATCCTGTGGGCCGTTGGTGTTGCTGTCTTTGTCCTGTATGCGGCTGTCAGCTATTGGCGTCTGCAGCGTAATGTCAGAGAGGCAGTCATCCT
>JAFSHB010000036.1 GCA_017440525.1 Oscillospiraceae bacterium | reverse complement strand
TGCTGTTGTACTTGTTGAAGCTCGCTTCCACAGTCTCGCCCTTGTGGGTGATGAGAGCGGTATAGCCGTCCTTCAGATCGGCGGTATCCACCATGAAGTTCAGCTTCAGCTCGTTGCCCAGGGTCATGTTGGAGCCGACGAACTTGAACTTTTCGGTCACTTCGGGCGCATCCTCCATGGCGGTCTTTGTGATCGTGCCGCAGGCGGGGCAGACGGTCTCGGTCACGCCGCCCACTTCGAAGGTCACGGCCTTGGCATGCTTACAGACAGAAGCATCGTAGGAAGATCCGGTGTAGCTGACCACATAGATCACGAAGCTCATCTCGCCCAGCGCGTCGCCATCGGCATCGATCGCCTTGACGGTGATGGGATAGCGGCCTGTCTGGGTACGGGAGGGCGTCCAGGTGATCGTGCCGGTCTTGGCATCGAACTTCATGCCGGTGGCAAGGCCCTCGGCCTCATAGGTGACGCCTGTGCCCGCCACGCCGGTGGTGAGGGTCAGCTTGTTGCCTGCCTTGACCACCTGATCGGTGGTGTAGTTGAACAGGCTTGCGACATCGAAGGCAGCGGACAGGGGGATGGAGTAGGTCTGGCCCACTGCCACATTGTGGATGAAGCCCTTGGAAAGATCCGTCTCGTCGAGGTAACGGCGGGTCATGGTCTGCATGCCAAGGTCGAGGATGGCGGTATCGCCCTTGACCTCAGCACCGTAGATGCGGTAAACACCGTTCTCATCACGGTCATTGTCCACATAGACATAGCGGCCGATCAGCTCAGAGGCGGCAACGGGCTGATCCATGGAAACGGTCATGGTATAGCCGTCCAGGCACAGGCCTTCGGTGAAGTCCAGCAGCTCGCCGCGCACGGCAGGCGTGTCGCTCTCCACCACAGTGCCCAGCTTGGCATCGGTGATATCGGAGACCTCATTGCCGTAGGCGTAGGTCAGTGCGCCGCCCTGATAGGAGCAGACGCCTGCGAAGCCCTTGAAGTTGAACTTCTCGGTGCCGTCGGTGTCGTAGATGGCGTAGGTGCAGTCGGGGTTGGTGGCGTAGACCACGAAGTCCTCACGGCCGGAGGTCATGGTGACCTTGACAGCGGCAGCCTTGTCCAGCTTGCCCTCGGTGCCGTCCACCAGCTCCACTTCCACCAGCTCGGTGGCGGCGATGGAGGTATTGTAGCGATAGGGCTCGATCACAGAGGTGAACAGAGTGTCCATGCCGGGCTCGCCGCTGCGGCGTGCCAGAACGAACTTCATATACTCGGGGTTGCCGGCCTTCTGGATGGAGTAGCCGTTGGCGATGGCGACCTCGGTCATGGGCTCTTCACTGAGCATGGTCAGCTTCAGATGGATACCTGCGGAGTCCAGCATATACTTGCGGAAGTCCTGACACTGGAAGTCCACGGAGAAGGCCGTCTCGGGCTCGGCATCGCGGTAGACATCATACAGCCAGTTGTAGCCGGAGCCGCGGTTGGCGGCGGCATCGGTGGAGTAGGGGTTCTTGTTGAACTTGCCCAGAGGCAGGTCGGGGCTCTGGTAGGTGCCCATGGGCTGATGGATGAAGTCCAGGCCCTCGGTCTCGGGATGGATCATGGTAGCGCCATGGAAGGAGTACACATGCTCCTCACCGCCCAGGACACGGAAGAAGTCGATGGCGTAGTAGGCGCCGTCGCCCTTGTCCACCGTGACCAGCGTTCTTCTGTAGATATCGGTCTCGTTGTAAGCCTCAGGCGCTTCGATGTCCATCATCTTGACGAAGCCGGCGTCATCAAAGTGCAGGGGGAACTGGGCGTCATCCGCCACATCCTGTGCCTTGTCGTTGACCACGACGGTGTTGTGGGACACGGTGTTTCTGACCCACTGCTCACGCTGGGGATCCTGCTCGTTGACATTGTTGGGATAGCCGGGAGTGGGAGTCAGAGGCAGACCGTAAGCACCGACCTGGAGGGACAGGGTCTCACGGGCGCCGTGACCTGCATCGGAGGGCACGAACAGCATGCAGTAGTCGGAGAACTCAGCATCGTTCTTGTTCTTGATGTACTTGGCAGGGCCGTTGCGGAGCATGGCGTAGCCGCGGCCGGTCAGCATCTCGGATTCGTTCCAGTTGAGCTCGCCGTCCTCGTCGATGATCTTCTGGATCTTGGCTTTGATGCCGGACTCGGGATCCTTGGTGAAGATATCGCCGCGGAGGCCGTCGACGGTATGGCCGTTGGCGTAGTAGAGGCTCTGGGCGATGCGGCGGTTGCCGGTCTCCAGGAAGGCCTTCAGCAGGGCATCGACTTCCAGATAGGTCTGGCGCAGCTGGATAGAGCCGTTCTCACCGGTCTGGAAGGCGTTGGTGCCCATGGAGATGATATCGGAGTAGCAGTCGAACATGGTGATGAACTTGGCGTTCTCCCACAGGTTCGCGCCTTCCACACGGTCATAGCCCTGCAGGGCGTTGGCGCATTCGAGGAGGTTCTGATACCACATTCTGTTGTAGGCATCGGAGCCTTCATCGCCGAAGCCGTTGCGGTCGACACGGGTCATGATACGCTCCATGGTATCCGCGCCGGTGAGCTTGATCTCATACTGGCCGTTGGGCTCCATCTCGGTGATGGAGGAGCGGAAGATCCAGTCGATCATCTCGGCAGACTCGGGCAGACGGTCAAGGCACACGGCGGCATAGGCCATGGCGGCCTGATGCATACCGAAGTTACCGTTGGACTGCTTGGTCTCGCAGGACTGCTTGATGACCAGCATCAAGTTGTCGATCTTGGCACGCAGGCTCTCGGGGGTGACAGCCTCGGGATCGAGACCTCTTTCCTCAGCCTTGACCTTCAGGTAGTCGATGACGGCGTCGTTGCTCTGGCAGGGCCAGCAGGCATCGGCCGCGGTGCACATGGCAGGCTGGAGGGTATTGGCTTCCCAGATACAGCTGACGATCCAGCCCGTATCCCAGTCATAGAGATACTTGTAATCGGGGTAGTTCTCCGCCATGCGGTCCATCAGGATGGCGCAGGCGTTGCCGTACTTCTCATCACCGGTGAAGAGGTAGGCATCACGCAGGGCCTTGATGGAGACATCGAAGGAGTACTTGCTGTTGCCCAGCTGATAGTACACGCAGTGGGTATAGTACTGGATGTAGTTGTGCAGGGTCTTGGAGCCGTTGGGGTAGAGATAGTCGTTGGTGTAGCCCTGACCGTTATCAACGCCCCAGCCCTCGCCCATCTCGGGGTACAGCTCATTGACCAGCAGGCTGTCATCCGCCAGCTCATAGCGGAAGGTGCCGGTCTCATCGAGACCCGACTCGTAGTAAGCACCGAAGTCATTGGAGGGGAAGTCGCGCTTACAGGCGGGACAGGTGATCTTCCAGGGATTGTTGATGGGATCGACGATCCAGGAATAGGATGTGCCGGGGTACTTGGTCAGGTCCGCATGGCAGTAGCGGCAGGTATGGCGGTCGGGGTCAGTACGGGTACCGACACCGGCTCTTGCTTCGGTGAAGAAGGGGTGATACAGCTCGTAGAACACATCGAGGTTCTCCACGATGTAGTCTGCCTGCTTCACAGCGGCCTCCTTCTGTGCCCAAGCCCAGGAGTACTTCAGGGCGTTCTCTCTTGCATTCTCGCGCTCCTCATAGGTGTAGAGCGTGGGCTTGGTCTTGCCGGTGGTGACGGTGACCCAGACGGATACGGTCATATTTCTGCCGTTCTCATCCACATTGACCTCGATCTCGGCAGAGCCCTCCTCGCCTGTGATGGTCACATTGCCGTTTTCATCCACATCGGCGATGGAAGTGTCGAGGCTCCTGTAGGTCACGATCACATCCTCAGGCAGAGCCTCCAGAGCCACACCGTCGGGGGTATAGCCGGTGACGGTGATGGAAGTCCCCTCTGCATCGGGCAGGAGGGTATGCTCCAGGGCCTCGGCCTTGACGGAGCCGATCACGCCGTCCATGACGGAGACGGTGATATTTTTGGTCACGGGCTTGCCTGCGATCTCACCGGTGACGGTGATCAGGGCGAAGCCTGCCTTCTTGGCGGTCAGCACAGGGCCTGTCACATCGACCACAGCCAGACCTGCATGGACGGACTTGTTGGTGGCAGGTGTGACGGAAACCACGGAAGGATCGGAAGAGGTGACGATATAGTAGTTGGTATAGGTGGGGACTTCAGCCACATTCTTCAGCTCATAATAGCCGTAGCCATTGGCAGTCGCCACATCCACATCCAGCTCGGCGGTCTCGCCGACCAGCAGCTCGGACTTGGCAGAGGCGGAGACCTCCATCTCGTTGGGGTCGGTGGTGGCGGTGAAGACGATACGGCCCAGGGGCAAGGTGCCCTTGGTGGCGCAGATGAGCGTCATGGTATGCACACCGGCATCGAGCCAGATGGTGTTCATGATGGCGTTCTGATCGGAGGAGTGGGTACCGATATGGCTCATAAGACCCACATAGATATCATCCACATAGTTCTCCATCTCACAGCCGTAGGAGTAGCCGGCGCCCCAGTTCTCCACGGTGTACCAGCCGGATCTTGGCGCAACGAAGTTCAGTGTGAGCTTCTCACCGACATTGAGCTGTCTGGAGCTGGCGATACCGTGCTTGGCATGATAGCTCAAAGGAGCGGTGGTGTTTTCCCAGTCGATCTCGATATCATCCTCTTCCAGAGTCGCATGCTCCAGATCGACGACCTTACTATAGGTAAATTCGAAGGAGAAGCTCTCATTGGGCAGGATGCTGTCGGAAACGATCTCAAGGGTGATGGTATCGGTGATGGCTTCGCCGTCCACACCGGCAGTGATGGTGACGGTGACGGTGCAGGGCTTGAGGGCTCTCAGATAGCCTGCCTCGGACAGGGTCACGAAGCCCTCATCGATCAAGGTCTGCTCCACGGAATATGCCACGGGGAACTTTGCCATGTCGGCTCTGCCGCCGGAGGCCTTCTGGCCTGTGACGGTCAGCTGCATGCCGCGGCCGACGGTCATGTAATCCTTCTCGGCAGTCACATCGATGGAGACAAGGTCCGTATCGTCGGTGACAGACAGCACAACAGAATCAGATCTGGTGATGCCGTCGACCAGCGCATAAGCGTAGATGGTGACCACGCCTTCGCCCACAGCAGTCACATCGCCGGTCGCCTGATCGACCGTGGCGATCTCGGTGTTGGAGGAGGCGAAGTAGACCGCGCCGTTCTGGCGGATGGTCTCCTCCGTCAGAGGCGCCAGCTGGGTGGTGCGGGCGGTGATGACGCCCTCGGCAGTCTCGCCGCGCTTCAGGGTCAGAGCCTCGAAGCCGTCCAGACGGTAGTCCATGTCACGGATCACATCGGGCATGGAGGTCTGGGTGGTATCCAGAGAAGCAGTCTGGGTGACGCCGTGGATATCCATCTCCACATTCAGATATGCCTCGGCATTGAGACCCACCAGACCAACGGGGATGGCAGGGACAGCCACGCCGTCGAGGTTCTTCTTGGTGGTCAGCTCGCCTCTGATGTCGATGACATCGGCATTGGTGGTGGTGACTTCAATGCAGTTGTCCAGCTGATCGGCATCCATGGTCAGGATGGTGCCGGTGGTGGTGAAGCCCTCGATCATGAGATCTGCAGGATTCTCGGTGTCGGTCAGGGGGCTGTAGAGATAGGTCTCCACATGGTCGAAGCCCACCTCGCGGACCTCGAAATCATCCATGTAGACGCTGCCCTGCCAGCCCACCAGATCATAGTAGGTGGCGGCGGAGGGACGCAGGACCCAGCGGTGCATGACATAGATATCCTCGCCCTCATAGGTGATGGGAGCGCGGACAGGCACGGTGTATTCCACCCAGTCCTCGGTGGTCTGCTGGAGCGCGCAGGAGGAATAGAAGTCGTCGACGACCGAAGTCTGGAAGGTATTGACAGGATAGTCGTAGTTCTGATAGGTCAGGTTGAACTGCGCCGTAGAGCCTGCAGGCACCTGCAGATCCTCCACTCTGGCGCGGAAGGTGAACTCATACATATGGCCTGCCTTCAGATGGACGAAGTAGCCATAGTCTGTACGGAGCTCAGAGCCGTTCTTCACATTGGTGTAGGAGACATCGGGGTTGAAGGTCATCTTCAGGGCATGGTTGCCGTCGGCTTCCTCGATGACCTCGCCGTAGGCAAAGTACTTGGAAATATCGGCAGGCTTGGCGTAGGTAGTACCGTAGTCCCAATGGAAGTTGGTGCTGTTCCAAGGCTCGACCGGCTCGAAGTCGCCGGACTGGCAGTCGTAGAGGTTCTCGCCGCGGTCATCGACGGTGAGCTCCAGAGTCTTGGTCAAGGTCACATCGCCGCGGCTGGCTGCGATCTCGATGGTCACATCACCATTTTGCAGGGTGCGGAAGGTGTGTTCCTCAGTGTCGATCTCCACGATGCCTTCAGGCGAGGCTTCGTAGGTGATATCCAGCTCGTCGGGGAAGATCTCTTCACCGTCATTGCCCATGAAGGTATAGTCCAGCTTCTGGACGGTATTGCGGGCAACAGTCTTCTCCACGCCAAAGATATCAAGCTCCATGGAGACCAGCTTGGCAGGCTCGATGACGGTGATCTCCACGGTGCAGGTGGCTCTCACGCCGCTGACTTCGGCGGTGACATCCACCTCATAGGTGCCGGGCTCATCGCCGGTGATGAACAGGGCATTGCCCTCGATCTGGGGGGTCACGCCCGCGGCAGAGCGGACCAAAGACCACTTGGCATCGGTCAGATCATCGTCCAGAACGCCGTTCCACATGGCGGAGATATCGGCACTGACCGTTCTTCCCTGCTTGGTGGAGAGGGTCTTGGGCTCAGCGGAGAGCTCCAGCTCCGGCTCTTCGCAGTTCTTCAGACGGAAGTTGGAGAACCACAGAGCCTCTGCATCGTTGGTCAGAGTCAGAATGTACTCGCCCTCTTCCAGATAGACAGGGCGCAGGTCGGCAGTCTTGAAGGTCTTGTTGTCAGCCTTGGTGCTGATCGTGCCGAGGTAGATCTCCTCCTCAGAGGTCAGGCTCACCACGGTATCGCCGCCAAGGGGCTGGGCGTAGTAGCCGAAGGAGGGCTGATACCAGCGGCTCTCGTCCACTTCGATCACGAACTGCACGCCGGTGCCTTCCAGCACAGCGGCGGCGTCGTCGGCGGAGTAGTAAGCAGCGCCGGAGACGGAGTCAAAATGCCAGTTGTCGGTGACGACATCATCATCACAGTCCAGATCCTCGAAGGATGCGATGGCATCGAAGCCCTCGGCAGTCTTTTCGGAAGCCTTGGCGAAGTCATAGGTCAGAGAGCTCTTGGGCGTGACCAGCACATCCACGGTGCAGATATCGGCATCGCCGTCGGTGATGTACAGCTTGGTCTCGCCTTCGGTCTTGCCCTTGATGATAAGGTTGCCGTCGGCATTGAAGGAAGCGGTGGCAACAGTCTCATCCTCCGCCTCCACCCCGAAGGTGTCGGAAACGGCGGCATCAAAGGCCAGATAGGAGGTACGCAGGTCCAGCATGACGGACTGGCCCACTTCCACTTCCGTGGGCTCAATGGCAAAGAACTCGATGTAGTTCAGGTCGATGTTGCAGCGGCCTGCATCGCCGGTGTTGTTGTAGCTCCAGGAGGACTGGACCTGGATGGAGTTCTCGCCCTCCTCCAGATACACAGCGCCGAGACCGTTGACTGCGGCCACATTGGTGCCGATGGTGGAGTAGTCGTCATAGATCAGGTCGCCATTGACGAACACATCGATCATGGCACCGCCGGAGGAAGTACCGGTGATGGCGGTGGAGTTGAAGGCGGTGTTCTCCAGGAACACGCCCAGATCCATGGCATACCAGCCCGAACCGCCTGCGGGGACAGTCAGGGTGAAGCCAAGGGTGGAACGGGCAGGCTGTCTGCCGTTGTTGTGGTAGTAGGGATAGTAGCACAGGCCCCAGGGGACACTGGGATCTGCGGACATGAACAGGCGCTTGAAGTAGGTATAGGTCTTGAACTTGGAGGAATCCTCATCAAAGTTCCAGATCTCGTTGAGAGAGAGCCAGTTCCGCATCTCATCATAGGCGGCCTTCTGGGCGGCGGTCATATCACCGGCCGCGGCAGAGCTGGTAGAGCCGATGAAGCGGGTATCCGCATTCTTGGCAACAGGCAGTTCATCCCAGAAGTCCTGCTTGGCAGCTTCCTTGGCGAACTTCTTGAAGTCCATCTTCAGGGAGTTGACCTTCTCCGTCATGGTGAAGGTGATCTTGCCGAAGCCGTAGTTGGAGCGGCCGCCGGCGGTGGTCTTGTTGATATCGCCGGTGGAGTACAGCACGATGGTGTTGGTGCCCTCGGTCAGATACACAGAGCCGAAGGTCTCCTTGTACAGCTTGTTCTTGTGGGTCGCGTTGGGCTTGAAGGCATACTCCTCCGCCACCAGCTCATCATTGACATAGATGTTGGCATGACCGCCGCCTGCGGGCAGACCGGTCTGGGTGGCAGAGGTGGAGGCGGTGTCCTCCAGGAACACCTCCGCGTCAAAGCGGTAGATACCGGCAGCGCCCTCGGGGATCTCGATGGTGAAGCCCAGCTTGGCGCGGTCGGGCATATTGGCGTGGTAGATGGGGAAGAACAGCGCGCCCCATTCCACAGCGTCGGATGTATTGAAATACAGACGCTTGTTCCAATACTGGTTGGTGAGACCGGAGATACCGTTGTCGATATTCCAGATCTCGTTTTCAGCCAGGTATTCCTGCATGGCGGTGAAGGCTGCCTTCTCATCGGCGGTCATGGGGTCGTTGGAGCCCTCACTGCCGATCATCTTGGTGTCAGCATCCTTGCCGGCAGGAAGCGCATCCCACCAGTCCTGCTGGGACGCCTCCTTGGCAAATCGCTTAAAATCGATCTCAAAGGAAGAGGGGACTTCCTCAGCTTCTGCCGCAGACACAGGCATGGTGAAAACGCCTGCGGGGACGACGCCCAGCAGCATCACCAATGTCAGCAGCAGCGACAAAGCTCTTGTGATCTTTCCTTTCATAATTACCTCCCGGCAAGTTGCACAAATTTCCACACAGCTTTTTGTGCGGTACGCAAACTCGCCCTTATACACTACCAGAATACCACATTTTCATCTTGCACGCACCAGAAACTTGATGTTATAATGTGACTATATTTTAATGCATAATGCATAATGCAGAATGATTCTTTTTTCCTGCTGCACCGCACCAAAGGCTCCCCTTATATACTAAGGGGAGCTGGCGCCGCAGGCGACTGAGGGGATAAAATAAATTCGTCCCCGAAGCCGACACCTCAATTCTTCATTCTTCATTATTCATTGCAACTGCACCGGGCCGACACGCGGGTCGCCCCTACGAACATCATACAATAGTACGCCGCACCAAAGGCTCCCCTTGTCAGGGGAGCTGTCAGGCGAACAGCCTGACTGAGGGGTAGTAAACCTTTCGTTTTCTCTCCCCCCGTCTTCCGCCGCCCCAACGGCCCCCGTCTTCCGACGCACCAATGGCTCCCCTTACGACTCGCTAAGAGCCGCCGCTCTGCGGCGGTTGCTCGCTGCACAGGCCTGCGGGCCTAGTGTCAGGGGAGCTGTCAGGCGAACAGCCTGACTGAGGGGTAGTAAACCCTTCGTTTTCTCTCCCTCCATCTTCCGCCGCCCCAAAGGCTCCCTTGTGTAAAGGGAGCTGTCAGCGAAGCTGACTGAGGGATTGCTTCACTGCAGCATCGATATACTCACAGACACCTCTGAAATTACGATCTATATCCAGATTGCAGATTCGAAGCACTGATAAATTCATGCTTTCTAATTCTTCGGTACGTCGTTTGTCCTGTTCCTGCTGCTGCTCGGTATAGTGACCACCGCCGTCAAGCTCTATCACCAGTCTTGCCTTTGCACAGTAGAAATCCACAATGTAATTACCGATGGTTTTTTGCCTTTGAAAACGTATTGGATAGTATCTTAAATACTCATACCAAAGCTTTCGTTCCCACGGTGTCATATTCTTTCTCAATTCCTTTGCCAGAGGAACGTTCTCTTTGCGATATGCTTTCATTCTCTCCCTCCGCCTTTGCACCCAAGGTTCCCGTCCTCTGCCGCACCAATGGCTCCCCTTACGACTCGCTAAGAGCCGCCGCTCTGCGGCGGTTGCTCGCTGCACAGGCCTGCGGGCCTA
>JAFSHB010000035.1 GCA_017440525.1 Oscillospiraceae bacterium | reverse complement strand
TACCTTGATAAAAAACGGTTTGCCGAACTGAAAGCGCAGGGAGAGCGGGCACTTGCGGCAGATGACATCGATCAGCTCAGAGATATTCTGTTCGAACTGCTCTCTATTCGGGTACAGAGTCATTCCGGCAACGGAATGTATGACATTGCAAATATAGTAAAGGGATGATGAGATGAACGCATTGCTTCCGCGAGGGTATTTGATAACACAGGATAGAAAGGTCACAAAGATGATCGCTGAAGGTGATGCATGGCAGATCTTTTTGACAAATCATGGTACATATGTTCTTGCTGTACTGCCGCAGCTTTATGCCCGGTGGTGTAAGGACCATGCGCTTCCTGTCGGCTTGTTTCAGAAAATCGAAGGTGCGGAAGGCTTCATTCTGCCTTCTGCCAATGGCTATCTGATCGCCTCCGTGGACAAAGGACCGTTTCCTAAAAAACAGGCACAGATAGAGGCATTTTCTGTTGCGGTGCAAAAAAGTCTGAAAGAATCTCCTGCGCTGGACCTGCGCAATGCGATCTATGTTGAAGAATTCTCTTTGCTTTTGCCGACTGCGCCGGATATCGAGAATGCGGACAATGGGGCAGCTTACGGCAGATGGCTCGCCGGAGGTATTGGTATTTCCATCACAAACTTTGACCGCATGAGCGAGATCCTGTCGTGGCTGCCGGGAGATGTTTTGCTCCAATGCGCGCAGACGGCGGGCTTTGATGTGGAAAAACCGAAAGAGACCAATAAAGAGGAGCTGGCTTTGCGAAGAGAGAGTGCAAAGACTGCGCTAATGGATAAAGAGAGATTTGTTTTGCCGGGACGGCCGGAACTGGAAGCGTTTTTTAATGAAAGCATCATCGATATCGTTATAAATCAAGAGCAGTATGCCCGGATGGGTATTGGCTTTCCGGGAGCAACGGTCTTGCATGGCCCTCCCGGTAGCGGAAAGACCTATGCTGTGGAACGATTGGCCGAGTATTTGCAGTGGCCTCGATTTGATATTGATTCCGATACGGTCGCAAGCCCATACATCCATGACACGAGCAAGAAAGTGGCTGAGGTTTTTGAGCAAGCCATTTCAAATGCACCGTCTATTCTCGTGATCGATGAAATGGAGGCATTCCTTTCGAATCGAAATAATTTTGGTTCGGGAACGCATCATGTGGAAGAGGTCGCAGAATTTTTGCGGAAGATCCCCGAGGCTGTTGAAGCGGGCGTGCTGATCTTTGCAATGACAAACTTGCTGGATACGATCGACCCTGCGGTGATCCGCAAAGGAAGGTTCGACAATATCATTGAGGTGAAGTTGGCGAATGCAGACGAGATTCAGGGATTGCTGGTGCACAAGCTGCAAGAGTTGCCGATCGCTGAGGATGTGTGCATTCGACCCATCGCAGAAAAGCTTGCTGATCGCCCCCTGTCAGATGTGGCATTTATTTTGCGAGAAGCGGGAAAAGCTGCGATCAAACAAAATTTGGATGTTATCGATCAACACTGTTTTGATGTAGCAATAGAACAGCTTGTACCCAAAGAAGAAAAAAGAAGAATTGGTTTTGTATAACTGAGCATAAAAAGAGGTGTAATGGACATGGACAAATCGGCGATGTGGATCAAATCAAATCCTTTTTGGTTGCTTCGAGTTTCTTGCTCTGATTCAAGAAGAGCGATCATGGCGGCTGTAGAGGAAATGAGCTTTTTGTACGATGTTGACATATGCACCGAGGCTCAAAATGCGTTGTTGAATCCTGCTAAGAGGTTGTCTGCGGAGTGGGACTGGTTCACGGATTCTGATGAACAGACAATACAGCAAATAGTAGAACATATAGATGAAGGAAAAACAATTTTTGTAGAGAGTTTGGCGCCGTTATCCAAACTAAATTCCGGTTTGTACAACTTTTCGATAGCTTCTGGAGTGGATGCTTTTGAACTTGGATATGCACTTGTTGAGATCGATGAGATGTTCTGCGCGATCGATCCGGAGCAGTTGACCCGGACCATCAATCAGAACAGAGATGAGGCGCGGTTGGCGATGGTCTCGCTGCATGATGTTGCTGCTGAACAAACAGGGAAAAGAGAGAGGATCCGTCGGATCATTAACGCACGGTTGGAAGGTATGGATGAAAATGAGTATGTGTTTTTTGTAACGATACTCGCAGAAAAACATTTTACCAACGGTGGATCCGACCACATTATTATTTCTGATGTGATCGACCAATATGCCTTAAGAATGTCTTCAAAGATCGAAACAGCAACAGAAGAGATCCTTTGTCATATAGAAGAATTGCGGGCGACAAGTGAAGTGGCTGCAGTTGAAGGAAGTGTGGATAAACTGATCGAAGAAGTCAGAGCATGGGATGCGCTGGTCCAGCCACTGCAAATACGATCTATGGTCAGTGGTATGCCTCACAATGACAGCCAAAAGGTCGGACGAGAACTTCGCGAGTTAGGTGTGTATCTACATAACGAACTTGGTTTAACGAAGGTTGCACAAAAGCTGGTTTGGGCGATGAAGGAGCTGTTTAGTGAGCTTGCTGAACTTGCTGAGAAGCTTTTGGAAGACGAAAAGGCGCTGGATGAGATTTTAAAAGATGCAGATGTGAGAGAAGCGCTTGATATGCAGATGAGAGCGCTGAGAAAATTTGCAGAGGAAGTCAAACGCATCACAACAGAGGATGATCTAAATGTTTTGATCGACAAGATCCGGCAATTAAATGCAAGAATCAGAGCCAGTGGTATGCGAGTTGGTACAAAAGAGCAGATGCGAGAGGAACTTTTTTATCTGGCGCGAGAGGTGGTGCTGGAACTCCACAATAAGAAGCAGCAGACGGAGCGTGCATTAAAGCTTGCGAAGGTGCTGGAACTTGAGTTCTCGGGGCTGTCTTCTTTGCAAGGGAAACAACATGAAGATGTGTCGATATTAAATCAGCAACTGTTCAACAAGCAGATGGCATCGGTAACTGCCCCGCAAAAAAGAGCAGCGGAGCTGCCGCTGGGATGCTCTGTTTGGATCGGGTTAATAGTTTTGATCTTTCTCATAGGCGGTCTGCTTTCGAGCTGCACAGGCGGTCCCGGAAGTTCAAGTACCACAAAATATACGCCAAAGCAGACATATGCTGTCGTGTTTACGCAAAGTGCCGAAAGCGGAGAGGAAGTATATGCGGATATCACCTCTATAGAGCCGGTGTATTCTGTTGGCATAGAAGGTACATATGCATACACAGATGTGGCGTGTAAGTGCAGAACGAGTGCAGAAACCATTGTTTGGGTGTATATGAGCATCGATGAATATAACACATATATCGATTCAAATGCATCGCTTAGCTCTTTGTATGCCGATTTCAAAACCATCAACTATTCTCCGGCAAAAAGGATACGTGGCGAAGCCAGAAAGACAGATGTGCTTTGTGAAGGATTGTCTGCAAAAATAGGGGATATGGTCCTGAAGTTTGAGTCAATAAAGTAGGAACAGAATGATGCGGAGGGCATAATATGCATTCATGGGGCAGAAATGAGAGCAAGCATCTCAGATGTGAGTACAAAGATCGAAGGGAACAATGTTCCGATATCTGCACACGATGTACCTTTGCAATGAAATCGGATGGAGATGCTGCGGTTGCTGAAGGTGACACGGAACTGGCTATCCGGCAGTATAAACGGGCTTTGTTTGCAGAGCCGCGTTTTGCGGATGCATGGGTGAGCTTGGGCAATGCATACGGAATGAGAGCAGAATACAATAATGCCCTGGATGCCTTTGACCGAGCGATCGCGATAGACCCGACCTATGGTGATGCTCTGTTTGGGAAAGCGATCGTATTACGAAGCATTGGGCATACAGATGCGGCCATGTTACTTGCCAATACTATATTGAGCCTCTACGACCATGCAAATGTTCGGAAGTTGAAGGAGAAGCTGATCGAGGATGGCGCAGTCGATGGGGGGATAACATATACGCTCGATCATGCGATCGATAAAATGACAGCGCTCGCCTATACTGTTTTGCAGGAAAATGGTTTGTGCGGAGCAGATGGCAGGGTGGTCACAGAACGGGTCATCTGCAGAAAAGAAACATTTACGCACAGAACGATACTTTTCTGTAAAAAACAGTATGGATCACTGGGCAGCGAAAAGGTGCGAAGTGAAAGCATTTTGACAGCTTTCTATGCATCGGTGTGTGCAACATTATTTTACTATCAAGATAAGAGTGGGTTTGCAAATACAGATCCATTTGATTACCTGATCGACCATATGGATCTGGAGCAAGCGGGAACGACGGCAGAGAGGCTGTTGGGGATACAACATGATGAAACAGCCTGCACGGCACTTTGGGATATGATCTATGGTTATGTTCGGTCTGTGTTGGAGATCGCCGAAAGCGTACAGCCAGCAGCGGAGATCGATCATGCCATTCAGGATGCAGCAGAAAGTGCGTACATGATCGGTATGATGTATGCGATACGCGCCCATGAGCAACAGGAAGAGAATCGTGTATAATGTAAAATAGAGAGGAATAGCGATGAATTGTCCATTTTGTAATGCGATCGTACCCGAAGGACATTCGCAGTGCTGTTTTTGCGGCGAATCGATATGGGAGGCCGAGAAAACACAGATAGAGGAAGAATTGCGTGAGACTGCGCCGGAAACAGAAAGTGTGGTGCAGAGAACAGACGAACCGCGCCCATCAGATGAGATCTCTTCGATCGATAGTATGGAAACGGCTGAGCAGGATGTGGATCCTGGTAGTGAAAGTCTTGATGCGTCCGGCGAAAGGCAGCAAGACGACGCATCGGAAGAGGTGACGGTCGAATCTCTGCCGCAGAGCACAAAAAGTGATACAGCCGAAAGCAAGATCGATGCGCAGGAAGAAAAAGGGTCTGCAAGATCTCCGAAGAAAAAGAAAAGCTGGCTTCTGATGGTGGCGCTGTTTCTTTGCGGAGTCGTTGTCGGTGCGCTTTTGCTCAGATGGACAGGTAAGAACAGCGCACCGTCAGAAAAGACATCGGGAGAAGACACTTCTCATGTGGAAATGGGATCTGAAAATAAAAAGGAAGGCATCGAAGCGTCGAGCGAACAGGAGACAGATGCTGTAGAGCGTGGACCGATCGTTGAAAGGATCGACGAAGGCTTTGCCGGTGTGTGGGGAAAGTACTATGCAAATGACGATGGGACCTTGCAGTACGATGAAAATGGTGAGATGATATTTACAGGAGATCTTGTCATCATTGATCCCGATAACGGCATCGTTTATGAGCTGTATGAAGATGATACGGTCAGCGAGAAGTGGACGATCTGCAAAACAGATAAAAGTGATGAATTTACTTTTTGGGCGGAAAATGGGCGGCTTTGCTATGTGCGGCTTGTAATAGATCAGGGCATACGGGAAATTTCAATGCTAAGCGAAACAGAGAGTACAAATAAAGTTTGGTTCAAGATCGATGATGCTGTTCCGGATCATGACCAATGGACGACTGCAGATCTCGGCACAGGAGATACGAGCCTTGAAAGCGGCAGTGTTCAGCTCGACAGCCTGTGGGATGGCATGTACAACATATATGGATCCATTGGCGGCGAAGATCATACATGGTATGATGATGCTTCGTTTCTGATCGATGTGGGAGCGAATACGATATATTATAGATCTGGAGAATATACATACGAATATATGATCATCAGCATGGATGATACGATGTTGAGATATGCATCGGATGAGACTTCTGACTTTGTCATGGAGTTGACCCGACAGAGCGACGGAACGCTGTTGCGTTCCGTATACGCGACCAATACAGATGGAACAGAATCAAAACTGGGGGAACTTTTGTATATAAAGCAGTGATAGTGAAGTCTTTTTCCCAAAAAGAAGAGCCGCCCTCGGTAAAGCCATAAGAAAAAGGCAGACACATGAAAAGCGCATGTGTCTGCCTTTTTAGTGCCTTTAGACAGCAGAAAAGCAAGATCCGCAGCTTTTGGCTGCGGACCTTGCTTGAAAGAAAAGAGAGGGAGAGAAAATAGGGGGTAGTGCTTGTTACGCCCTTATCATACCGCATAAACGGTCGAAAGTTGTGAACGAATGGAAAAGAGAATGTGAACGATCGGATAATATTTTATGAACACAGGCTTGTGCCTGGGCGGAAGTTTTTACAAATTATTCACTCAAACCGGCGCTTATGGAGTATAATGATAGCAATGAATGAAAAGGGAGGAATGAATATGGCAAGATCTGTTTTGATCGTTGAGGATGAGCAGAAGATCGCCGATCTCCTGCGGCTTTATCTGGAACGAGAGGGCTATACGGCCTCCATCGCGGCTGATGGCGGCGAGGCGCTGGAGCTGTTCCGCAAGCTGGATCCCGATCTGGTGCTGCTGGATGTGATGCTGCCTGTGCTGGACGGCTGGAGCGTGCTGCAGGCGATCCGCGAAGAGTCCATGACCCCCGTGATCATGCTCACCGCCAGAGGGGAGCTCAACGACAAGGTATCCGGCCTTCGTATGGGCGCGGATGACTATATCACCAAGCCCTTTGAGATGAAGGAAGTTCTGGCCCGGATCGAGGCAGTCCTTCGCCGCGGCGGAGATGCAGGTCTTTCTGCGGGCAGAAAGCTGACCTTTGATAAACTGATCATCGATCTGGAGGCCTTTGAGCTGATCGTGGACGGCAAAAAGGTGGATACGCCTCCCAAGGAGATGGAGCTTTTGTTCCATCTGGCCTCGTCTCCCAACCGTGTGTACACGAGAAATCAGCTCCTGGATGAGGTCTGGGGCTTCGACTATTTTGGCGACAGCCGCACGGTGGATGTGCATATCAAGCGTCTGCGTGAGAAGCTGGAGGGCGTCAGCGAGCAATGGAGCCTCAAGACCGTCTGGGGCGTTGGCTATAAGTTTGAGGTGCAGCAGGGATGAAGACCACCTTTGGCAGGCTCTTTGCCATGTCGGCGGCGCTGATCTTCCTGTGCTTGCTGCTCCTTGGCATCACCTTCCGCCTGATGCTGGACAGAGGGCTGGAGGAGGAAAAACGGCAGGCCATGCAGGATAGCGCTCAGATCCTCGCAGATCTGGCCTCGGCCTACGATGCCACGGGGGAGCTGGAATACCGCTGGGGCAATTTCCATATCTGCCTGACCACGGCGGCCATGGCATCGGGCAGTGATATGCTGCTGTGCGACATGGATGGGACTGTCCGCATCTGCTCCTGCCAGAGCATGGAGTGTATCCATGCCGATACGGTCGTCGGAGCGGATGTGATCGATGCGGTGCTGGAGACCGGCGAGGTGTTCCTTGAGAGCGATCTGGGCGGTCTCTATGATACGCCCCAGTTCATCGAAGGGATGCCGGTCGTGTCGTCTGCGGACGGCAGCCAGATCGGTGTGCTGATCGTGGCGGCGGAGCGGGCGCAGACGAGACAGGTCTCCGTGCAGGCGACTACCATTTTTTTCTATGTTTCCGTGTTCGTTCTGGTCGCGGCGCTGATCATGAGCTATGCCATGAGCCGCAGGCAGGCCGGTTCTATCCTGCAGATCGCAAGGACGGCGGCCCGCTTTGGACGAGGGGAGCTGGATGTCCGCGCGGAAGTGAGCGGCAGCAATACGGAGGAGGTCAATGAGCTGGCGGCGGCCTTCAACAACATGGCCGATTCCCTTGCGGCCTCCGAACGGCAGCGCAAGGAGTTCGTAGCCAATGTCTCCCACGAATTGAAAACGCCCATGACCACCATCGCGGGCTTTACAGACGGTATCCTGGACGGCACGATCCCGCCGCAGGAGCAGCGCCACTATTTGCAGATGATCTCCGACGAGGTACGCAGGCTCTCCCGCCTCGTGCGAAGCATGCTGGAGATCTCTCGCCTGCAATCTCAGGGGATCGCCGAGGATAAAAAACGGCGGTTCGACCTGTGTGAGACGGTGGGACAGGTGCTGATCTCCTTTGAGCAGCGGGTCAACCGCAAGCGGATCGAGATGGATGTGCAGCTGCCGGAGCGCAGAGGTGGACGAAAGCCGATCCCGACAGCATCACGCAGGTGATCTACAATCTGACGGACAACGCGATCAAATTCTGCGAAGAAGGCGGGAAGGTCTCGCTGTTCCTGCAGACTGACGGCGGAAAGGCACGCGTCATCATCGGCAATACCGGCGGGACGATCGATCCTGCAGAGCTGCCGCTGATCTTTGACCGCTTCCATAAGGCGGACAAGAGCCGCTCTGCGGACCGCGAAGGCGTGGGCCTGGGTCTGTATATCGTAAAGACCATCCTCAACTCCCACGGCGAGGATATCTATGTCACAAGTGAGAACGGTGTGACCACATTTACTTTTACTCTGCCGCAGGTGCGGTAAAGCGAGGTGCGCGAAATGGCCTATGACCATTGGAATGGGGAAACTGAAGACCGTGGCGGCTACAGCTATGACCCCTATGCCCGTTATCATGAACGGAGAAGAAAACTGAAAAGGCGGCGCACAGGACTGCTGGTGGTGCTGATCGTGCTGGCTATGATCACAGGACTGGTGTCGTGGGCCGTGAACTTTATGGAGCTGCAGGTGGAGCGGGATGAGGATTCCGTGACGCTCTCCATAGGAGATCCCGAGATGCCGGTGGAGGAGACGAATGTTCCTGAGGAGACGGCACCGCCGACCCCGCCGGTACAGACGGAGCAGGGCTCTGCGCTGGGAATCAGTGATACGCCCCGAAGCGTGGAGAACCGCCCGGCAGAGGATGAGAAGGCCCTGAGCTTACAGCAGATCTATGAAAAGGTGTCTCCCAGTGTGGCTTCGATCTCCTGTGTGACAGCAGGCGGTGTCAGCACCGGTACCGGCATCGTCATGTCACAGGACGGCTATGTGATCACCAACTACCATGTGATCGAGAAGGCACAGCAGATCTTCGTGATGCTTGGAGAGGACGATCAATACAGCGCGGTCCTTGTCGGCGGCGATGAGATCACCGACCTTGCGGTGCTGAAGGTGGATGCATACGGTCTGTCGGCGGCAGAATTTGGCGACAGCGATATGCTCCGCGTGGGCGATGTGGTCGTCGCCATCGGCGATCCTCTGGGCACCCAGCTTCGCGGCACCATGACCGACGGCATCGTGTCTGCCATCAATCGAGATCTGGACCTGTCCGGTCGGCGCATGACCCTGATCCAGACCAATGCCGCTCTCAATTCCGGCAACTCCGGCGGTCCGCTGATCAATTGCTATGGGCAGGTCGTTGGCATCAATACCATGAAGATGAATAGTTATTATTCTGCGGAAGGGCTTGGCTTTGCCATCCCCATGACCCATGCCAAGCCGGTCCTGGATGAGCTGATCCTGCAGGGCTATGTGTCCGGACGCCCTGCCATCGGTATCCGCGGACAGACCATCGACCTGCGGGCACAGCTGTTCTACCATCTGCCCTCCGGTGTGATCGTCACAGGCTTCATCGACAGTGCGGATGCTGTACAGAAGGGCTTGCAGACGGACGATGTGATCGTGGCCTTTGACGATGTGAAGATCGCGTCTTTGGATGATCTTGTAGCAGCCAAGGATGGCTATGAGGCAGGCGACACAGTACGGCTGACCATACACCGCGGCGGTCGGTACTACTATGTGGACATCACCCTGATGGATCAGATCACACCCGATATCTACTAAAAAGACCAAGGGCTCGCAGTACCGCGAGCCCTTGATGAGCGCTGGTGATAGTATGAAAAAAATGTTGTTTCTCGTCAATCCGCAGGCAGGACAGCGAAAGGCCCGGCGGTATCTGGCGGATATGATCGATATCTTCGGCCGCGCCGGCTTCGAGGTGAGCGTCTATCTGACGGCGCAGCAGGGCGATGGCACCAGAGCCGTCTGTCAGCTTGCAGGAGATAAGGACCTGGTGGTCTGCTGCGGTGGTGACGGTACATTCAATGAGACCCTGTCCGGCGTGCTGCAAAGTGGTCTCGATCTCCCGATCGGCTATATCCCGGCAGGCTCTACCAACGACCTTGCGACCAGTCTGGAGCTGTCGCCCAATATCCTGCAGGCGGCGCGGGATGTGGTGAAAGGTTCGCCGGAGCCCATCGATGTGGGCAGCTTCGGCGGACGCTTTTTCTCCTATGTGGCATCCTTCGGCGCGTTCACAGGGGCAAGCTATCTGACACCTCAGAGCATGAAGAATGTGCTGGGGCACGCGGCCTATGTGTTCGGCGGGATCCAGGAGCTGTCACAGCTCCATCCATGGCAGGCGCGGTTCGAGCTGCCCGATGGGCAGGTATTTGAGGGCGACTTCCTTTTTGGCGCGGTCAGCAACTCCACCTGTGTGGGCGGCGTGCTGACATTGGATAAGGAGCGGGTAGACCTCTGTGACGGCAAATTTGAGCTCCTGCTGATCCGTGCGCCGAAGGATCTGAGGGAGCTGGCGGAGTGCGTCGTGGCATTGCAGAAAAAGACCTATGACAGCGCCATGCTGACCTTCGTTAATACGCCGTCTGTTGCGGTCACAGCCGAAAAGACCATGGACTGGACGCTGGATGGCGAATATGAGCATGGTCACGAGTCGGTGCAGATCCAATGCCTGCATAAAGCGATCCGTGTGATACGAGATCGTTGACTGCGTGCTTCAACTGTGGTATGATACGGGGCGTATCTGCACGGAAGGAACATAAAATAGTGAGAAATGTTGCGTTTTTTCTGAAGAATATCCTGCTGGGAGCAGGACTTGCCATGGATGCATTCTCGGTGTCTCTGGCCAATGGGCTCCATGAGCCGGGGATGAAGAGACGCCGTATGTGCGGCATCGCCCTGATATTCGGCCTGTTTCAGGGGCTCATGCCGCTGATCGGCTGGATCTGTGTCCATACCATGGTGCGGTGTTTTTCGGCGTTCGAGCCGTTCATCCCCTGGATCGCGCTGGGACTCTTGGCCTATATCGGTATCTCCATGATCGCGGAGGCTGTGAAGGGCGGGGAGGAGCAGGCACCTGCCGTGGGGCTCAGGGGGCTGCTGATACAGGGCTTGGCCACTTCCATCGATGCGCTCTCCGTGGGCTTCACCATTGCGGACTATACGCTTCCTTATGCAGTGCTGGCGGCGGCGATCATCGCCTTCGTCACCTTTGCGATCTGTCTGGTCGGTGTGGCGGTCGGAAAGACAGCCGGCACGAAGCTGGCAGGGAGAGCCGGCATCTTCGGCGGTGTCATCCTGATCCTGATCGGGCTCGAGATCCTGATCGCATCCTTTTTTTGAAGATTTTTGAAAAATAAAGAGCGTGCTGCCAAGCAGCACGCTCTTTATTCTTTATAGCTCTTCCATATAAGCAAGACAGGAAACGGAATGGAGCTTCTCCAGAAGCCCTGCGCGCTTGATCTTCTCATCGCTCTTGACGGTGGCAAGGAAGCAGGTTCCGGTATCGGAGGAGACATGCTCATGCTCCAACTGGGTGTTGCTGATCACAAGGTTCAGCTCTCTGGTCTGCCGCAGGAACTCTCCGAGGCTCAGGCCGGGCTTCAGTTCGGCGTAGATGGTCAGCACCTTGGTCTTGCGGCGGATATGGTCTTCCCATGTGTGCATCAGAGTCAGGGAGAGATAGATAGCGACCGCACCGACCAGTGCGACCTCATAGAAGCCGATGCCCACGGCGAGACCGATACAGGCGGAGGCCCAAAGACCGGCCGCGGTGGTCAGGCCCTTGATCTGGTTGCGCTTGGTGACGATGATGGTGCCGGCACCGAGGAAGCCGATGCCGCTGACGACCTGTGCGCCCATACGCACGGGGTCGCCTGTGCCGGTGGCTTCAAAGATATATTGATTGGTCAGCATGATCACGCAGGAGCCAAGGCACACCAGCATATAGGTGCGGAAGCCTGCCGCGCGGTTCTTCAATCCGCGCTCGAGACCGATGATGCCGGAGAAGACGATGGCGATCACGATGCGGATGACCACTTCCAGAAGCGTCAGTTCACGAAATTCCAACATGGGAGAGCTCCTTTCCTTCACTCAGAAAACATTTCGCACAGTATAGCAGATGATCCCATCTTATGCAAGAGAAAAGACCTTGAGAACGGAAAATATGGGATCTTTTACAGAAAAAGAGGTCGGATATTGGTCAAATATACCACAGACCCGTACATCCTGTGGAGACGGCGGTGGCGCCGCTGTTCAGTGCGGCAGTGACCTCCTGCTTCTGGTCGATCAGACCGCCCGCGATCACAGGAGTCGGGCTCTGGGAGAAGCGCTGTATGGCCTTGGGGATCACACCGGGCATGATCTCCATCATGTCGGGGGCGGTGTTCTTGAGCATCTCCCGGGCGCTCTCCATGCCCTGAGAATCCAGCGCGAAGAACCGCTGGACCGTCACGAGGCCCAGATCCTTTGCCATGCGGATGATCTGACCTCTGGTGGAGATGATCCCGTCTGCACCGCAGGCGGCAAGATATTGGAGACCTTCCCGGTCCTTGCCGATGCCGTCGGCCAGATCGATGTGGACGAAGATCAGCTTCTCCGCCTCATGGGCCTGCCGGATCCGCTGGCGGACACAGGACAGCCGCGCCTCCAGATAAAACAGGATATCCACAGGCGAGGAAAGGGCGGCGGGGAAGCGGTCATCCCGCACAGCCGCGATGATGGGGAAACACTCGAGCCGGTCGAGTAATGCACGCAGTTTCATCGTTGACCCTCCAAAAAGAAAAAATGCAAGATTCGAATCGAAATTCGCGATCTTGCAACTCTAAATATCTCTGCAAATTCATTTTACTCCAAGTTTCGCGGTTTGTCAAGGTGCTTGACATCCGCTTTTCAAAACAGTACAATCTACACATAGTTTGTGAATGGAGGTCCTACCATGCATCAGATCGAGACAAAATGTGTCCAGTCCGGCTACAGCCCCGAAAACAGCCAGCCCCGGACCCTTCCCATCTATCAGAGCACGACCTATAAATATGATGATGCCGCCGCCCTCGGCAAGCTCTTTGACCTTGAGGCTGACGGTCATATGTACACCAGGATCTCCAATCCTACCGTAGCGGCTGTGGAGGCCAAGATCTCCGATCTCGAGGGCGGTGTGGGCGCGATGCTCACCTCCTCCGGTCAGGCCGCCAGCTTTATGGCGATCTTCAATATCTGCTCCCAGGGGCAGAACTTCATCTCTATGAACAATATCTACGGCGGTACGATCAACCTCTTCTCCGTGACGCTCAAGCGCATGGGGATCGAGGTGCGCTATGCCCGCGATGATATGAGCGATGAGGAGATGGATGCGCTCTTTGATGAGAACACCCGTCTGGTCTTTGGCGAGACCATCGCCAATCCTGCCCTCACGGTGCTGGATATCGAGCGCATGGCGGGTATCGCCCACAAGCATGCTGTGCCTTTGATCGTGGACAACACCTTCGCTACCGCCTGCCTGTGCAGACCCTTTGAATTTGGCGCGGATATCGTGACCCACTCCACCAGTAAGTATATGGACGGTCATGCCAATGTCCTCGGCGGCTGTATCATCGACGGCGGCACCTTTGACTGGGAAAAGGCCGGAAAGTATCCGGAGCTGACCGGGCCCGATGAGAGCTACCACGGTGTGGTCTATACCAAGCAGTTCGGGAAGGCCGCCTACATCACCAAGGCCAGAGTCCAGCTCATGCGTGATTTTGGCTGTACCCCTCAGCCCATGGCGGCATACCTTTTGAATCTTGGCCTTGAGACCCTGCATCTTCGCACCCGGCGCCACAGCGAGAATGCGCTGGCTGTCGCCAGATTCCTTAGCGAACAGGAGAAGATCCTCTGGGTCAACTACCCTCTGCTGGAGGGCGGCAAGTACCATGACCTTGCAAAGAAGTATCTGCCGGACGGCGCATCCGGTGTGGTGTCCTTCGGTGTCAGGGGCGGAAGAGAAGCCGCCATGCGTCTGATGAACGCCCTGAAGCTGGCGCAGATCGTGGTCCATGTGGCAGATGCCCGCACCTGTGTGCTCCATCCTGCCTCCACCACCCACCGTCAGCTGACCGATGCCCAACTGGAAGCCTCCGGGATCGGCCCCGAGTTCATCCGCTTCTCTGTCGGTATCGAGAATGCCGACGATATCATCGCCGACCTGAAGCAGGCTCTGGAACAGATCTAACGAACAGAGAGGAAACACCATGCCTATCAAGATCCCCAACGCCCTGCCTGCAAGGCAGACGCTGGAAAGTGAAAATATTTTCGTCATGTCTGAGCAGCGTGCTGAGACACAGGAGATCCGTCCTCTGCGGATCGCCCTTTTGAATCTGATGCCCACCAAGATCGTCACGGAGACCCAGCTCTCCCGCCTTCTGGGCAATACCCCTCTGCAGGTGGAGCTGGAGCTGGTGCAGATGAGCACCCACAAGTCCAAAAACACCTCCGAGGAGCATATGCTGGCCTTCTATAAGACCTTTGCGGATATCTGCGAGCAGTACTTTGACGGTATGGTCATCACCGGCGCACCGGTGGAGCAGATGCCCTTCGAGGATGTGGAATACTGGCAGGAGCTCTGCACCATCATGGAGTGGACCAAGACCCATGTCCATTCCACCTTCCATATCTGCTGGGGCGCACAGGCCGGCCTCTACTACCATTTCGGCATCGACAAGGTGCCGCTGGAGAAAAAGATGTTCGGCATCTTCCCCCACAAGGTGGTCTATAAGAATCCCATTTTGCTCCGCGGCTTCGACGAGGAGTTCTGGGTGCCTCATTCCCGCCATACCACCATCCGCCGCGAGGATGTGGCGGCAGAGCCGAGGCTCAAGATCCTGGCGGAGAGCGAGGAAGCGGGCCTTTACGCCATGTGTACCGAGGGCGGCCGTCAGGTGTTCATCACGGGCCATTCCGAGTATGACCGCGAGACCCTCAAGCTGGAATATCTCCGGGATAAGAATCTGGGGCTTCCCATCGATGTGCCGAAAAATTATTTCCCCGGTGACGACGATACCAAAGAGCCCATCGTCCGCTGGCGCAGCCACGCCAATCTGCTGTACTCCAACTGGCTCAATTATCTGGTCTACCAGTCCACGCCCTATGAGGTCGATGCCATCGGCCGCGGCGAGCGTTGCGAATAAGTCAAAACAGCAAATGAGCGTACCATCTGGTACGCTCATTTTTTTCGTCCACCGCAGAAAGGCTCCCCTTGGAGAGCAAGGGGAGCTGCCGAGCGAAGCGAGGCTGAGGGGATCGAAACGATCGATATCCCCTCCGTCATTTGCTATGCAAATGCCACCTCCCCTTGTGTTACAAGGGGAGGCTTTGCTTCATCACCTGTGAGAGCGTAGGGCAGGGGCTTGCCCCTGCCGCAGGCGGACACCCCGGGAGGGGGATCTCTACGAATCTTTTTCTGTGGCTCCTGCGTATTTGGACGGGGGGATCCCCACTTCCTTATGGAACTTATTGGTGAAATACTGGGGGGAGGGGTAGCCCAGGAGGTCTGCGATCTCTGCCACGGAGAGGCGCCCTTCCCGCAGGAGGAATTTGGCTCTGCGGATCCGCTCCCGGGAGATGAAGCGGTTGATGCTCACGCCGGTGGTGGCCTTGAACAGGGTGGAGAGCCGGGCTCTGGAATAGTGGAACCGGGCGGCGATCTCCTCTACTACCAGTTTTTTATCCAGATGGCTCAGGATATAGTTCTGCACCTGCTCGATGAGATATCCCTGCATGGCGTCTTTGAAATGCTCGGTGCGGATGATCTGACCGTCCTGCATGGTGACATTGCGGAGCATGGTGATGATGATCTGCTCAAGGTAGTTGCAGATCATCTGCTCTGTGCCGAAGGGAGAGGTAGCGGAGGGGGAGAAGGAGAACAGGTGCAGAGGTCTGCGCCGGTCGGTCTGTGTGAAGCAGCGCTCGATCTCCGGGATGATCTTATGGAACAACCTTAGCTGCTCATCGGTGAAGGTCAGGATGCTGTCCTGAATGGAACGCAGATGCTCTCCGGAGCAGGTGAAGGAGACCACGAATACGGCGGCAGTCTTCTGCTTCACCAGAATATCGTGATCCGTCTGGGGCTGCACCAGCGCGATATCGCCCTTTTTCAACAGAAGCCGCTTTTGGTTTTTCGTGACGATCATCTCGCCGTCGAGACAGCAGCAAAGCTCCCATGCATCCTCGTGAGAGTGGGTGCTGGTGTTGGGATGAGCACCTATGATATAGTCCGCCGTGACCAGCTCACGGATGGAGATGGCACGGGAAAGAGAATAACCTTCATTATGCATACGATCACCTCACGGCCTATGATACACCAAAAAGGGAAGAAAGACAACGATTGCTGTTTTGAATTTCCCGGTCAAAGAGAATAAAACAAAATCATAAGTTTTGTGAAACATTATCATATTTACATTCTGCGAAAAAAAGGATAACATAGAGGCATAAAATGCGAGGCTGTGCGCCCGCAAAAAAAGAACAGGAGGAGTTGCCATATGGCATATTCAAACGAATTCAGCTTTGCTCCCGGCCCCTGGCTGCCCAAGTTTGATCAGGAAGCATTGGATCTGCTGCCCGATCTGGACATGGCCACCAAGCAGGGCAAAAACTTCGAGAATCCCGATTTCGAGATGAAGGTCGTCGTCGATGTCAACAACTATTTCGCTACCGACATGTTCTACAGACTGAAGTCTGCCGCCATGAAGGACGAAAAGTTCGTCATGATCGTCCCCACCCCTGAGACCCCCGTGTTCATGTCCGTGGTGGAGAATCTCAATAAGTTCCGTGTCTCCTGCAAGAAGGTCCATGTGTTCTTTACCTACGAGTTCGCCAATGAGAAGGGCGAGGTCGCTCCCTGGCAGAGCCCCTACAGCCGCGCCGGTCACTTCATGCGCTACTTCTACGAGCGCCTCGATGCAGATCTGCGTATGCCCATGGAGAACATCCACTTCTGGACCAAGGAGAATGCCGACACCTACTCCGATCTGATCGCTGCCGAGGGCGGCGCAGATGTGTGCTACACCACCATGAGCTGGGCCGGCGGCCTTGGCGCGATCGACTTCGAGTCCTTCCCCGCTGAGACCATGGAGGAGCTGATGGCGATGGGTTCCCGTATCGTCACTCCCGCTCCCGAGTTCATCACCCACGAGTCCATGCGCGGCATGTTCGGCTGCTCCGGCGACATCGGCAATGTGCCTCCCTGTGCTGCCACCATCGGCCCCAAGGATATCGCTGCTGCCAAGGACCGCGTCGATGTGGAATACCTCGTCGGCTGCGGCGGCGGTCTGGCGTTCCAGAAGTTCCCTGTGAAGATGGCCTTCTGCCTGCCTGTCAGTCCCAAGAACACCGCTTCTTTGATCCGCACCCTGCCCGGTATCTGCTATGTGGCTGAGACTGTGGCAGCTCCCTGCTTCAAGAAGATCGACAACCCCTGGCTGGCTGACACCCTGAATGAGATCCACGCAAAGGAGGGCAACTAAAATGAATAGATCTTTGTTTGATTTCGCTCCCACTATGTGGCTGCCCACCCAGGACAAGGAAGTCCTCGAGCGTTGCCGCAACATCCGCCGCGAGGAGATGGAGATCACCAATGAGAATGGCTACTCCATCCGCGTGGTGCCCCATCCCTGTTCCGCCATCACCGCCGAACTGTTCAACTGGATCTGGCGCTCCGATGTGGAGGATAAAAAGACCGTTATCGTCTTCCCCAACTCCTGGAGAACGGTCTATACCGCCGCTGCCGAGATGTGCAACCGCTTCAATGTCTCCGCCCGCAACATCCACGCCTTCTGCATGGACGAGTATGCTGACGAGGACGGCAATGTCGCGCCTGTGACCTGGGGCGGCTCGCTGGGCGGCCACTTCCTGCGCGAGTTCTATCTGGCCTTCCGTGAGGACCTGCGTCCCAGACTGGAGCAGATCCACTACTACACCAATGAGAACATCGACCGCTACTCCGACCTCATCGACGAGACCGGCGACGGCGGCGCAGATCTCATCATCTCCGCTACCGGCTGGGTCGGCCATACCGCATTCATCGATCCCAAGACCAAGGCTTTCAAGGCCGATAACCTGGAGGACTTCCTGAAGATCAAGGCCGGCTTCGTGGACAACCACCGCCTGACCATCATCCAGAACTCCATGGGCTCCTGCGATATGTACCACACCCCCGCTTACTCCGTCTCCATCGGTCCCTGGGATGTCATGCACGCCAGAGATCATCTGGAGCGTCACGATCTGGGCGCCATCGGCGGCTACTCCTCCTGGGAGCGCATGATCTCCCGTCTGCAGCTGTACGGACCTGTCACCCACGAGGTGCCTGCTTCCATCTACCAGCTGACCAAGGGCACCATGTATGTGTCCGAGGAGATGGCTCGTCCCATCGCCCCCATGGATCTGTATCCCTTCTGATAAACATCTTGGCCGCCCTGTTTTACAGGGCGGCTGTTTGAACATAGGAGATTAGAAATGAAAGCGATCATCAATACAAAACTGATCATGGTCGATGGCATCATCTGGGATGGTGCTGTGACCTACGAAAACGGCAGGATCGTGGAAGTCGGCAAGCGCAGTGAAGTCAACATCCCGGCTGATGCTGAGATCATCGACGCCAAGGGCCTGTACACCGCACCCGGCCTGATCGACATCCACAACCATGGCGGCGGCGGAGACGGTCTGTTCTATGAGGATCCCGCGGGCTGCTGTGAGTTCTTCCTGCAGCACGGTCAGACCACCGTTCTGCCCACCTTCTACATGAACATGAGCCCCGAGAAGATGCGTGAGGGCGCGCAGAGCATCCGCGACCATATGGGCAAGGGCGCAGGCCGTATCATGCAGGGCCTGTACATGGAAGGTCCCTTTATGCGCAACTCCGGCTCCTTTGCCTATGAGATGCGCTTCTGGGCAGGCAAGATCCCCGAGGAGGTCTATAAGCCTTTGATCGACGATCTGAGCGACATCGCCAAGGTCTGGGCTATCGACCCCCAGCGTGAGGGCATCGATGAGATCTGTGCTTACATCAACAAAGCTGACCCCAAGGCGGTCATCTCTCTTGGACACTCCGGCGCCCTTTCCGAGGAGTGCCGCCGCATGGAGAAGTACGGCCTGAAGCTCCAGACCCACCACTCCAACGCAGGCAAGGCCCCCGGCCGCTGTCAGGGCAGCCACGGTGCAGGTGTGGATGAATATACCCTCTATAACCCCGATATGTATGCCGAGCTGATCTGCGACAGCACCGGCATCCATGTGGTGCCCGATATGGTCAAGATGGTCGTGCGGATCAAGGGCGTGGAGAAGATGATCCTGATCACCGACCATATGCAGAGCGACCAGAACTACCCCAATAACGAGGCCGACGGCATCTGGTATGGCGAGGATCTGAACTATGACTCCAACGGTTATCTGGCAGGCTCCCATCTGACGCTGGATGGTGCTGTCCGCAATATGATGACCCACACCGGCTACGGTCTGTGTCATGCCATCCGTATGGCGACCTACAACCCCGCCAAGCTGCTGGGCATGGAATATGAGATCGGCTCTCTGGCACCCGGTCTGAAGGCCAACCTGATCATCATGGATGATGCGGTCAACATCAAGACTGTCATCCTCGAAGGTGACACGGTCGTGGAAAACAAATAAAGCGAAACACAAAAGCCCTGCACGGGAACGAGACTGTTCCTGTGCAGGGCTTTTTGGCATTTCATGTGCGCTGAGACAGCGCATGGGCTCTTCTGTAGTTCAGCGGAGATGTGCCGTGCTTTTTCTTGAACAGGGTGTAAAAATAGGTCGGTGTATCCGGAAAAAATTCGGACGCGATCTGAGAGACCTTCAGATCCGTGCTGACCAGCATGGCCTCTGCGGAGGCCATGCGCTTTTTTGCTACAAGATCGGAAAAGCCGATGCCATACTCCTTCTCGATGATGCGGCAGACCTGCTTCGTACTCAGGTGGACATGACCGGCCACATCGGACAGCGTGAGCTTTCTGCGGTAGTTGGCATTGATATAGTCCTCGATGGCGCTGATATGGGCCTGCGATTCGGCAGAAGGGGAGACCGCCTTGTTTTCCGGCAGGAGCGCGGAAAAGACGGCGTTGAATACCAGCGCGGTCAGATGCTCCGTATCGCGTTGGGCGGCCTTTGTGTCAAGGCGGCTCTTGGCGGCCAGCGTGCGGATATAGAAGGAGATCTCCTCGGTGATCGGGAATTGGAGGAAGCCGTTTTCCGGCAGAGCCCGGATCGGGTCGGCGGCAGCGGATGCCTCATCAAAGGAGAACAGCAGACAGAAGCAGCCACCGGATGCCGGAGAGGAGCAGTGCTTCACATGAGGCGGCAGGATCAGCACGCAGTTTTCAAAAACGAAAGCATCCTCCCCAATGGAAACATCCAGCTTCCCCTCCGTGATAAAGAAGATCTCATAGGTGAAATGGGTGTGGATCCGCCGCGGCACGGTGGAGATGTCCGATGGCTGTATGATGGGCGTATTGCTCGCCAGATAGACTTTGATCTTGATACCGCCAAAGTCCAGAAAATGCGGTGTGTTCTTCTTGTTCTTCATAATGGGAGCATAACACAGAAAAAATTATATTTCAAGCAAAAACTTTAAAATAAGGACATTTGGGGATGGAAGATGTCATGGGCGAAAATTGCGGACACAGGAGCAGCTTGATAAAATAAAAGAAAAGCGGAAAGAGGTGTTCGGATGGTCACGATAAAAGTCGGAACAGAAAAACGGCATGAGATCTCACCCTATCTGTATATGCAGTTCATGGAGCCCCTTGGGGTCTGTGATGCAGCGGTAGATACGGCGTGGGATCTCTGGGAGAACGAATGGTATCCCGGTGTGATCGAAAAAGTGCGGGAGCTTGGTCCTACCATGGTCCGTTTCGGCGGCTGCTTCGCGTCCTACTATCACTGGCGTGAGGCTGTTGGCCCGAGAAAAGAGCGGATACCCATGATCAACCACTGCTGGGGCGGCATCTATCACAACCAGATCGGCACCCATGAGGTGATCGACTTCTGCCGCAAGGTGGATGCGGAGCCTCTGATCGTGGTGAATATGGAATCTGAAGGCCTGCTCTTCTGGCAGGAGCCCAAAAACGATATCTGCAGAAAGGGTACTGCGGAGGAGGCGGCGGACTGGGTCAGCTACTGCAACGACCCCGACGATCCTCTGCGCCGTGCCCACGGACAGGAGACTCCCTACGGCGTCAAATACTGGCAGATCGGCAATGAGACCTCCTACACGGTGTTCGGTCAGCGCGGCTTCACCGTGCAGCAGTGCCATGATGTGACCTGCCGCTTTGCCGCGCAGATGAAGGCCCGCGATCCCGGGATCCGCCTGATCGGCTGGGGCGATACGGATGTGGACAAGAAAGAGAACTGGTGCAGGCCCATGAGCCAGATCGATGAGATCGAGCTGCTGGCCTTCCATCATCATTTTGATTCGGGGCTTCCCGACTCTCCGCTGTACAGCACAAAATACCGCGATGACTATGAAGCCAACTGGCCTCATCTGATGCATGCCCATCAGTCTCTGGATGCGCATATCCGGGCTATGCGAGCCGATGCAGGCAATAAGCGTCTGGCTATCACCGAGGGCCACTATATGCTCCCCGGCAGGAACCGCAATGAGGTGCTGTCCTCCTGGGGCGCAGGTGTCTCCTATGCAAGATGTCTCAATACCATCATGCGCCACAGCGATGTGGTGGAGATCGCCACCATGGCGGACTTCTTCGGAAATGTGTGGCAGGTCAATGCCATGATGATCCCCGGCCGCTACTTTACGGATGGGATCTGCTATCTGCAGCCTGTCGGTGCTGTTATGAGCCTGTTCCGGCACCATCAGGGCAGGTTCGCACTGGATGCCTCTGTCAGCGGCGCGGTGGATGCGGTGGCCTCCATGACAGACGATACCGTTTACATCCATGCCGCCAACACCGAGATGCGAAAGGCACAGCAGCTGAAGCTGGAGCTTGGCGGAAAAACGATCAAAGAGGCAAAGATGTTCTACATCGCGGAGGATCCCGCTGCGGAGATCACGCCCCAGAATATGGATGTGTTCGCAGTCAAGACCTTGCAGATCGAAGGCGATACCGTGACGCTGCCCGCGGCAGCGGTGGCTGCCATCGAGATCACATTGGAGGGATAAAACATGAAAGAAAAGATCATTCAGTTTGGTGAGGGTGGCTTCCTTCGCGGCTTTGTGGACTGGATGCTGCAGCAGGTCAATGAAAAGACCGACTTTGGCGGCAAGGTCGTGGTGGTGCAGCCGATCGCGCAGGGCATGTGCGATGCACTGACGGCGCAGGGGTGTGCCTACACCCACATCTGCCGCGGTGTGGAGGGCGTGGATGCCAGGAAGATCGATGTGATCTCCCGCTGTGTCAAGCCCTATGACGACTTTGACAGCTATCTGGCGTTGGCGGAGAACGCGGACTTCCGCTTTGTGGTCTCCAACACCACCGAGGCAGGCATCTGCTTTTCCGATGCCGACCGCATCACGGATCGCCCGGCCAAGACCTTCCCCGGCAAGCTGACGCAGCTTTTGAAGCGCCGCTTTGATCTCGGTCTGCCCGGCTTCGTATTTTTGCCCTGCGAGCTCAATGACCGCAACGGCGATCTGCTCAAAGGGTGTCTCATGCAGTATGCCGAGCTCTGGGAGCTGGGCGAGGGCTACAGGAACTGGCTGGAGCAGGAAAACATCTTCTGCTGCACCCTGGTCGATCGTATCAACACCGGCTTCCCCAAGGGCGAGGCGCTGGGGATCGACGATCCGCTCCTCAATGCATCGGAATATTTCCATCTGTGGGTCATCGAGGGCTATCCCGAGCTGTACAGGGAGCTGCCTTTGGACAGGTGCGGGCTGAATGTGATCGTCACCGATGAGCTGGAGCGCTACCGTACCCGCAAGGTGCGGATCCTCAACGGCGCCCACACCGCCACAGTAGCCTATGCCATGCTGTCGGGGCTGGAGACTGTCAGGGATGCCATGGAGGATGAGACCGTTTCCGCATTCCTCAGGAGCTGTGTGTTCGAGGAGATCATCCCCACGCTGGATCTGCCCCGTGAGGAGCTGGAAGCGTATGCGGAAAATGTGCTCAAGCGGTTCTCCAATCCCTATATCAAGCACTACTGGTCGTCTATCTGTCTGAACAGCATCAGCAAATTCAAGGTCCGCGTGCTGCCGTCCATCCTGACCTACCGGGAGCGTTTCGGCACATGGCCCAGACATCTGATGTTCGCCTTCAGGAAGCTGCTGGAGTTCTATAGGACCGATATGACCAACGACGATCCCCACATCACGGCCTTTATGAAAAAGGCGTCTGTACAGGAGATCTTGGCAAATACGGAAGTGTGGGGGCAGGATCTGTCGTGTATGGAGGGTGAGCTGTAAGTATGCGGATCGATCCCAAGGATACCGTTCGCGTCTGCGTGCAGACAGGCGCGAAATATGCCATTCGTCCCATCAAAAAGGGCGAGGCTGTCATCAAATACGGTCAGCCTATCGGCTATGCCCTGTGCGATATCGCCGAAGGAGCGCTGGTCCACACCCATAATCTCAGGACCGGTCTGTCCGGCAAGCTGGAATACCGCTATGCTCCCACCGAAGCGGTGCGCCGCACTGCGCCTGCGCCGCGCACCTTTCCGGGCTATGTCCGCAAAAACGGTGCGGTCGGCATCCGAAATGATATTTGGATCGTCAATACGGTAGGCTGCATCAATAAGGTCGCGGAGGCGCTGGCTAAAAAAACAGGGGCCAAATGCTTCCCCCATCCCTATGGCTGCTCCCAACTGGGGGATGACCAAATGATCACCATGAAGATCCTGAAGGGCCTCGTGGAGCATCCCAATGCTGGCGGCGTTCTGGTGCTGGGACTGGGCTGTGAGAACAACAATATCGGTGTGTTCAAGGAGGTCCTGGGCAGCTGGGACGATGAGCGGGTCAAATTCCTCAACACGCAGGATGTGGAGGATGAGCTGGAGGCCGGCGCGGCGCTGATCGAAGAGCTTCGGCGCAGCGCGGAAAAGACCGAACGGACGCCTGTTCCCGTGTCGAAGCTGTGCATCGGCCTCAAGTGCGGCGGCAGCGACGGTCTTTCCGGTATCACGGCCAATCCGCTGGTGGGCAGGTTTTCCGATGCCTTCATCGACATGGGCGGCAGCTGTCTTTTGACAGAGGTGCCGGAGATGTTCGGCGCGGAGCATCTGCTCATGGCCCGCTGCGAGAGCGAGGCAGTCTTTGAAAAGACGGTATCGCTCATCAACGATTTTAAAGACTATTTCACACGGCACGAGCAGGTGATCTATGAAAATCCCTCCCCCGGCAACAAGGCCGGCGGGATCACCACACTGGAGGAGAAGTCTCTGGGCTGTATCCAAAAGGGCGGCTCGGCACCTGTAGTGGATGTGCTGGACTACGGCGACCGCGTGCAAAGACCGGGGCTGTCCCTTCTGAACGGACCGGGCAACGATATGGTGGCGATCACCAACCTGACGGCTGCCGGTGCTCATATCATCCTCTTTACCACCGGACGCGGCACGCCTCTGGGCGGCCCTGTGCCGACTGTGAAGATCTCCACCAACAGGGCTTTGGCGGAGAAAAAGAAAAACTGGATCGACTTCGACGCGAGCCCTGTGCTGGACGGTCACGATCTGACGCAGGCACTTTTGGACTATGTGCTTTCCGTGGCGGAGGGCGAGCAGACGAAAAATGAGAGGAACGGCTGTGAGGAGATCGCGATATTTAAGGACGGTGTGACACTATGAGCTTTATCCATGATGATTTTATGCTGCACAGCACGGTGGCGAAGAGGCTCTATCATGAGTTCGCTGAGGGACTTCCGATCATCGACTATCACTGCCATCTGCCTGTACAGAAGATCGCGGAGAATCATCGGTTCGCGGATGCCTTCGAGCTGTTTCTGGGAGGCGACCACTACAAGTGGCGGCTCATGCGGACCAACGGCATCGGGGAGACCTATATCACCGGTGAGGCGGATGGATACGAAAAGTGGCTGGCTTTTTGCAGGACCCTGCCGCTGGCGGTGGGGAACCCTCTGTATCACTGGACCCATCTGGAGCTGAAGCGCTATTTTGGTGTGGATGAGCTTTTGAGCGAGAAAAATGCCAAGGCAGTTTGGGATCACATCGATGCCATGCTGAAAAGACCGGAGTTTTCCGCAAGAGGGCTCATCCGGCAGTCCAATGTGGAGGTGGTCTGCACCACCGATGCGCCCGGCGATACGCTGGAGCATCATGAGAAGCTGCAGGACTTTGAGGTGAGGGTGGTGCCGGCTTTCCGCCCGGATCTTTCCAAGGTGACGCCCGGACTGACCAAAGATATGGACTTCTTCCATGACCATGGCTGCCGCCTGTCCGACCATGCGGTGGATGCGATCGATGACGAGACGGTGGAGAAGCTGATATTCCTCGGTCGGGAGTATGCCTCCCGCGGCAGGGTCAAGCAGCTGCACTTCGGCGCACTGCGGAACAACAACCGCCGTATGTTTGAAAAGCTGGGTCCCGATACGGGCTTCGACTCCATCCACGACTTTCCTCTGGCTGCTGGTCTGGCGAAGATCCTCGACGGACTGGAGCGGGAGGACCTGCTCCCCAAGACGATCCTCTACTGCCTCAATCCCAAGGACAATCATGTTCTCGGCACCATGCTGGGCTGCTTCCAGAAGGGCCCAGCACGGGGCAAGATCCAATTCGGCTCCGGCTGGTGGTTCAACGATCAGCGGGACGGCATGCAGGAGCAGATGAAGGCGCTGGCGAATCTCGGTATGCTGTCGAGCTTCGTGGGCATGCTGACAGATTCCAGGAGCTTCGTCTCCTATCCCAGACACGAATACTTCCGCAGGATCCTGTGCGATCTGCTGGGCAGCTGGGTGGAGCGGGGCGAGTATCCGGAGGACTATGCCCTTTTGGGGCAGAGCGTCCGGGGCATCTGCTATCAAAATGCAAAGGACTACTTTGCGTTTTGAGACGGAAAACTGAACAAAAACCTTATATGTATTTTGTGACAAATGCGGTAATTTTCAAACGGCTTACTTTTTACCATGGTTTTCGGTAAAAAGACCATTGCAAAAGAAAAAGGAAGAATTTATAATGGTCACAGTCGGGCGTGTGCCCAAAACGAAATCAAATGAAAGAGGTAAAAATCATGAAGAAGCTTATGAGCATCCTTCTGTGCGTCCTCATGCTGGTCAGTGTTCTGGCAGGCTGCGGCGCCACCGAAGAAGTGGTCGAAGAGACCACCGAAGTCACCGAAGAAGTTGTTGAGGAAGTCGTTGAAGAGACTTCTGAACCCAAGATCTATGAGGGCGTTGAGCTGGTCTACTGGTCCAGCAAGGTCGCCGGCACTCCCGCTGCTGTCGTTCTGGAAGAGCTGGCTGCTGAGTTCTATGAAGAGACCGGCTGTGTCATCAACATCCAGTTCAAGGGCAATGAGCGCCGCCAGATCATGCCCACCGCTCTGGAGAGCGGCGAGCGTATCGACGTGTTCGATTCCGCAGGTTTCTATGAACTGCGCACCTTCGATCCCGCTTGGATCCTGGATCTGACTCCCTACTACGAAGCCACCGGCTACGCCGAGAAGACCTACGGTCTGATGGTGAAGGACTTGACCGACAACAGCCCCGAAGGCGGCCTGCCCGGTGTTGTCAGCGCCCCCGGCATGAACGGTCTGTGGTATGATAAGGCTGCTGTGGCAGCTGCCGGCATCACCGAAATGCCCAAGACCTTCGACGAGTTCGAAGTCATGTTCGATGCGATCCTGGAGACCGGTGTTGCACCTCTGTCTCTGGACGGCGCTTATGTCGCCGGCTTCTTCGGCACTGTCCTGCAGCGTCACTGCGGTCAGGAAGTCGTCCGTGAGCTGTCCATGAACGGCGGCTGGAGCGAGAACGAAGGTGCTGTCGCTGCTGCACAGAGAATGATCGACTGGAAGAACAAGGGCTATTTCGTTGACGGCGCACCCGATGTCTTCCCCACCTCTCAGAACAAGATCGCTCTGGGTCTGTCCGCCATGGTCAACTGCGGTGTCTGGGTCGGCAACGAAATCGAGACCGCCATGGGCGTTGACATCGACTGGGGCTTCACCAAGTTCCCCATCCTGGACGAGAGCATCGACGCCAATGTGGACTCCGCATACTCCAGCTACATCCATGTCAATGAAAAGTGCGAGAATCCCGACGCTGCATGGGATTGGATGATGAAGATCGTCACCGGCGAAGGCGACAAGAGAGTCACCGATGCTTTGCTGTGCCCCCCTGCCGACAAGACCAACGAAGCTCTGCCCGATTTCGACGGCACTGTGGAATATCTGGACTCCGTCGAGGTCTGCCTGGATGTCAACTGCGCTGTTGCCAATGCTGATATGAAGGCTGCTCTGACCGATGTTATGACCAAGATCTTCGAAGGCAACTACGCCACCGGTCTGGAAGCCATGCAGGCTATGGACGCTCTGTACAACTAATATCTTAGAAAAGCTAGAAGTCTCACTGTGACCAGGGGCGTCCGAGCCTTCGGACGCCCTTTCCTTCGGAAAGGACATTCTAATGAAGAAGAGTAAAACCTTTATCGCCTGCTTTATCGTTCCGTGTCTGATCGTTTTGGCCATTACCTATTTCTACCCTGTGGCCAGAACGCTGTGCATGAGCTTCTTTAAGACCGGCTCTGTCACAGCACCCGTCTCCACATGGACATTCGCAGGTCTTGCCAACTTCAAGCGTATCGCGGCCAGTCCCGACTTCCGCCGCGGTCTTTGGAATATGCTGAGGATCTGGATCTTTGGCGGTGTTTTCGCGATCGGCTTTTCTCTGCTGTTTGCGGTCATCCTCTCTCACAAGTCCATCCGCGGCAAGCATTTCTTCCGCGCCATCATCTATCTGCCCAATGTCATCAGCGCTGTCGCCATCGGTAATGCATGGCTGTACTATGTCTACAACTATGACTTCGGTATGCTCAACGGCGTGCTGAAGGTGTTCGGTATCGAGCCCCTCAAGTGGCTGGGTCCCGACCTGAAGTTCGGCGCTATGATCGCCGCCGCTATTTTCGGTGTGGTCGGTTACTACATGATGGTCTTTATCGGCGGTGTCGAGCGCATCCCCGAGGATGTGATGGAAGCTGCCACTTTGGATGGTGCCAATGCCTGGCAGAAGCTGACCCGCATCACCCTGCCGCTTCTGAAGGGCACGACCAAGACGGTATTTACCTTCTGGACGATCGTTGCCATGCAGTTCTTTGTCTGGAGCAAGGTATTCTCTCCCATCGGCACAGAAAGCTCCACCATCGTTCCCATCGGCTATATGTATGAGATCCTGTTTGGCTCTCTGCAGTCTCCTGAGATCGATATCGGCACCGGTGCCGCTGTCGGTGTCTTGGTGGCCGCGATCATCATGGTCATCACATCTCTCATCAACCGTCTGTTCAAGACAGACGATCTGGAACTGTAAGGAGGTGCAGAGAATGAAAAAGATCCATAAGGCTGATACCCTCAATGGTCCCAGCCCGCTTGCTTATGTCCCTCTGCTCCTTTGGACTGCTTTCATGGTCGCGATCCTGGTCTACATCGTGGGCGCCAGCTTGTCTGTTCCCAGAGATGTGTTCACCGGTCAGGTCTTTAAGTATTCCACAGGTCTCCATTGGGAGAACTATGTGACGGCCTGGACCACCCAGAAGCTGTATGTCTACTTCTTCAACTCTTTGATCTATGCTGTCGTGGCTTGTACCGGCGGTCTGCTGATCTCGGCGCCTGCGGCCTATGTGCTGTCCCGCTGCAAGTTCAGAGGCAACCATCTGATCAAGAGGATCCTGATCCTGGTCATGAGCATCCCCAGCATCCTGATCATCCTGCCTATCTACGGCATCCTGGTCAAGCTGGATATCCGCGGCCGTGTGGCGCTTTGCCTTGTGTATGTCTGCCTGCGTGTGCCTTACACCACCGTGTTCCTGCTGAACTTCTTTGAGTCCATCTCCAAGACCTACGAGGAAGCGGCGGCTATCGATGGCTGCACCGATATGCAGACCTTCCTCAAGATCGCGCTCCCCATGGTGCGTCCTGCTATGACCACCATCACCCTGTTCAACTTCCTGAGCGTGTTGAACGAGTACTTCGTTGCTCTGCTGCTGACCGCTTCCGACGGCGCGACCTCTCTGGGCGTCGGTCTGACCTCGGTCGTCAGCGCTCTGATGTACACCTCCAACTACCCGGCCATCTTCGCGGCTGTCGTCATCGTCGTGCTGCCCTCCATCCTGATCTATTGCCTTGCTTCCCGCAAGATCATGTATGGCGGCATGGGCGGCGGCATCAAGGGTTAAATTTTATCAAGCTCTGAAAAAGGAACGGTCCATGACCGTTCCTTTTTATTTTCGTAGACTAAAAAACAGTTGCAAAAGGATATGGGGGAGAGTACAATGTAAACGATGGGCGTTTGTTTCCCATATATAAAAAGAAAGAGGTAACATTATGAAAAAGATCATGAGCATCCTTCTGTGCGTCCTCATGCTGGTCAGCGTGCTGGCAGGCTGCGGTGCCACCGAAGAAGTGGCCCCCGAGACCACCGAAGTCGTTGAAGAAGTCACCCCCGAGACTTCTGAGCCCCTGCCCTATGAGGGCGTCGAGCTGGTCTACTGGAGCAGCCTGTATGACGGCACTCCTCAGGCCAACATACTGCTGGAGCTGACTGAGGAATTCAAGGCGCAGACCGGCTGTGTCATCGATATCAAGTTCAAGGGCAACGAGCGCCGCCAGATCATGCCTACCGCGCTGGAGAGCGGCGAGCAGATCGATATTTTTGATTCTGCTTCCTACTATGAATCCAAGACCATCACCGACTACATGCTGGATCTGACCTCCTACATCGAGGGATCCGACTATCTGTCCAAGACCTATCCCATCATGATGAACGATCTGGTCGCACAGTGCGGCGGTCTGGTCGGTGTCGTTACTGCGCCCTCCATGAATACCGTCTGGTATGACAAGGCTGCCTTTGAGGCTGCCGGTATCACCGAAGTGCCTGTGACCATGGAAGCGTTCGAGGCTGCCTGCGATGCTCTGCTGGCTGCCGGTATCGCTCCCTGGGCTCTGGATGATACCTATACCCATAACTTCTTCAGCCAGACCATGCAGCGTTTCTGCGGTCAGGATGTCGTTTCCGAGCTGTCCATGAACGGCGGCTGGAGCGAGAACGAAGGTGCTGTGGCTGCTGCACAGAAGCTGATCGACTGGCTCGAAGCCGGTTACTTTGCAGAAGGTGCGCCCGATGTGTTCCCCACTTCCCAGAATAAGATCGGTCTGGGTCAGGCTGCTATGGTCTGGTGCGGCTCCTGGGTCGGCAACGAAGTCGAGACTGCCATGGGCGTTGACATCAGCTGGGGCTGTATGTCCTTCCCCATCGCGGATGAGACCATCGATCCCGGTGTCGATTCCGCTTACTCCGGCTACATCCATGTGAATAAGGACTGCCCCGCCCCCGATGCTGCCTGGGATTATCTGATGTACATCAAGACCGGCGAAGGCGATCAGAGATATACCGATGCTGTCAAGCTGCCTCCCTGCGATATCAACAATGTGCCACCTGCTGATTTCGACGGCTCTGTTGAGTATCTGTCCGCTGCCGAGGTGTGCCTCAACGCCAACTGCGCGATCGCCAACACCGATATGAAGGCTGCTCTGACCGATGTTATGCTGAAGCTGTTCAACGGCGAGTATGCGACCGGTCTGGAAGCCATGCAGGCGATGGATGCCCTGTACGCATAAGAACTGACGCAAACATAAAAAGAACGGATCCGTGAGGATCCGTTCTTTTTATAGCTGTTCAAATTCTGCATCCATGGCATCATCGTCATGGGTGTTTTGTTTTGCGTGGAAGCGGTCGCGGGCTTCGGCCTCGGACCTCATCCTTGCATCCTCGGCGGCATACTGCTGTGCCTCCCGAACAGCACGGTCGATCTCGGCCTGGCTCATGTTGGAGGAAGCGGTGATGGTGATCGCCTGAGCGATGCCGGTGGCCAGATCCTTTGCCGAAACATTGACGATGCCGTTGGCATCGATGGCGAAGGTCACTTCGATCTGCGGCACGCCCCGCATGGCTCTGCGGATGCCGGTCAGTTGGAAGCGTCCCAGCTCCTTGTTCTGCCGTGCCAGAGGGCGCTCGCCCTGCAGCACATGGACATCCACCGAGGTCTGGAAGTTGGCGGCGGTGGTGAAGATCTGGCTTTTTTTGATGGGAAGCGTGGTGTTGCGCTCGATCACGCGGGTACAGATACCGCCCACGGTCTCGATGCCGAGGCTCAGGGGCGTCACATCCAATAAGAGCAGGCCCTTCATGGCACCGGAGAGCACACCGCCCTGCAGACACGCGCCCATGGCGACGCATTCATCGGGGTTGATGCCCTTGAAGGGGAGACGGCCCGTCATGGAATGGACCAGCTCCTGTACGGCGGGGATCCGGGTAGACCCACCCACCATCAGGACCTTTGAGATCTCTGCGATCGGCACGCCGGAATCATTGATCGCCTGCTCCACCGGGCCTCTCGTGGCCTGCACCAGATGGGCGGTCAGCTCATTGAATCTGGCTCTTGTGAGGGTGACTTCCAAGTGGAGCGGACCATCGCGGCCTGCGGTGATATAGGGGAGCGAGATATCTGTCTGGCTCATGGCGGACAGCTCGATCTTTGCCTTTTCCGCCGCTTCGCGGATGCGCTGCATGGCAACAGGATCCCGGCTGAGATCCAGCCGATGCTCCCGCCTGAACTCTTTGACCAAATATTCTGCCACGCAGTCGTCGAAATCGTCGCCGCCTAAGTGGTTGTTGCCGGCGGTGGCCAGCACTTCGATCACATGGTCGGAGATCTCCAGGATGGAGACATCGAAGGTGCCGCCGCCAAGGTCGTAGACCATGATCTTCTGGCTCTCCTCCTTGTCCATGCCGTAGGCCAGCGCCGCCGCTGTGGGCTCGTTGATGATCCGCTTCACATCCAGCCCCGCGATCTTGCCGGCGTCCTTGGTGGCCTGCCGCTGGGCATCGGTGAAGTAGGCCGGCACCGTGATCACGGCTTCTGTCACAGGGCCGCCCAGATAGCTCTCCGCATCGGCCTTCAGCTTTTGCAGCACCATGGCGGATATCTCCTGCGGTGTGTAGCGCTTGCCGTCGATATTCACTTTGCGGTCTGAACCCATATCCCGCTTGATGGAGCAGATCGTGCGCTCGTGATTGGTCACAGTCTGCCGCTTGGCGAGATCGCCGACCATGCGCTCGCCTGTGCGGGAAAAGGCCACCACAGATGGAGTCGTTCTGCTGCCTTCGGCATTGGGGATGACCGCAGGCTCGCCGCCCTCCATGACACACACACAACTGTTAGTGGTGCCAAGATCGATACCGATGATATGGCCCATGGGGTCACTCCTTTTCGTCGCAATTTGCCACGACCACCTTGGCGTGGCGGATGACCTCGTCATCCATCAGAAAACCTACTTGCAGGACCTCCGCGATCTCTTCCTTTCGAAGGGCGGGGTCGTCGATCTGCCGGACGGCATCATGGTAGGCGGGGTTGAAGATCTTGCCTTTGGAATCCATGGGGCAGACATTCAGGGATGCCAGCGCTGCTAACAGGTTTTTAAAGATCAGCTCGATGCCTTTTCGGTAGCTCTCATCGGAACAGGGGGCATCCAAGGCTCTCGCCAGATCGTCATACAGGGAGAGAAATGGGAGGATCGTCTCCCGTGCCGCTTTTTCGTGGGCGGCCTCCAGCTCCTGTGCGGTCCTGCGGCGATAATTGGTGAATTCCTGCATCAGAGCGTCCATCCGGTCATCTCCGGCAGGCTCTTTTCTAAAAAACAGGCCCATTGCTTCAGCTCCAGTCGTAAGGATATGTGGTGCGCGGATCTCCGTCGCTGGTATAGGGGTCTTGTCTGTAATTTCTATAGTAATGGTCGCGCGCATTCCGGATGGGGAGGAACATACAGCTCACCAGAGAGGTCAGCAGATAGATGACCACCACCAGCTTGAGGATGGGCCAGAGCCGGATGGGGCGCTCGGGCCTGCTGCTCTGCCTGTTTTCAAAGGCATCGAATACATCTCCGAAGAGGTCATCAAAGATATCGGCCTCCGCTCCATCGTTGGGCGTGCAGGTGTCCTGATGATAGGGGTCGCGATAGGCCGTCTGCTCGTGGGGAACATATCCGTTCCGGATGCGTTCGTAAGCCTCGTTGACCTCATGCATCCGCTGCGCCGCAGAAGGATCGCCGGGATTCAGATCCGGATGATATCGCTTTGCCAGTTTCCTGTATGCACTTTTGATCTCATCGTCCGAAGCATCCCGCGGGATGCCCAGCACCTCAAACGGATCTCTTGCCATGAATGGACCTCTTTCCTCTGATATGGTCCTTATTTTACACCAGAAAAATGCAAAATGTGTGAAGCAATTGAGAACAATTTGGCATACACGGAAAAAATACAGCCATTCGCGGTTGTCGATATGGCTGTGGGTATGATAAAATAAAAATGAGGTGATACCATGAACGGATGGGAAGCATATCTGGATCTTTCGAGCTATCAGGCTCTTTTTGAAAAGGTGGAGCGTGCCTATGCGGAAGCGGAGGTCTATCCGCCGAGGAAGGAACTGTTCTCTGCGTTTGCGCTCACGCCGCCGTCTGCCGTCCGGGTGGTGATCCTTGGGCAGGACCCTTATCACGAACCGGGGCAGGCGCATGGGCTGGCCTTTTCGGTGCGGGAGGGCGTGAAGCTGCCGCCGTCTCTGGTGAATATCTATAAGGAGCGGGAAGCCGATGTGGGCGTGCCGCTGTCTCAAAACGGCGATCTGACGAGCTGGGCAAAACAGGGCGTGCTGCTCCTGAACTCCGTCCTCACGGTGGAAAAGGGAAAAGCCAACAGTCACAAGGACTTCGGCTGGCAGGCCTTCACCGATGATGTGGTGGCGGCCATCGCAAAGCTCCCTCAGCCGGTGGCCTTCGTCCTCTGGGGCGCGCAGGCACAGAAAAAAGCGGCGGTGGCGTCTGCTTCGGTATATCCGCGCCTTGTGCTGCAGAGCCCACACCCAAGCCCCCTTTCTTCCTACCGCGGCTTCTTCGGTTCCAAACCCTTCAGTCAGATCAATGCATTTTTGCAAGCCCATGAAGAAGATACGATACAGTGGTAAAAAAGATTGTATAACATCTAAAAATGTGTTATAATAAACCAGTTTGAGAGAATTTACCATGGGAGGATACCATTTTGGCTAATTTGCGTGAAGAGATCAGCCGCCGTCGGACATTCGCGATCATTTCCCACCCCGACGCCGGTAAGACGACCCTGACTGAAAAATTCCTGCTCTACGGCGGCGCCATCGCACAGGCCGGTGCTGTCAAGGGCAAAAAGAACAGCCGCGCCGCTGTGTCCGACTGGATGGAGATCGAAAAGCAGAGAGGCATCTCTGTCACCTCCTCCGTCATGCAGTTCCAGTATAACGGCTTCTGCATCAACATCCTCGATACCCCCGGTCATCAGGACTTCTCCGAGGATACCTACCGTACCCTGATGGCAGCGGACTGCGCTGTCATGGTCATCGACGGAGCAAAGGGCGTCGAGCCCCAGACCAGAAAGCTCTTCAAGGTCTGTGCCATGCGCCATATCCCCATCTTTACCTTTATCAACAAGATGGACCGTGAGACCAAGGATCCCTTCGATCTTCTGGAAGAACTGGAGCGGGAGCTGGGCATCGAGACCTATGCTATGAACTGGCCCATCGGCTCCGGCAAGGAGTTCCAGGGCGTGTATGACCGTGAGGGCAAGCGGATCATCTTCTTTTCCGGCATCTCCGGCAAGAACCGTGCCGATACGCTGGAAGTAGAGCTGGAAGATCCCAAGGTCGGTGAGATCATCGGCGCGCGCCGCCATGAACAGCTGATGGAAGAAGTGGAGCTTCTGGGTGCAGGCCGTGAGTTCGATATGGACGAGGTCCGCGGCGGCACGCTCTCTCCTGTGTTCTTCGGCTCTGCGCTGACCAACTTCGGTGTCGAGCCCTTTTTGGAGGAGTTCCTGCGTCTGACGCCGCCCCCTCTGGCAAGAGAAGCCGACTGCGGCAAGATCGATATCTACGAAGAGGATTTCTCCGCCTTCGTCTTTAAGATCCAGGCCAACATGAACAAGGCCCACCGCGACCGCCTCGCATTTATGCGTATCTGCTCCGGCAAGTACGAGCGCGAGTCGGAGATCTTCCATGTGCAGGGCAATAAGAAGATGCGCCTGTCTCAGCCTCAGCAGATGATGGCCTCCGAGCGTGAGATCATCGATGAGGCCTATGCGGGCGATATCATCGGTGTGTTCGATCCCGGCATCTTCGCCATCGGTGATACGGTCTGTATGCCCGGTAAGAAGTTCCGCTTCGCCGGTATCCCCACCTTCGCGCCGGAGCATTTCTCCCGCGTCAGCCCGAGAGATACCATGAAACGCAAGCAGTTCATCAAGGGCACGGAGCAGATCGCCCAGGAAGGCGCGATCCAGATCTTCAAAGTGCCCAACACCGGCATGGAAGAGGTCATCGTGGGCGTCGTCGGCACTTTGCAGTTCGATGTGTTCGAGCATCGCATGAAGAATGAATACGGCGTGGATCTCCGCATGGAGGGCCTGCCCTACGAGCAGCTGCGTTTCATCGTGGAGAGCCCTGTGGCCGACCTGAAGGATCTGAATCTTTCCTCCGATGCAGAGCTTCTGGAGGACTACCGGGGCAACAGCCTGCTGGTGTTCTCCAGCCTGTGGTCCATCGATTATACGATCAAACGAAACCCCGGTCTCGTCCTGTCCGAGACCTTGGAGCGATAACGCAAAAACGGCACTTCACGATGTGAAGTGCCGTTTTTTTACTTATATGCATCAAAGAGCTCCAGATGATACGGATGCTCCTTCATGGGCATGAATGTGCCGTCCTCCATAAGCTGAAGGATCTCCTCTGCTGTTGCCCAGCGGCAGTCGCAGGTCTCCTCCGGCTGTAAGCGCACATCTGAGAGGTCGAAGTCCTTTTGAAAGACCCAGATATCCAGAAAGCCCGGGTTTTCCCATGAGATCTTGTCTCTGCGGAAGGAACGGAACAAGGTGCCGTCCTCCACCGCGATCCCGGTCTCCTCGCGGATCTCGCGCAGGACGCCATGGATGCTGTCCTCACCGGCCAGCACACTGCCGCCGGGGACCTCCCACAGAAGGGGCATGGACTTGTGTTCCGACCGTTTTGTCAAAAACCACTGCCCGCGGCTGTTTCGGATCCAGGCCATGACCACGAGATGATAGTCCTCATCTGCCATGGGCTCGCCCCGCTGCATGAGTCGGCCTGTTTTCTTCCGGTCCTTGTCATAGATATCCCAATATTCTGCCATAGATAAACACCTCACTTCGTCTTTACCATACAATAAGATCGTGAACAAGTGGTGAACGCGAAGTATTTTTTTGCCTTTTTTGCCCAAACTATCCCAAAGAGGTGATCTTATGGAGTATCCGAACGAGATATCCTGCGCCAATGTGAAACAGGTCTTTGCCGATGCGGCGGATCTGGTGGTGCGGCCTATAAAGATCGGGGATGTATCCGTTACCGCGTTTTTCATCGATGGTCTGACCGCCGGCTCTGAGATCGCGGAGTATGTGCTGCAGCCCATGTCGCAGGCTCTGCATGGCACGGAGGAAGAAGTGTACGCGCAGTGTCTGGATGGCACGGTCTATTCTGCCGTGGCAAAAGAGGCGGCGGATATGGAAAACCTGTGCCTGCTTTTGGTCAACGGCTTTTGCGTGGTGGTCTTTGATTCCATCGGCAAGGCTGTGGCGTTCGAGGCCAAGACGGGCGAGAAGCGTTCCCCTGCTGCGCCGGAGGTGGAGAATACCATCAAAGGCCCCAAGGATGCCTTTACCGAGACGAACCGTACCAACACGAGCCTCGTGCGCCGTCATCTGCGCTCACCCTTTTTGCGGATCTATGAGATGCAGGTGGGGAAACGAAGCCAGACCAATGTGAGCCTTTTGTGGCTCGACGGCATCACCGACCCAGATCTGGTACAGCGGATGAAGAAACGACTGTCCGAGATCGATGTGGATGGTTTCCTCTCTCCTGCGGCGGTGGAGGAATATGTGACAGGCTCCCGCAGCACGGCGTTCCCGCTTTTGCAATATACCCAGCGGACCGATAAGTTCAGCAGAGGTCTGCTGGATGGGCGGGTGGGGCTGATCGTGGACGGCCTGCCGCAGGGCTATCTGGCCCCGGCGGAGCTGACAGGCTTTCTTTCCTCTCCCGAAGATCAGGGGATGGATCATATCTCCGCATCCCTTGTCCGTGTTTTGCGCTATGGGGCGCTGCTCATCAGTCTGCTGCTGCCGGCACTCTATGTGGCGATGGCGGCCTTCCATCAGGAGATGATCCCCACGAAGCTGCTGCTGTCGATCATCGAGAGCAAAAAACAAGTGCCGTTCCCTACGATCTTTGAAGTGATCGGGATCTTATTGGCCTTTGAGATCTTGCAGGAGGCGGGCATCCATCTGCCCCAGTCTCTTGGGCAGACGGTCTCCATCATCGGCGGCCTTGTGGTAGGCAGCGCGGCGGTGGAGGCCAAGATCATCTCCCCGGCGGCCCTGATCGTGGTGGCGGTGGCGGGGATCTGCGGCTACTCCATCCCCGGCAGGGAGCTGGCGGGGGCAGTCCGTGTGTGGCGTCTTGGGCTGACGGCGGCAGCATCGGTGGCAGGACTGTTCGGGATGACGGTGGGGCTCCTTGCGCTCCTGCTCCATCTTGCGGGCTTGGAGAGCTTCGGCCTGTCCTATCTTCGGCCCTTCGACCGGGCGCAGACCGGCGGTGCGGTCCTGCGCAGACGGCTCATCAAAGAAAAATTCCGCGATCCCGCTTTGGGCGTGGAGGATCTACGGAGGCAAAAATGATCAGAAAGCTTTTCTTGCTGGCGGCTCTGGCAGCGGTCCTGCGGCTGACGGGGCTCCTGCCTTTCCAAAGCAGTGATGTGGCGGAGCTGGTGCCGGTGCAGGCGCTGGTGATCTCTGTGGAGGCCGGGGAGGTCCGGCTCGATGGCGGAGACTGTTTGGGTGTGGGCACGGATTGGGACAGCGCCTGGGAGGATCTGCAAAAAAGCGGAAAAGGTCATGTGTTCCTCGGGACAGTGGATCATGTGATCCTCTGCGGGGAGGCTCTTTCGCTGCTGCCCAGAGTGGTGGAGAGCCATCTGCTCCGCCCGGCCGCATCTGTTTGCTCTGCGCCTGACAGCGTGCCCAATGCGAAGCTGGCGGCGGAATATCTGTCTGCTCACGGCGGTGCCGTCACCCTGCGGCAGCTTCGTGCGCTGCGGCTGCGGCCCGGCGAGTTGCGCCTGCCGCAGCTGGTGGAGACGATGGGAGGCTTGAGGATCTATGGATAAGCGCATCGGACAGCGGCAGCGCTGGGCATGGCTGGCGGCAGGGACTTCGGCGGTGGCGGCGGTCAAGCTGTGCGGTCTCGGCTGGCTGTGGGTACTGCTGGGAGGACTGGCAGCCTGTGCATACTATTTATATATAGAGAAACGGCTGGCGGGAGACGGACTTGCCGACCGCTTCAGTCAGGTCTTTGGCTTTGCGGGGAAAGTGATCGCCGTGTTCACCCTGTTTTGGATCGTCTTTCTCATGGGGTGGTGTGCCAGTCTTGCCGATGCTGCCTTCCCGATGGTCGATGGCTTCCCCGGTCTTGGCTGGGTGCTCCTTGCGCTGGCGGCATGGGGATGCCGACGCGGTCCTATGGCCTGTGCCGGCTGTGCGGGAGTCGTGTGCCTGTTCCTCCTGATGCTCTACGGCGCGGTGACGGTGTTCTCTGTGCCGGATGTGGAATGGGCGTATCTGATGCCTGCGGCAGAGCCGATGCAGGCGGTCGATGCCCTGGGACTGTTCCTTTTGCCGGCCTGCGTGTGGTGTATCCCGGCACGAAAGCAAAAGGGGCGGGGACTGTTTTTATTCCTGCTCCTGCCTGTAGGCGCTGCTGTGCTGGCGGCCCTCTGTGCAGGTGTCCTTTCTCCGGAGCTGGCGGCGGAGCTTCCTGTCCCGGTCTACGATCTGGCGCAGTCGGTCAGCATCTTCGGTACGGTCGAACGGATCGAGCCGCTGCTGTCGGCTGCCATGACCATGGGCATCTTCTGCCTTCTGTCTGCTGAGGCATCTGCCTGTCAGGCGCTGGCAGATCAGATCGGAGCGTGGAAGTGGTCCGGGAGCATTTGCTGTCTGGCTGCGGCGGGGACCATGTATCTGGCATCTGCGCTGACCGGAACGCTTTTGGTCTGGGGAAATTTGATCTTTTTCCTTTTTTTACCGATCGTTGGAGCCTCTGTGCGAAAAAAATAGAAAAAACAGAAAAAAGCTGTTGACAAATGGGATGCGCGATGTTAATATATGCAAGCGCTTCCGGTGAGGGGCGGATATCGCAGAAAAAACCTGAAAGAATTTGAAAAAAGTTCTTGACAGATGGGAATGCCTGTGATATCATATCAAAGTTCGCTGCTGAGGCGCCCGCGCCGATGAAGCGGTGAGCGAAACGGTCGAAAGTACCGAGTGTACCTTGTAAATTAAACAACGAAAACATGAACAAGCACCTTGGACAATTTTAAAAAAAGTTGTTCTTTTGGTCAAACAATGAATTGTTTGAATGCGAGAATAGCCAACGAATTTCTTGAGTAATTGCTAAGAGCAAATACTTGATAATTGATCATAGAGACTTCGGTCTTTAAGATACCATTTATTGAGAGTTTGATCCT
>JAFSHB010000034.1 GCA_017440525.1 Oscillospiraceae bacterium | reverse complement strand
CTTGGCTCTCCCTCTGGGAGAGCTGGCAGCCCGAAGGGCTGACTGAGAGGGCTTGAAGCTGTCTCTGTTTTTGATAAAATGATATTTATAAAAAATTATCGAAATAACACTTGCATTTTTCTGAAAATGCGGTACAATAGTGCCATGTCGCACAGTAGGGAGTAGAGTCAGCGCGTCAAGTACCGGTCGGATGGGAGGTTGCCGCCGGGCGAAGGAGTTTTCTCCGCGATGCTGATCTCGCAACCGCCTAAGAGAGAAGTCCAGCTTATCTTTGGACTTTGTGCGTTTACAATAGAAGATCGTCAAAACCTCCTCCAAATTTCAGATTGGAGGCTTTTTTATGTCCAAAAACGGAAAAATGACAACAAAGACCCTGTCCTACTGCGCGCTCCTTGCGGCGCTGCAGGTGGCGATGGCACGGCTGTTTGGCCTGATGCCCTCGGAGTTCACCAGATTCTCGATCGAAGCTGTGCCTACTGTGATCGCGGGTATCCTCTTTGGGCCTGTGGCAGGCGGTCTGGTCGGCTTCACGGCAGACCTTGTGGGCTGCCTGTTCTCCGGCTATGGCTACAATCCGATCTTCTGCATCCCACCGATCCTCTACGGCGTGTTCGGCGGTCTGTTCCGTCCGATGCTCGCCAAAAGGATGGACCTGTGGCGCATCCTGCTGACCCTGCTGCCGCCTGTGGTATTGGGTTCGGTCCTGTGGCAGAGCTTTGCGCTGGGGTTTGTTTCCGGCAAGGGCTTCCTGTTCTTCTTTGCCACACGGAGCATCCAGTTCGCGATCACCATCGTGGTCGATGCCCTGATCATCCATCTGCTCTTCAAGACCAAGGTGTTCAGGCATATGGGCGTCTGGCCCCCTGAGAAATAGAAAAGCCCCCTGAGAAATAGAAAAGAAGGAAACGATATGACAGTCGAACGAGCGATCGAATATATCCACAGCAACTATTGGAACGGCGGCACCTTCGGTCTTGACCGTACCGTCGAGCTGCTGGATCTGCTGGGCCACCCCGAAAAGGGCCTGAAGTTCATCCACATCGGCGGTACCAACGGCAAGGGCTCTACGGCCTCTATGTCCGCCAACATCCTGCGTAAGGCAGGCTATACCGTGGGTCTTTATACCTCGCCTTATATCTTCCGTTTCCATGAGCGGATGCAGGTCAACGGCGAATGTATCTCCGATGAGGAATTGGTGGATATCGTGGAGAAGATCCAGCCGCTGGCCAGGTCCATGAAGAGCGAGCCTTCGGAATTTGAGCTGGTCACCTGCATCGCCTTTGAATACTTCAAGCGCCACAAGTGCGATATCATCGCCTTAGAGGTCGGCCTTGGCGGCGAATTCGATGCGACCAATACCATCGAGCCGCCCGAAGTGGCGGTCATGACCAACATCGGTCTCGATCATGTGGAGCTTTTGGGCGACACGCTGGAGAAGATCGCCGAGACCAAATCCAAGATCATCAAAAAAGGCTCCGATGCCGTCATCTACCGCGAGCCTGCTTCTGTGGAAGCCGTGTTCGAAGCACGCTGTAAAGAAGTGGGGGCAGAGCTTACCCGTGCGGATTTCGATTCGATCGAGCTCGTTTCCGCATCTCTGGAGGGTCAGATCTTCAACTGGGGCGCGTATAGGGGCATCGAGATGCCTTTGCTTGGCGACCATCAGCTGAAAAACGCCGCCGTGGTGCTGACGGTGGTGGAAGTGCTCCGCAAGCGCGGCTGGAAGATCTCCGAAGAAGCTGTCCGCGAGGGCATCGCAACGGTCTCCTGGCCCGGCCGCTTCGAGCTGATCGGCAAAAAGCCTACCTTCATCATCGACGGCGGCCACAACCCTCAGTGTATCGAAGCACTGGTGAAGAATGTCCGAGACTATCTGGATGGCAGAAAGCTGACCATCCTGACCGGTGTTCTGGGCGATAAGGACTACAATGAGATGTATCGGGATATGGCATCGTTTGCATCGGAGTTCGTGACAGTCACGCCCGATAATCCCAGAGCCATGTCTTCGGAAAACTTAAAAGCGTATCTCGAGCAGTTCGGCAAGCCTGTCACCGCTTGCGAGACTGTGGCGCAGGGCGTAGAGCTTGCCAAGTCTCTTGCCGGCGAGGACGGCGTGGTGCTGTGCTACGGTTCGTTGTATATGCTCGGAGATGTTGTGAACGCTGCCAAAGAGAAGTAAGAGTATTGGCGCACCTCGTCCGGGGTGCGCCTTTTTCAGGAGGAAACTATGGACTTTGTAAAGATGCTCAAGGAATTTGATTGCGACTGCGGAAAGCGGCACAACTGTGCCATCCGCCATATCCATATCGGCAAGGGCGCACTGCAGGAGCTGCCCGGGACGGTGAAGAACTATTCTGATATCCTGCTGGTGGCAGATCCCAATACCTATGGTGTTTGCGGTGAAGCAGTAGAGGAACTGCTTGGTGAAAAGCGCTATGAGACCCTGATCCTTGTGCGAGATGGAGTCCTGATCCCCAATGAGCAGGCGATCGCTGAGGTGGAGGCGAAGCTGACTGATAAGACCGATCTGATCGTGGGCGTGGGCTCCGGTGTGATTCAGGATCTTTGCAAATATGTCAGCTTCTATCATAAGCTGCCCTACGCCATCGTCTGCACAGCGCCGTCTATGGATGGTTATGCCGGTGCAGGTGCGGCCATGATCACCGACAATATGAAGATCACCTACTCCTGTCATGTGCCGGAGACGATCATCGGCGATGTAGATGTGCTGAAGACCGCGCCCATGGATATGATCCGCGCAGGCTATGGCGATATCCTCGGCAAATACTCCTGCCTCAACGACTGGAAGCTCAGCGCTGTGGTGCGAGGAGAGGACTTCTGCCAATATGTCTATGACCTTATCTATGATATGCTCCTGCAGACCAAGGATCTTGGAGAAAAGCTGCAGCAGCGTGATGAGGAGGCTATCATCACTTTGATGGAGGCCATCATCGGTGTAGGTATCGCCATGGCCTATGTGGGATCCTCCCGTCCGGCCTCCGGCAGCGAGCATCATCTTTCCCATTACTTTGAGATCACCGGCATTTTGAATGATGAGCCCTATTTCGCCCATGGTACCGATGTGGTCTATTCCACGGTCTATACCCAGATGCTCCGTGAGCAGCTGCTGGCCTTGGAAGCACCCACGCCCAAGGGCGGCCACGATGCGGCTGAATGGGAAGCGAAGATCCGCGCGATCTATACAGAGGCGGCGGAAGGTGTCCTGGCCCAGCAGGATAAGATGGGCTGGTACAGAGAAGACCGTGCGCCGATCTACGCCGCAAAGTGGGATGAGATCCGCAAGACCCTTGCGGAAGTGCCCTCCTGCGAAGTCCTGAAGGACTATATCGCAAGTGTGGGCCTTGATATCAAGGAGTTCACCGAACTCTACAGTGCTGAGAAGATCGAAAATGCCCTCTGGTATGCCAAGGATCTGAAGGATCGCTACTCCGTCCTGTGGCTGTACTACGATCTGATGAGATAAAAATAAAGCATCCGCTCAGCGGATGCTTTATTTATTATGTGGATGCTCGTATTTGGTGAGACCATAACTTCCATCTGTTGCGAAATATGCGTCAGACCAACATGATGGATGATATCACATATCGCGAGTATCTGTGGGCTCGGTCTCTTCTGTGGTGTGTGAGGGCGTAAAGGAAAAAACGATATGATAGTGAGGCGTTTTTTTACGCTCCTTTAGGTCCTGACGGGCGCCGACAACAATGAGACAGAGTCCAACGATAAGCATGATGATAAGAAATACAAGCATAGCGACCTCCTGCGTAAAATGGTCTTTCTGCATTCATGATAGTGTGTTTTTGTGGTTTGTCAAAAGATAGATCCCTCAAAAGCGGTCGGTCGTACATACTGCCGCGGTGGCTCCGCCTTGTGTCATCCGTCCTTGCAGCATAGCTGCTGCGGACTTCGCGGCTAAAAACATGCCACCGGCATATTTTCTTAACGCCGCTCACTCCCCTCGGTGTTCGAATCCCTCTCCGCCTGCTCGAAGATGTTTTGAACCTGAAAGATAATGAAGGAATGTTCGCGGCATAAGCCGCAGCCATTCCTCCATGGATTCTCCCACGGGCTAAGCAACATGCCACCGGCATGTTGCTTGCCTCAGCAAGCTGAGGCCGCCCTTTCGAATCCCTCCCACTCAAATACGCAACAGAAAAAAGAAGAGAACACCGAAGTGTTCTCTTCTTTTTTTTCTGGCGGAGTGGGAGGGATTCGAACCCTCGGACGGCTTTTGACCGTCACACGATTTCCAGTCGTGCTCGTTATGACCTCTTCGATACCACTCCAGAGTGGGCTGCGTCAAACAGCTTGCTTATAGTACACGATTTGCGTTCATTTGTCAAGAGGATTTTGAAAAATTATTCCTCAAAAATGAAATGCTGTGCGCGTGATATCAGAACAGGGAAGTCTGCATGGTCTGCAGATCCTCGAAGCGTTCGGGGATAGAGATCCCGGTCGCGCCCAGATCCATGAGCATCTGCATGGCCTCCGAGCCATCGTCAAATACGAACAGGTCAGACCAGCCTCTCTTGAGGTTTTCGGTGCAGCCCTGCCATGTGCCGCCTTTTTCCCTAGTACACTGGGCGGCCAGTGTCTTTTCACCCATGATGTGGATCAGGCTGTTGCGGTGGAGAGCGCGGGCGGCGGAGAAGGGGATATCATAGCCATCCTCGCTGATATACAGGATGTTTTGATTAGGCGTGCAGCTTTGCAGACTGCCTGCCACGAATATCATGCATTTGCCGCCGGCTTCCAGACATGCCTCCTGTGCGGCGGTATCTGCACCTCTGGCACCGCCGGAGACCAGTATGTAGCCTTCCTCTGCGGCCAGCCGGCCTGCGGCTCTGGCAAAACGCTCGTTTTCTGCCTGCAGATCTCTGGAACCGACCACGGCGATGGCGGGCTTCTCCAAAAGCGACGCATCTCCCATGACGAACAAGGATGGGGGACGGCTCATAGACTGCTTCTTCGTGATGCGGGAGGGGTAGTCCTCCGATACCCGTGTGATCGGGTAGATACCCAGTGTCTCACCATGGGCGAGGTACGCATCCAGCGCGTCCTTCCGGTCCAGCAGATCGATGATATGCTCGGCCTCCTCCCGGGGATAGCCGATGCGGCACAGATCGGAGGGACGAAGCTCTGTCAGGTGGTTGCCGCCGATCAGGGAGCTGAGCACACGAAGCCCCAGTTCTTTGAACCGGGGCATGGTGAGGGGCCTGATCTTGGGATCTCCAAGGCGGCAGCATAAAAGCAGCACGCATTCTTCCAAAATGTTCATCTGAATCTCTTTCTGACCACAGGCTTTTTGATCTCCTCTTCCACCAACAGATCCCCCTCGAGGAACTTCATGGGGCGGATGTTGAAATGAGAGTATTTGGCGATCTCGTCCAGCTTGGCCTTTTCGGGGAAGTTGCCGAGGATGCACCACGCGGCGCCTTTCCGCTTGGCGCGGCCGGTGCGTCCGATGCGGTGGATATAGTATTCGTTCTCATCCGGCACATCGAAGTTGATCACGCAGTCCACATCATCCACATCGATGCCGCGGGAAGCCACATCGGTGGCGATGAGGACAGCCAGCTTGCCGTCGCGGAAGGTCTTCATGGTGCGCTCTCTGACAGACTGCTTGATATCACCGTGGATGCAGTCGGCATCAAGACCTGCGCGCTTGAGATCGTCGGAGAGCCGCTGGCACATGACCTTGGTGTTGCAGAACACGATCACGCGCTCATACTGCATGGCGCGGATCAGGCGAAGCGTCGTCTCAGTCTTTTCCAGAGGCGAAACAGTCAGAGAATACTGATCGATATCGGGCTTGTTGTCCTGATCGGCGGGAATGGTGATCTCCACCTCGTCGCGCTGATACATCCAGCTGACGGTCATGACCTCCTGCGAGATCGTGGCGGAGAACAGACCCATGCTCTTTTTGTTCTTCAGCTTGTCAAGAATGTGGGTCACATCCTTGAAGAAGCCCATATCCAGCATGCGGTCGGCCTCGTCGAGGACTACGGTGTGGATCTTGTCCAGCCGCAGATTCTTGCGGTTGTAGTGGTCCATCAGTCTGCCGGGGGTGGCAACGACGATCTGGGGCTTGTTTTTCAGCGCCTTGATCTGAGGCTCCATCTTCTGCCCGCCGTAGACTACTGCCACACGGATGCTCTTATAGTAGCGGAGCAATCCCCGCAGCTCATCGCCGATCTGGATGGCCAGCTCTCTGGTGGGAGCCAGCACGAGGCCCTGCAGATCATCGCTCTCCGCGTCGATATGCTCGATCATGGGGATGCCGAAGGCGAAGGTCTTGCCGGTGCCGGTAGGGGCTTTGGCGATGACATCCTTCCACTGCATAAAAGGCGGGATAGCCTCAGCCTGCACTCTGGTGGGGTAGCCATAGCCCTTCTTTTCCAATGCCTTGAGGATCTCAGCAGACAGACCGAGATCCTGAAATGTCAATTCCTGTTCCATAGTGTCGATCCTTTTCAAAATAGTCCAATATAGTATAGCAGAATGATCTGCGTTTTGCAATGTGTTGAAACGATTTACAAAACCGATTATAATGGAGAAAAACAAAAGGAGGACACAGTATGCCGACGATCAAAGATGTGGCGGCTCTGGCCGGGGTCTCGATCGCCACGGTCTCCAATTATATGAACCATACAAAGCCTGTCAGCCGGGAGACGGCGGCGAAGATCCGCGAAGCGGTGGAACGGCTGGGCTATGCGGCCAATCTGTCGGCCCAAAACCTGCGGTCAAACCGATATACTGAGGTGGGCGTCATCCTGCCGGACCTGAACGATCCCTATTATGTGCAGATCTTTCAGGGGATCGAGCATGCCTTCGCCGGTACATCTTATTTTGTCAATGTGGCATTCTCCTATGATATCCCGGAACTGGAGCGGAGCATCGCGGAGGAGTTTCGGAGAAAGCAGGTCTGCGGCCTGATCCTCATCTCCTGCATCCCTGACGATGGGGCTTTCTATAAAAAAGGCTTCCTCGATGCCGGAAAAGCCCTTGTGATGATCGACCGCAGGATCTCCGGGCTCGATGCCGGCTTCGTCACCTTCGACTACGCGGCGATCACGGAGGAACTGACAAAGGCGCTTTTGGAGCGGGGGAGAGCGCGGATCGTCCTGATGGCAGGGGCGGCGTCCTTTACGGGAGAAGCGGAATGTATCCGCGGCTTTTCCAAAGCCTTTTCCGATCTGCAGAAGCCCTGCGGCACGGTCTTACATACGGAACTGAACAGAGAAGGTGCTTTCCGCACCACCATGTCTCTGCTGCGCGCCCAGCTCCCTGATGTAGTCATCGCCACTTCGGAGGCGGTCGCCGGCGGCATCATGGAAGCTCTGGCGCTGTCGGGCTACGGCGACGGCACGATCCCTGTGGTCACACTGGGAGAGGAGCACTGGAACAAGTTCACCCACTCCTTTGCCAATTTCTCCACGGCAAGGCCCTCCATCCGCATGGGTCAGACAGCGGGCGAAGAGCTGCTCCGCCGCTTGCAGACACCGGGCGGCAGCAGTCAGATCGTCCTGCAGGACAGCAGCCTGAACCATGTGAATCTGTTTTCCGGCCCCGATACGAAGAAAAAGACTGCGCCTCAGGCACCGCTGCGACTACTGCTGCTGCAGGCGCCTGCTGTGGATACCTTTTTGAACCTTTTAAAGAATTTTACCCATAAAACAGGGATCGAAACACAGGTCACGACCCTCCCGCATCACAAGCTTTCAGAGAAGATCCTCACAGGGCGGGAGTACGACATCATCATGTACGATATCCCATGGCTGCCCATGCTGGCCTCCTGCGGTGTCCTGCAGGACATCACAGACTGGCTGGCGCAGATCGATACAGAGATCTTCTTTCCCGGTTGCTTGGGCTACTACAGCTATTTCCGCAAAAGAGCCTACGGCGTGCCTTTCATCTATGCGCCTCAGATCTTCTTCTATCGAAAGGACCTGTTTGAAGATCCCTATCTTCGGGAGGGATACCGCCGTCTTTACGGCGCGGAGCTGCGTCCGCCGATCACCATGAAGGAGTATGATACGCTGGCGGCGTTTTTCACATTCCAGACAGATGCCATCCCATACGGCATGTCTGTGGCGGCGGCCTATCCGGAATGCCTTGCCCCGGAGCTCTATACGAGGATGCGGGCCTACGGCGGCAGTCTCTTTTCATCCGGTGGAAAGGTCGTCCTTGACAGCGCACAGACACGGCGGGCCTATGAGGGCCTGGAGCGGGCGATCGGCGCAGCCAAGCCCGATCATCTGCAGGCCACCGATGTGAGCATCATCGGTGATTTCCTCTGCGGTCAGACCGCCATGCTGATCGGATATCCCGCCTATATGACAGATGTTGCCGACCTTCGCAAGAGCAGTATGATCGGATCGATCGGCTACAGCCAGATCCCTGGTCGTGCGCCTCTGCTCGGCGGCTGGGGCATGGGACTTGGTGCCGCCTGCGCCAATGAGGAGAACGCGCTCTCGTTCCTGCGGTGGATGTGCGATGAGCAGACAGCCAACTATTTCGCGCTCCTTGGCGGACAGACCACGATCACCGGCTGCTACACCAACGACGAGCTGGTCAGGCTGTATCCGTGGCTGCCCATGTATCACGCGGCTTACGAGAATGCGGGCATCATGCAGATGCCGGAGCTTCCGGCCGGGCGCGTGCTCTCCTCCGAGGCGGTGGACGAGACAGTTTGCCGCTGGCTGTATCGGCTGATCCGCAAAGATCTGTCCGTGGAGGACTGTATCGCGGCTACGGCCTTGGAGCTGGAAAAGATGATTCGGGATGTCCAGCGATAGACTGTGCAATACAGCCAGATTCGTGCGCGCAGGATAATACAGATCTCACAAAAGACAGGGGCGAGGCGCCAATGTGTTGACAAAACGACGGAAAATGATAGAATATACCAAAGGCAAATCGTATGATATGTACAACTACAGGCGAAGAGAGGGATGACGATGGCAAACGAAGTAGTCCGTATGGAGGCTATCTGTAAGGAATTCCCCGGCGTTCGTGCTTTGGATCGGGTGGATTTCAGCCTCGATGCAGGTGAAGTCCATGCCCTTGTCGGCGAAAACGGTGCAGGCAAATCTACTTTGATGAAGGTTTTGACCGGCGTGTATAAAAAAGACAGCGGCAGGATCCTTGTGGACGGAGAGGAAGTGGAATTCCCCAATGTCAAGACTGCCATGGACCGGGGCATCATCATGATCCATCAGGAGCTGAACCTGATGAATCATCTGACGGCTGCCGAGAATATTTTTATCGGCCGTGAGTTCCGCCTGCCCGGCGGTGTGGTCCTTGACCAGAAAAAGCAGAACCAGAAAGCCAAGGAGCTGTTTGAGAAGCTCAATGTGAATATCGACCCCACCGTGCGAGTCGGTTCGCTGTCTGTGGCGCAGCAGCAGATGGTGGAGATCGCGAAAGCGCTCTCCTTTGACATCAAGGTGCTGATCATGGATGAGCCTACGGCGTCTTTGACCGATGACGAGATCGAGGACCTGTTCCGTGTCATCCGGATGCTCAAGGCCGAAGGCACTGCGATCATCCACATCTCCCACCGTTTGGAAGAGCTGGCGCTGATCGCAGACCGTATCACCGTTATGCGTGACGGCGGCTATGTGGATACGGTGGATGCCAAGGCTGTCACGGTCGATGAGATCATCAAGATGATGGTCGGCCGTGAGATCTTCGTCACCAAGCAGCAGGCCAAGAGCTTTGAAGGCCAGCCCTATACCCTTGAGGTCGAGGGGCTCAATGCAGGTCCTGCGGTAAAGGATATCTCCTTCCGCGCCCACGCAGGTGAGATCCTGGGCTTCGCGGGTCTGGTCGGTGCAGGCCGTACCGAAACGGCCCGTGCCATCTTCGGTGCCGATCCTCATACCACCGGTACCATCAAGGTCCACGGCAAGGAGGTCAAGATCGCAACACCCAAGGATGCAGTCAAAAACGGCATCGCCTATCTTTCCGAGGACCGTAAGCGCTTTGGCCTGTCTCTGCCGTTGGATGTGGATGCCAACATCTCCATGGCATCCATGGGATATTTCTCCTCCGGCGGTGTGATCAATTTCAGGAAGAGCCATGAGAATTCCAACAGAATGGTCAAGCAGCTGGCGATCAAGACACCCTCTTTGCAGCAGCTGGTGAAGTTCCTCTCCGGCGGCAATCAGCAGAAGGTGGTCCTTGCCAAGTGGCTGACCCACAACTCCGATATCCTGATCTTCGATGAGCCGACAAGAGGCATCGATGTGGGTGCCAAGAGTGAGATCTATAAGCTGATGAACGATCTGGCGGAGCAGGGGAAGACCATCATCGTGATCTCCTCGGAGCTGCCCGAGATCATCCGCTGCTGCCACCGTGTGCTGGTCATGTGTGAAGGCCGCATCACCGGTGAAGTGGTCGGTGATGCGATCGATCAGGAATCGATCATGAAGTATGCCACACAGCGTAAAATGTGAAGCGTAAAATGTTAGAGGTGAGCGTATGAACACATTAAAAGATAAAAAGCCGGGCATTTTTGCGAGATATCCTGCGGTAAAGCATAAAGCCATCATCCTTGCCGCATTGGTGGCGATCTGGATCGCCTTCCGCTGCCTGAGCCCCAACTATCTGAGTTATACCAACATCATGACGATCCTGTTGGCCACTTCCGTCAACGGTATCCTGGCGCTTGGCGTTGCATGGACCATCATGACCGCCGGTATCGATATCTCCATTGGTACGGTCATGACCTTTTCCTGCATCTGCTCCGGTCTTCTGTTCACATCCGGACTGCCCATCGTGGTCGCCATCATCGCCGGCATCCTGGTCGGTGCGCTGTGCGGCTTCTGCAATGGCTTTATGTCTGCAAAGCTGGGCCTGCCTCCTATGATCGCGACCCTTTCCATGCAGATGATCACCAAGGGCCTGTCTCTGGTGTTCTCGGAGTGCAAGCCTGTTTACTTCTCCGACTGCGCATGGTATCAGAAGCTGGCCACCGGCAGCTTCCTTGGCATCAAGGGCTTCTATAATGCCATCATCATCCTGCTGGTCCTGGCGATCATCTCCTACTTCCTGTTCGCCAAGACAGTTCTGGGCAGATATACGCTGGCGATCGGTTCCAACCGTGAAGCGGCCAGACTGTCCGGTATCAATGTGGACCGCTGGCTGATCACCATTTATTCTGTCTGCGGTGCCTATGCAGGTGTTGCCGGTCTGGTCATGTCCTCCCGACTCAACTCCGCACAGCCTGCCCTTGGCCCCGGCTATGAGATGGATGCCATCGCTGCTGCTGTTATCGGCGGCAACTCCCTGTCCGGCGGTGAGGGCACCATCGGCGGCGTCATCATCGGCGCGCTGATCATCAGTTCCATCCAAAATGGCCTGCGCCTGATGCAGGTCACCACGGAGAGCCAGTCGGCGATCATCGGTGTAGTTTTGATCATTGCAGTTGCTTTCGACCAGATGAGCAAGAAACGGAAGAAGAACTGACGGTGATTGAACGATAAAAAAACAAAAGGAGAGTATCAAAATGAAGAGAATCGTAGCATTGTTGTTGGCCCTGATGATGGTCCTGGCCCTGGTCGCCTGCGGCGCACAGGAAGAGGTCGTCGAAGAAGTCGTGACCGAAGCGGTCACCGAGGATGTTCCCTATGTCGCTATGGTGTCCCTGGGCTACAGCCACCAGTTCTGGCAGGCTGTGAAGCAGGGCGCTGAGGAAGCCGCTGCTGAGTACGGTGTCACCATCACCTTCGAAGGCCCCGAGCAGGAGACCATGGTCGACGAGCAGGTCGATATGCTGAATACTGCCATCCAGAACGGCCCCGAGGCTATCTGCATGGCCGCTATCGATGTAGCTTCCGTCGCCACCATCCTGGAAGAGCAGAAGGCTGCCGGTATCCCTCTGGTCGGCTTTGATGCAGGTCTGGGCGAAGATCTGCCCGCTGTCAATGTTGCTTCCAACAACGCCGAAGCCGGCAAGCTGGCTGCTGTGAATGCTGCCGAGCTGCTGGGCGGCGCAGGTAAGGTCGCAGTTCTGGGCCATACCGAGACTGTTCCCGATGGTGTTGCCCGTGTCGATGGCTTTGTCGATGAGATCAAGGCCAACTATCCTGACATCGAGATCGTTGACATCCAGTACGCAGAAGGCGACCACATGAAGTCCGCCGAAGCTCTGAAGGGCATGCTGCTGGCCGATCCCGAGATCGATCTGGTCTACTGCACCAATGAAGGCGCTTGTGTCGGTGCTTACAACGGCATGAAGGAACTGGGTGTCGTCGGCGAAGTCATGCTGGTCGGCTTTGACTCCTCCAAGGCTCTGAAGGACGGCATCCGCAGCGGCGAGATCGCCGGTGCCATCACCCAGAACCCTGTTGCTATGGGCTACATGACTGTGGAAGCTGCTGTGAAGCTGATGAACGGCGAAGACCTGGGCACCAACTTCATCGACTCCGGCTTTGCATGGTACAATGCAGACAACATGGACGATCCTGCGATCGCTCCCTGCCTGTACGACTGATATCGCATCTTGAAAAGGACGCCGAAAGGCGTCCTTTTTCTTATCAGAATAACCAAAAAACCGACAGCATTTTTAGCTGCCGGTCTGCTTATTTTTTTCCTCGGAAAGATAGCTTTTAAGGCGAGATCGTGCTATACTTTATAAGAATGATTATGTCATTTTTTACAAAGAAGGATGTGAAAAAACGAATTCTTTGCACCGAGTGGCAGAAAGCTGTGTTTTTGCGAAAAACCAAGGGGTTCGTAGTTGACTTTCCTGTGGTGTTGGCGTACAATTACAGGAGAACAAATACAATCCCACACAAAACGAAACTCTGTTACGGCAGAGGAGAAAGGAAGAATTGCGTATATGAAGACCAAAGCTGTAAGAATCCACGGTAAGATGGACCTTCGCCTTGAGGAGATCGAACTGCCTCAGGTCGGTCCGGACGATGTCCTCATCAAGATCATGTCCGACTCTATCTGCATGAGCTCCTACAAGGCTGCTGTCGAGGGTCCCGACCACAAGCGCGTTCCCGATGACTGCGCTGAGAACCCCACCATCGTGGGCCACGAGTTCTGCGGCATCATCGAAGAGGTCGGCGAGAACTGGAAGCACAAGTATAAGGCCGGCGACGGCTTCGCCATCCAGCCCGCCCACTTCTACAAGGGCTCCCAGCTGGCCCCCGGCTATTCCTACAAGTACTGCGGCGGCGATGCCCAGTACGGTCTGGTCCCCATCGAGACCCTGCTGACCGACAACCCGCTGACCTACAACTCCGATACTTATTTCTACGGCTCTCTGGCTGAGCCTATCTCCTGTGTCATCGGTACCTTCCATGCTATGTACCATACTCAGGCCGGCTCCTATGAGCACAAGATGGGCATCGTCGAAGGCGGCAAGATGGCTCTGCTGGCATCCGTTGGCCCCATGGGTCTCGGTGCGATCGACTACGCCATCCACTGCGACCGCAAGCCCGGCCTGCTGGTCGTCACCGATATCGACGACGAGCGTCTGGAAAGAGCTGCTTCCATCTACACGGTGGAAGAGGCTAAGAAGAACGGCATCGAGCTGCACTATGTCAACACCGCCAAGGTGGAAGATCCCGTGGCTTACCTGCGTGAGCTGACCGGTGGCACCGGCTATGATGATGTCATCTGCTTCGCTCCCGTCAAGTCTCTGGTGGAGCAGGCCGACGGCATCCTGGGCTTCGACGGCTGCCTGAACTTCTTCGCAGGCCCCACCAACAACCAGTTCAAGGCCGAGTTCAACTTCTACAATGTCCATTATCTCTACACCCATCTGGTCGGCACCTCCGGCGGCAACACCGATGATATGAGGGAAGCCATCGAGATGATGACCTCCGGCAAGATCAACCCCGCTGCTCTGGTCACCCACATCGGCGGTCTGGACTGCGTGGTCGACACTACTTTGAACCTGCCCAACATCCGCGGCGGTAAGAAGCTGATCTACACGCAGATCGAGATGCCTCTGGCAGCGATCTGGGACTTTGAAGAGCTGGGCAAGACCGATCCCATGTTCGCCAAGCTCGATGAGATCTGCAAGCGCCACAACGGTCTGTGGAGCGCAGAAGCTGAGAAGTATCTGCTCAGCTGCAAGATGAAGTAATAAAACCTAACAAGGAGTGAAATAAACTATGGCACAAGGTGTTCTGATGCCCAAAGCCGGCATCACTGTTGAATCCTGCATCATTGGTGAGTGGAAGGTCAACGTGGGCGATACTGTCAACGTAGGCGACGTTCTGTTTACTTATGAGACCGACAAGGCTTCCTTCGAGTGCGAATCCACTGCAGCCGGTACGCTGCTGGAGAAGTTCTTCGAAGAAGGCGACGAGGTTCCTTGCCTGCAGAATGTCTGCGCCGTTGGTAATCCCGGTGAAGATACTTCCGCACTGATGGGCGCTTCCGGCGCGGAAACTCCTGCTGAGGCTCCTGCCGCTGCACCTGCCGCTGCACCTG